>CAYZVM010000039.1:0-32918 GCA_964481485.1 uncultured Saprospiraceae bacterium | reverse complement strand
TTTAACAAAGGTGGCGGCGGCTTTGGCAAAAAACCTTTCCGCAAAAAAGACGATTTTTTCATAGAGAAAAAACCCAAGCCCAAACTGCCCAGTGGCGAAGGGATGCCCCTCAACAAATACCTCGCGCATTGCGGCGTATCGTCGCGCCGAAAAGCCGTCGAATTCATCGAGCAGAGCAAGGTAACGGTGAACGGTGAAATAAAACTTGAGCCTTACTATCGCATCCAGCCGGGCGACATCGTGATATGCGACGGCAAACTCGCCACCGTGCAGGAGCGCCTCGTGTATGTGCTGCTCAACAAACCCAAAAACGTCATCACAACCACCGACGACGACCGTGGCCGCCCCACTGTGCTGGATATTGTTGACCCCGGTTTTCCCGAGCGCGTGTACCCCGTCGGTCGCCTTGACCGCGACACCACCGGGTTGTTGTTGCTCACCAACGACGGCGATTTGGCGCAAAAACTCTCGCATCCCAGTTACAATGTCCAGAAACAATACCGTGTTGGTTTGCGCAGGCCATTGTCCGAGAAGGATTTGGAACACATCGAACGCGGCGTGGAATTAGAAGACGGGCTGATGGAGGTGAACTGGATTCGCTTCTCTGAAGACCATCCAGAACGCGACATCGTGGAACTCGAAATCTCTTCCGGGCGCAACCGTGTGGTGCGGCGGCTGTTCGAGGCACTTGGCTACGAGATTTTCAAACTCGACCGTTTCTATTTTGCTGGGCTGACGAAAAAAGACCTCCCGCGCGGTTCGTTCCGCGAACTGACACAACGCGAGGTTATCATGTTGAAACACTTTACGGGACATCCTGGGGGCAGCAAAAAGAAAGTAGAAACTGGCGACACCGCCGCAGAAGATACCACAGAAGAAGTGGCAGAAGACAAGTAGTTTTGTCACATACCTTTCACCAAAACTTTTGCCATGAGAACAACAAAGCAATTTCTGGTCGTCACATTTTTCATGCTGTGCCTCTTGCCAGTATTCGCCCAATCCAATTTCGGAGAAGTCAGGTGGGGGCTGAAAGGGGGTGTCAACTTTGCCAGCGTGAACAACTTGGGCAATATCGAAAGAGACAAAGGCAAAGTCGGAGTCGTGGGCGGTGGATTTCTCAAAGTCCCGCTCAAAATCTCCCGCAAACTCTTCGTCTCCGTTCGCCCGGAATTGCTGTTCAACATGAAAGGGGCGTCGCTCAATTTGCCCAAAGAATTGGTGCCGGGTACGGACACATACAGTTTTGCATTGAACTACGTCGAATTGCCCATTTCGCTGGATTTTGATTTGCCATTCTTTCTCGACATACACGCCGGAGTGCAGGGTTCTTACCTCGTTTCTAAAAAGCTCAAAATCAACGATGTGGAACTTGAAAACGACGATGAATTTGAAAATAGCGAGTTTGGCTGGCACATCGGCACTGGCATTGACCTCGGCAATCTCGGCATCCACGTCCGCTTCCAACAAAGCCTGAACTCATTTTACACCGGGTTTTTCTATGGCGACGGCGATATCGGCGCACGCAATTGGGGCGTTTCGCTCACGGGTTCTTATATGTTTCCCTGACCGGCACCACCCGCAAATTTGTTCCTGACGATGGGGCGGCTTCCAACAAAGTCGCCCCATCGCTGTTTTTCACCCGGCGACATATTTTTGCCCCAACCCTCAACCTTCTACCCTCAACCGTAAAAATGGCTCGCATCCAAACCGACATCCTCGTCCTCGGCTCCGGCATCGCCGGATTGACCTTTTCTATCAAGACTGCCAAACAATTTCCTGACCGTCAAATACTTGTCCTGACAAAAACCAACGAAGGCGAGAGCAACACCCGCTACGCGCAAGGTGGCGTAGCAGCAGTTTGGGACGACGAAAAAGACAATTTTGAAAAACACATCGCCGATACCTTGGACGCGGGCGACGGCCTTTGCAAAGAAAATATCGTGCGCATTGTGATAGAAGAAGGCCCAGCGCGAGTACAAGAAATCATCGAATGGGGTGCGCGTTTTGATAAAGAAAAAAACTCCGCGGAATACGACCTCGCCCGCGAAGGCGGCCACTCCGAACACCGCATTTTGCATTACAAAGACCTCACCGGTTGGGAAATGCAGCGCACGCTCATGGAGGAAGCCGCCAAATATCCCAACATCAAAGTGCTGGAACACTATTTCGCGCTTGACCTCATCACCCAGCACCATCTGGGGCGCATGGTCATCCGCGTCACGCCCGGCATCGAGTGTTACGGCTGCTACGCCTTGAACAAACAAAACGGCGAGATTGACACCATCCTCTCGCGGGTCACCATCCTTTGCACGGGCGGCGCGGGACAAGTTTATAAAGCCACCACCAACCCCGTCATCGCCACCGGCGACGGCGTGGCCATGACCTACCGCGCAAAAGGCCGCGTGGAAAGCATGGAGTTCATGCAATTCCACCCGACTTCGCTCTACAACCCGGCGGGCGAAAACCCCTCTTTCCTCGTGTCCGAAGCCGTGCGCGGGTTTGGCGGCATCTTGAAAACCGCTGAAGGAGAAGAATTTATGCAACATTATGACGAACGCGGCTCGCTCGCCCCGCGCGACATCGTGGCGCGTGCCATTGACTCCGAAATGAAAAAACGCGGTACCGATTGTATGTACCTCGACTGCCGCCACCTCAACAAAGAGGACTTTTTGGCGCACTTCCCGACCATCTATGAAAAGTGCAAAAGCATCGGTATTGACCCGATGAAGGACATGATTCCCGTGGTGCCGGCCTGCCACTATATGTGCGGCGGCATCATGGTGGACGAGCACGGGCGCAGCAGCATCGGGCGGCTCTACGCGGCGGGCGAATGTAGCAGCACGGGGCTGCATGGCGCGAATCGCCTCGCGTCCAATTCCCTGCTTGAAGCGATGGTGTTTGCGCACCGGATTTTCCTCGATATTCAGGACAAATTGGACGGCTGGGATTTTCAGGAAAACATACCCGACTGGAACGCCGAAGGCACCACCGACCCACAGGAGATGGTGCTTATCACGCAGAGTATGAAGGAGTTGAAAGAAATCATGTCGTACTACGTCGGCATCGTGCGCTCCAATGTGCGCCTCAAACGCGCCCTCGACCGGCTGTTCCTACTCTATGAGGAAACGGAGGAACTTTACAAAACCACGGCAGTCAGCCCGCAACTGATGGAACTCCGCAACCTCATCACCATCGCCTACCTCATCACCCGCTCGGCCTCGCACCGCCGCGAGAGCCGGGGGCTGCATTTCACGACGGACTACCCGGAGCAGTTGCCGTTCGTGGAGGATTCGGTGTTGTGATTTTTTTTTGTCATTCCCGCGTTTTTTGTCATTCCCGCAGGGTTTTTTCTTTGTCATTCCCGCAGGGAATCTACCCAAGCCGGGCTTTTTCGCATCATCCGAAAAACGTGTGTTGGGCAGATTCCCTGCGGGAATGACAAAAACTGAGACTACAAACCCTCCAGCGCCCTTTTCGCCCAATCAAAATTCTTTCGGAATTGGACATACGCGGGATATGCTCCCGACAACTCCTCTAGGAGGGTAAAACATTGTTGGAGATATTCCCGCGCCTTTGCTTTGTCGCCTTTATCTCTGTAAAACGTGCCGAGTTTGGAGTACGAAATGGCCAAACTGTTTTTGAACGACACGTTTTGCGGATAGGCTTCGTGGAGTTCTTTTTCCAACCCGTTGTACTGCTCAAAAAAAGTCAAGGCCTGCGGCAAATTGCTCAGCGCAGTGTGCGTATTTCCAAGATATTGGCACGAAATGGCCAAGCCGTTTTTGAAGGATACGTTTTGCGGATAGGCTTCGTGGAGTTCTTTTTCCAACCCGTTGTACTGCTCAAAAAAAGTCAAGGCCTGCGGCAAATTGCTCAGCGCAGTGTGCGTATTTCCAAGATATTGGCACGAAATGGCCAAGCCGTTTTTGAAGGACACGTTTTGCGGATAGGCTTCGTGGAGTTCTTTTTCCAACCCGTTGTATTGTTCAAAAAAAGTCAAAGCCTGCGGCAAATTGCCCAGCGCAGTGTGCGTGATTCCGAGATATTGGCAAGAAATGGCCAAACTGTTTTTGAACTCCACGTTTTGAGGTTCGACTTCGTGCAATTCTTTTGCCAACCCGTTGTATTGTTCAAAAAATGTCAAAGCCCGCAGCAAATTGCCCAACGCGGTGTGCGTATCGCCGAGTTTGGAGTAAGAAATGGCCAAACTGTTTTTGAACTCCACGTTTTGAGGTTCGGCTTCGTGCAATTCTTTTTCCAACTGATTGCACTGTTCAAAAAAAGTCAAAGCCTGCGGCAAGTTGCCCAGTGTAGAGTGTGTCTCACCAAGTTTGTTGTAAGAAACGGCCAAGTTGTTTTTGAAGTCGAATTTTTCGCAAAACATCCGCATCCGGTCAGCCGTGTCCAATGCTTTGGCGAGGTTGCCGGTGGCGGTGTAGTAGTACCACAATCGGTCGTACAGCACAGATAAAACCTCGTTGGCAGTGTTCAGGTGTTCCACCAGATCAAACACGAAGGCGGCAAAAGGCGCGGCGGTGGCGATGTTTTTGGGGTGGTAGCCTTCGGTTTCAAAAATGGTGTGCAGTGTTGACACCATCGGCTCGCCCAGTGCCCAGAGGCGGGCGGCGTTTTTTTGCAGCACTATTTTTTGCACCACCGGGCTGATGCGGTAGGTTTTGGTGTCGGTGCTGAGCCAGCCTTTTTGGGCGAGGCGGTCCAACTGGCGTTTGAGTTCGGTTTTGTTTTCGGGGGAAAACAGTTCGAGCAGCAGGGTCGGGGCATGGTTTTCGGCGGGCAGCAGGGCAAATTGCAGCAACAGGTCGTGCAGTTCGGGGCTGCGCTGCTGCAAATCGGCGACGTTGTACAGGGCTTCGATGATTTGGTCGGTGGATTTAACGGTCTCTTTTTTGACGTTGAGGGCATAGTCGGTTTGGATTTCAAAACTGTCGTCGCCCAGAAACAGCCCGTTTTTTTCCAACTTTTCGAGCAGTTTTTCAAAAGTCAGCCCCCACCCTGCGCCCTCGCGGAGGTTTTTGCTGAAAATCTCCGTGCAGAGGGTGTTGTAGCCCACAGCGTTCAAAAAGCGGTCGAGCAGGGCATCGAACTCCGGGCCGTCCTCTTCGTAGTTTTTTCTGAAAAGTTCTTTTGCCAAATGGGGCGGCAGGTGCGTGATGGGGTACTCGCTGCCTGCGTCAGGCATCACTTTGGAGCATCGGGAGGTGATGAGGACGTGCCAGCCCAAGCCGTTCATGTATTGCAGGAAGCCGTGGATGTGGTCGGGTTCGTTGGCGTTGTCGAACACCAGCAGACAGTCTTTTTCGAGGTTGGCCAGCGCGGTTTTTATGATTTCGGCCTGTTTGTCGGGGTCGTCGGCGCATTGGTTCATGGCGTCCACCAGTTCGAGCGGCTGCGGCAGATGGTCGCGCATGGCATTGAGGATGCCTTTTTCGCAAAAAAGCCAAGCGAGGTGTTTGTACTCGTGCTGGTATTTTTCCCAATACCGGGCGGCGAGGGTGGTTTTGCCCATGCCGCCCTCGCTGTTGACGAGGGCGATGGTATTGCGCTGGGTCAGCAGCGCCCGGATGTCGTCCAATTCCTGCTCTCGCCCCAAGAATGTGGGCGGCACGGAGGCGGTGGCGGGGGTGAGTTGGCGGCGTGTCATGCGGTTGGCGTACATATTGTACACGACTCCGCCGATGTTTTGCTGGCCTAAGATTGCGTTTGGGTTATTGACATCTGGCATGGCAGAAATGGTTTTTGCGCTTGTGCGTCAGGTGGTGACTTGTACAGTTTCACTCTACAGAGTGATGTTCTAAAGGCGTGTCATTTCGAGCGAAGCGAGAAATCTGAGAGAACACTCTACTTCGGGCTTCGCCCTCAGATACTTCGCTGCGCTCTGCATGACACGGTTATTTGTTTTCGGGGGAAAACCGTAGAAGTCACCGCCTGACTACGTTGGCAGAACGCTGCTTATTGGTTGTTGAAAATTGTATTCGTGTTCGTCACCGTCGAGCCTATGTTTTGCTGGCCGATATTTGCGCCCCGGTTGTCAATGTTGAACGCGCCGGGGTGCTTTTGTTGGATGCTCTCGGCCATTTCTTTCAAGAATTGCTCCGCCTGCGGGTTGTTTTCGAGTTCGATGGCGAGCGCGTTTTTCACGGCATCTTGCCGGGGCTGGCTGTCGGGGTTTTGTTGCAAATTTGCCAGCACCTCTTTCGGTGTTTCGTCTTCTTGTAGAAAAACAGGCCGAATCCACGCGACGGCGGCATCGGTGAAGTCCTTGAAAAAATCTTGGATGGATTTGTTGTCTTTCAGGGTTTTGGCCAAATAACCGGCGACGGTGCCAATCATGGCGGTGGTGGAGACAGGTTCCATTTGATTTGTTTTTTTACAGTGGTGAAAGATGAAAATCCGGCATTTTTGATGTGCTGCAAAAATAGCCTCTTCTTTGGAAGGATTAAAACGTCTTTCGCTACTCCTATAACAACACTGGAGCCACGCACAACGTGGCTCCAGTGTAATAAGCAATCTAGCAAATCAAAGCCGACTCTATTTTGATACAATCAGTTTTTGCGCAAACCGCCCGTTCACAGTTTTGAGGTGCAGGATGTATGCGCCTTTGGACAACTCTTTCAGTTCTATGCTCAATTGGTTGTGACCTTCATGGCAATTGTACCGATTTTGCAACACCGCGCGGCCAGTCATATCCATGATGGCATAATCCAGGCGCACATCGGCTTGGGCCATGAACTGCACCATGTAGAAATCAGATGCGGGGTTGGGGCCGGTTTTGATGTCAAAAATATCCGAAGCCGATTGTTCGGGTGCTTCAAATGCTCCGGTAAGGACGCTCGCGTCGCCGCCGTCGGCAAACAGGCTTGGCTGGCAGCCGGTAATCACCACATCGTCAATGTAAACTTGGTCGTCGTCGGCAGAGGCGTCGCAGCGGAATCGGAAACGGGTGTTGGAGGTGAACGGCCCCGGTATCGTAACGGTCACGTTTTGCCTGATCCCATTGGTGAATTGAGTGCCAAAGTTGTAATCGGCTACGGTGGTATAGGTCGAACCGCCATTGGTGGAAATTTGAAGCCAAAAATCTTCATTTGAATTGTCAAAACTGACCGTGATGTAGGAGAAACTCACTTTCATTTCGGTGTACGCGGCACAGTTTTGCGAGGTAGTCGTCATGACAGAGCTGTTTGTATTGTCGCGCAGTTGAATGCTGTACGGGACAGAGTTGGCGTACGTTGCATTGCTGATGCGGGCGCAGTCGGTACCTCCATCTGTCCAAATGCCCCAAGATGATTCGAAGTTTTGACTGTTGTGTGTCACATAGGTGCACCCCGCCACGGGTGTCAGCGCGGCATTGACAGTGGTCAAAACGCCATTTGAAATCGTAATAGACTGTGTGTATGGGTTATACCCAGTTTTTGACACTCTGAAAGTATAGGTTCCGCTTTGCAATTGGCCCATTTTATAAGCACCCAACATATTGGTGTTATTAGTGGTCGTAGTGCTCAACAGTTCTGCGTTAGCGTTTGGAATTGGAAATCCGGTGACTGCATCTGTGATTATACCTTCGATATAACAACCACGCTGAAAAGTGGGTGTCAGTACAAACATCTCCCCGTCCGAGGTGCTGGTGCCGCTAATATTTGATATCAGGATATTGCCAGAAGGCAAGAAGGGATATACACCCCATGCGCCGTTGAATCCTGTCCCTGTGTTGGTATAAGTGTCATAATTTCCTACCTGCACCATGTTGGCTGGGCGGTTCACGTCCACAATGGTAAACCCATCTACATACCAAGACGTAATGGCGTAGCCGTTTCTGATGTAAGTATTGTGCACAATGGAATTGGTGCCGGGGTTGCTCTGGATTTGGTCCAATAGTTTAACATCGGACAAATCGCTGATATCGTATGAAGTGAGCGTCGAGTTAGCCTTCTCGTCCGTCGTGAACAATGTGTTCCCATAACGCCAACTATTGTGCGAAAAAAGCAAAGGCGTAGAAATAGGCGCTGTCAGGGTGACGCCAATCTGGTTGTTCGCGCCGGTTTTGTTGGTCATATCCACGATAGATACCTGCCCGGCATAGATGTGGGCGGCGTACATCGTGTCGTTGTTCACATAACCATCGTGTGCATACCCTACTGGGTTGTAATACCCTTTGTAAATAGGAGCCGTCGGGTTCACATTAAGGTCGAAAACACACGCACGGCCCCCCACCAAATTGGAGCCGTACAGGTAAAGATAACCTTTGGCTTCGTCCACTTGCAAAGCGTGAATGGTGCTCAACGTGGCCGGGGTAGTGCCGCCGCCCGTGTAAGTGTACAGAGGCAAAGAGGCACTTGGGAGCGGCGACAAATCCACTATCTGAAGCCCACCGCCACCTTCTGTGGCTATGTAAGCATAGTTCTGGTAGGTTTTGATTTCGCGCCACTGGCTGGCTGGCCCCGCAATTTGCACAATCTGGACAGGTGCTGCGGGGTTGGTGACATCCATGACAATCATGCCATTTCTTGCACCTACCAGCGCGTATTCGTGGCCTCCGGCAGCATATCCCCAAATATTGGAAAGGGGCTGGCCTGTGTAGGTTGTTTTGGATTGAAAGGCGACGTTTACATTTTGTCCCCGAAGGGCGCTCGTAAACAGGCAACAAGTGATAAAAATGAACAAACGCATAGGGTTGAAGTTTAAAATATGAGCACCAAAGAAACGCGAGAAATTTTATGCTTTTTTCTCTTGGCGAGCATTTAATTTTTATTGAAAAAATGCTGAGTGTGACCACCCCGGATTAGAAATTTTAAAATGCTTTCCCCTAAAAATACGCGCTTTAGATTTTTGCAAAAAAAGCCATGTATGACACAGCAGAGTGCGTTTTTTACAAAAAAATATTCCCTCGACAACTTCTTACATTTGCGGCTGTTTGTTCAAGGATGCTACCTCAGTGGGCAGTAAGCAGTAGCAGTAGGCCGCAACCACGAAACCAGCAACCCATCAACCAGTCACCATTCAACTAATCACCAAAATGCAAGAAGCATATATCATCGCCGGATACCGCTCCGCAGTGGGCAAGGCCGGTAAAGGCGGTTTCAAAGCATACCGCTCCGACGACCTCGCCGTAGATGTCATCAAACACCTGCTGGCCTCCGTGCCGCAACTCGACCCCAAAATCGTGGACGACTGCATCGTCGGCTGCGCCAACCCAGAGGGCGAGCAGGGGCTACAAATCGGCCGCCTCATCTCCAATCGCGCCCTTGGCAAAGACGTGCCGGGCATGACGGTCAACCGCTACTGCGCCTCCGGTCTCGAAACCATCAGCATCGCCGTCGCCAAAATCCGGGCGGGCATGGGACATTGCTACGTCGCGGGCGGCGCAGAGAGTATGTCGTTTATCCCGATGACGGGCTACAAACTCGCACCCAACTACAACATCGCCGCCAACACGCCCGACTATCTCGTGGGCATGGGCCTCACTGCCGAGGCGGTGTCGGAAAAGTGGAATATCAGCCGCGAGGATGCCGACGCGTTCTCGGTGCGGAGTCACCAACGCGCCGCTGCTGCGATTGACGGGGGCAAATTCAAAGACGAAATCGTGCCGGTGAGTGTGCCGGAAGTTTGGGTCGAAAATGACAAACGCAAAGAAACCGTCCACATCGTGGACACCGACGAAGGGGTGCGCCGCGATACTTCGCTCGAAGGTCTGGCCAAGTTGCGTCCGGCTTTTGCGCAGGGCGGCGTGGTGACGGCGGGCAATTCCTCGCAGACTTCCGACGGCGCGGCGTTCGTACTCGTGATGTCGGAAGAAATGATGAAATCACTTGGTTTGCAACCTATTGCGCGACTGGCCGCCTGCGCAGTCGCGGGTGTAGAGCCAATTTATATGGGCATCGGGCCTGTCGCGGCGATTCCGAAGGTCCTGAAACAAGCTGGCATGAAACTCGGCGACATCGAGGCCATCGAGCTCAACGAGGCCTTTGGCGCACAGGCGTTGGCGGTCATCCGCGAGGCCGGGCTGAACCCCGACATCGTGAACGTGAACGGCGGCGCCATCGCGCTCGGCCACCCGCTGGGCTGCACGGGGGCTAAACTGTCGGTTCAAATTTTGAACGAAATGCGCCGCAGCAACCAGCGGTACGGCATGGTGACGGCCTGTGTCGGCGGCGGGCAGGGGATTGCGGGGATTTGGGAAAGGCTGAATTGAGGTCTGAAAACGGTTTTTGGAACAAAAATTTGACTTCACCGCAGAGGCGCAGAGATTGGGTTTTATCCGCTCTGCGCTTCCGCATTTTTGTTTGGCTCCGTAAGCATTATTTCCCCAAAACCTGCTTCAACGCCGCCAAACTCGCCTGATTTTCAGGGGCATAGAAAGCCCGGAGCAGGTCAATTTTTTCGCGGGTGCTGAGGTGCAGGCTCATGGATGCCTCGTTTTCCTTGCGCACCGGGCGATAGAGAAAACGAATCACCTCCAATTTGTTTTTCCCCAACACATCGTCGAGCAGGGAGAGGGTATTGTCTTGGTCGTAATCCTGCATGGAAGTCAGGTTGGCCGCCGCGCTGAAGGGATTGAGCAGGCTGTGGATGATGCCTTTTGTGTCGCTTTTGGCAATAGGCTCGAATTTTTGCCAGCAACGAATTTGTACAATGACCACGCCGCCTGTGTTTTCCGTAATCCAATCGCGAAAAGTATGGATGAAACGGGTGGCCAGCGTGACACCGTAGTTGTCACGGAAACCGGCGTCCATCCCCTCAATAGACGGGTCGGTGGGCAGCCACACGTTGGGCAGAATGAACGGGTAGGTGCAGTTCATGCGCAGGGCAGTGGTGAAGGCGAGACTATCGGCTTGTTGGCGGGCGAAAAGTTTGCCGAAGTCCGCACCGTCTATTTCCAATTGCGCGGTGAGGCGACCGACGTTGTGCGGTTTCATCAAATAAGAAACCCCCTGCGGGCTGATGAGCATCCGGCGGGCGTCGTTCAGCACAAAAGGCGACACCACCATCATGGGGATGGCAGCATCTTTTTCCGGGCGGCGGTAGTCTGCAAGCCGTTTGGAAAAAAAGCCCCGGCAGTTCTCATTCAGTTGGTTTTCAAAAAGATAGCCTCTGTCTTTTCGATAAATAAAATTGCCCGATTGGAACGTGGAAACGGGGTAGAACAAGTCGTTGGACACAATGGCGAAGGTCACTGGGTTGAGCAAATCTTTGCCCACATCGTCCGTAAAAGTGGAATCATAGACGGACACCGGCTCGCCCTCCTGCTGGCGCAGATAAATCTCGCGCATATAGGCTGCGCCCAATATCCCGCCCGATGCGCCGGTGATGAGTGCCGATTGGCGCAACAGTTTTCCGCCAGTGGCGCGGTCGGCCTGTTGCATCGTTTGCATGGTCCAGAGCGTGGAGCGCATACCTCCGCCACTGACGCAGATGAAAATGATTTTGGGCTTCGGCTTCGAGGGGGTACGGTTTTTCGCCAGCCATTTGTTCAGGATTTGCAAGGTAGCGACCTTATCGCGCTGGAGATTCTCCGGCGAGCACATTTTTTCCAACGCCTGATAAGAGTATGTTGCGCGGTTTTCCTGCTCATAATCAATGCCGTAGGCGCGGTTTCGGTAGTTGAAGAATCCCAACCCGGTGATATAATTCACCGCGAGCAGCAGTCCGATAAATACCAAAGTACCCCATTTGCGAAACCAAAATGTGATGGCACCAAACATGGACATGACGATGCTGGCCAATATAAAAACCGTGGCCCCGGTCGGGATTCGCACCCATTCGCTGTCCATAAAAATCCCCTGCGCCATCAGCATCACAAGCATCACCACCTGCACTACAACGGCATTGGAGTGATTTTGCCGGAACACCTGCGCGAGCATTTTGGGGTTGTAGTGCGCCACGCTGCGCACGAGCCGGGGGCGCAGGCGCTCGGTCAGATAAGTATCCACCCGCCAGCGTGTGGCTCCTTCCCGAATTTCCCGGATGGTGGGCAGGCGCTGGTCTGGCACGAGCAACCTGCCGCCGGGCGCGGGGATAAATTCGCCGGGCCGCAAAAACGCGCCAATGTCTTTATTGGTAAAATAAAGATAGGCCGCCAGCACGCTCACCAATGTCGCCACCCCAGCCAAAAATCCGGTGATATTCCACACCACCTCCGCAGTTTTTGTCAGTTCATCGTGCCATTGAAATAACGTGGAAGCAAACAGGAATGTCATGAAAAATGCCAGCGGGATGACGCTGTTGTTCAAAGAAAACTTCGTGAACGGCGCTTCCAGCGTAGCCAGAAAAGGAAAACGGCTGGCCGTGAGCAAGTAAGTAGTCAAGTTCCAAATCATCCCGAATGCCCCAAATGCAGCCCCGGTGATGAAAAAACTCCAAAAATCGACTTGACCTCTATACTCTGGTGTCAGCATCAAATAGTGCATCCCAAAAAACCGGCCCACCGTCCCGGTCATCAGCAGCACCAACAGCACCCACAATCCGATAAGCACCAAATGGTTGCGGAAATGCAGGGCCAACAGCCGAACCGGGAAGGAGTAATATATCTGGCGCAAAGTGGTCATCGCAAGCAAGTTCTCTCATAGTAAACGTTCAGCGGACCACTGCCACCGGCATATTGGGGTCGTAGGTTCCTTTGATGACCGGGCTTTGGCGGTTGCCGGTGTAGTCGCGCACATTGATGGCGATATAGTCGTACAATTCGCCGACGGTCACCACTTTGTCTTTGTTTTTGTCGGCCTCTCCTTTCAAGCCCCGGGTAAGAAAATGGCTGAACACGCCCTGTCGCAAACCCGCCGATTCGAGCGAAGTTTCGTCGGCCTTGCTCGACATGATGAGCGCGGTGCCAGACACCGACTTCGCAAGGTTGGAGTAATATTGGTTCAAAAGCGGGTCGTCCGTGCCAGAGCGCATGGCAAACAAACTGCCGCTGTGGCAAGCGTCGGCGAGGCAAAGTTTGAATTTGGCTTTGCACTTGTTGAACGCCTTGGCGATTTCCTCGTGGGTGATTTTGTTGTTAAAACCGTCAAAATCAATGGGAAGGAAAGAGCCGTTCAGGCCGTGGCCAGAGAAGTAGAAAACAATCAAGTCGTTCGGGCCGGCTTGGCTGAACAACTCGTTCATAGTACCGAGGATATTGTCGCGGGTAGCATCCTCGTCCACCAGCACGCTCACCTGTTCATCGGGCAATGCACCACCTTCGAGGCTTTTCAGGAAGGCGTAAAAGCGGTAGGCATCGTCGTCGGTATAGCGCAGTGCGGGCATGTGGTCGTAGGCAGCCACGCCGACCACCACGGCCCATACTTTCGTGTCGGTGCCAGCGGGTGTAGCGGGAGGTTGTTGTACGGGTTTTTCGGCGACGGTGGGGGTCGGCGGTTCGTAGTCCGAGGGAGGTGTTTTGCCGACATATTCGCCAGCGCGCCAATATCCGTCCACCACCGTCCCATCGCGGAGGTAAAGGGTACCTTTTCCACCGAACGCGCCTTCTCGCCATTCGCCCCGGTAGCGGTCGCCATTGGCGTAGGTGCACACGCCGAAACCGTGCGGGAGTTCGTCTTTGAAATCGCCGACAAATTTGGCCGCGCCCTCTTTGTAAATGTAAGTGCCTTTGCCGTTTTCGCAGTCGCCCTGAATGCAGCCAATCTTACCACTTTCGATAAGGCTGCTGCCGACAAATTCGCCCTGCTCCCACTCCCCGGTTTCTTGCACATTGTTGGAAGCATAAGTGCGGGTGCCAAGTCCGTGCGGGTAGTTTTCTTTGAACTGGCCTTCATATTTGTCGCCGTTGGCAAAATAAAAAACACCCATCCCCTCAAATTTGCTGTTGACGAACTGTCCTTCGTATTTGCTGCCGTCGGGGTAGGCAAAAATGCCCTGTCCGTTTTTGCAATCGCCTGAAAGACAGCCAGATTGAATATTCGTGCCGTCGTCCTGATTTTCTTCTTCTTTCTTGGCGATGTATTCTTCGAGCAGTTTTCCGCTGTCGTCCACAGGTTTGCCGCGCCGCCATTTGCCGGTGCGGGTAGTGCCGTCGGAGTAAGTTTTGGTACCGCGCCCCTCGGGGTAGCGGTGTACCCATTCGCCTTGATATTTGCTGCCGTCGGTGTAGTAGCACACGCCGATGCCGTGGATTTCGCCATCCTTGAAATGGCCGGTGTATTTGGCACCGGAAGGATAGACGTAGGTGCCGACACCGTTTTTGCAGTCGCCGGAAACACACTGGGCGGAAAGGTTGGAAAGGAAAAAGATGGGAAATAGAAAAAGAAGCAGACTTTTCATGTTAAGAGCCAAACAGCGTAGTATTTGTTAAAATTATTGGGCGAGAAATAAACCGTATCAGGCGGCAAATATTGTGAAAGGTGTGCGGAAGGGGGGCGGTTTGAGAAAATTTTAAGAATGCTGGCAGGGCTTTCGCCTACCTTTGCGCCTCACATTTTCACAAACCGCCCACTCCGTTCGTATGGGGCACGGGCACCCGCCTTTCGTTTGGGCGGGCTAAAACACACTTTTTCAATGATTAACATCACTTTCCCCGACGGCAACATTCGTCAGTATGCCGCCGGAACCACTGCGCTCGACGTGGCAAAAAGCATCAGCGAGGGCCTCGCCCGCGTGGTGCTGGCCGCCGGTGTCAACGGCGAAGTGCGCGACCTGATGCGCCCCATCAACGAGGATGCCCGCATCATTTTTTACAAATGGGAGGACAAAGAAGGCAAACAAACCTACTGGCACTCTTCCGCCCACCTGCTCGCCGAGGCGCTGGAATCGCTGTTTCCCGGCACCAAATTCGGCATAGGCCCGGCCATCGAAAACGGCTTTTACTATGATGTGGACACGGGCGACCGGACGCTCACGCCCGCTGATTTTCAGAAAATCGAGCAAAAAATGCTCGAACTGGCCCGCACCAAAAGCGAGTACCAGCGCAGCGAAGTCTCCAAAGCGGAGGCCATCAAATTTTTCAAATCGAAAGGTGACGAGTACAAACTCGAACTGATTGAGGGTCTCGAAGACGGCCAAATCACGTTTTACCAACAAGGCAATTTCGTGGATCTCTGCAAAGGCCCGCACCTACCGAACACCGAGCCTATCAAAGCCGTCAAAATCCTCAACCTCGCCGGGGCTTACTGGCGCGGCGACATGGAGCGCAAACAACTGACCCGTATCTACGCCATCACGTTCCCGAAGCAGAAGGAATTGGAGGAATACCTGCACTTGTTGGAAGAGGCCAAAAAACGCGACCACCGCAAATTAGGCGCTGAATTAGAGTTGTTTATGTTTTCGGAAAAAGTGGGGCAAGGGCTTCCGCTGTGGCTGCCGAAAGGCACGGCGGTGCGCCAGCGCTTGGAAGATTTTTTGAAAAAAGAACAACTCAAACGCGGTTATCAGCCCGTCATCACGCCACATATCGGCGGGAAAAAACTCTACGTCACCTCCGGCCACTGGGAAAAATACGGCAAAGACTCCTTCCAGCCCATCCACACACCCGACGTGGACGAAGAGTTTCTGCTCAAACCGATGAACTGCCCGCACCACTGCGAAATCTATGGCTACCGCCCGCGCTCCTACCGCGAGTTGCCGGTGCGCATCGCAGAGTTTGGCACCGTTTATCGCTACGAAATGTCGGGCGAACTGCACGGCCTCACGCGGGTGCGCGGCTTCACGCAAGACGATGCGCATATATTCTGCACCGAAGACCAAATCAAAGATGAGTTCCTCGGCGCGCTCGACCTCACACGATATGTGTTGGCAAAATTGGGTTTCGACAAATTCACCGCCCAAATCAGCCTCCGCGACCCGAACGACAAATCAAAATACATCGGCTCCGACGAAAACTGGGCAAAAGCCGAACAGGCCATCATTGACGCAGCGGCGGAAGCAGGCCTGCAAACCGTGACCGAACTCGGCGAGGCGGCTTTCTACGGCCCAAAACTCGACTTTATGGTGAAGGACGCATTGGGCCGCTCTTGGCAACTCGGCACTATCCAAGTGGACTACAACCTGCCGATTCGCTTCGACCTTTGGTATGTCGGCGCAGACAACCAATCGCACCGCCCGGTGATGATTCACCGCGCACCGTTTGGCTCCATGGAGCGGTTTATGGGCGTGCTGATTGAAAACTGCGCGGGCAAATTCCCACTCTGGCTCTCGCCGGAGCAGTTTGCCATCCTGCCCGTGTCGGACAAATTTGTGGAATATTCCTATCAGGTCAAACAAGCGCTCGAAGCCGAAGACTTGCGCGGCGTGGTGGACGACCGCAACGAGACGATTGGCCGAAAAATCCGCGACAACGAACTGAAACGCATCCCGTTCCTGCTCATCGTGGGCGAAAAGGAAGTGGAGGCTGGCACCGTGGCCGTGCGCAAGCAAGGCGAGGGCGACCAGGGGGCGTTGAGCGTGGCGGCTTTTGCGGAGATGGTGAAGGGAATGTTGTAACGCGAACTTTCCAGTTCGCATAAAAGACGGCGGCGCGGAAGGCTTGGATGCCTTTCGCGCCGTTGTGTTGAAACTAACGACCACTCAGCCGAAGCACCACAGCATTGGCAAAATGTTGTAAATCAGGCAAATCTTGCTCAATGGTGTCGCATATTTTTTCAGGGTCAATCCGAAAATATTGATGGACGACCAAATTGCGGAAACCGACCATCGTCGCCATTTTAGATGTCAACTCCGGGCTGACAATTCCCGCATTTTCCAACAATTCAAAACCCTCGCGGGCAGAAGCCGGAACGCCGAGGTCAAGTTCTGCAACTGCGATGTTGGCGATGTCAATAATGTTCTCACAAGCGCGTTGCAGGTTGAGCAGCACCGATTCTTGACGCAACAGGTTTTGTAAAAAAACCTCTCGTTCGCCGCGATACACCTCGTGAATTCTGGCGATGCAAGTCTCCAAATTGGCAACTTTACCTGCTAACTTGTTGTCGAGCGGCATCGGCGCGTTTTTTTAAAAAAGTATCTAAAATGATTTGCCTTTCTTCGGCAAAACGCTGGTAATCAGACAAAATTCCGGCCTCAAAATCTACGCAGAAAGCCCGGTCGGCGCAAAAAAGGCGTTTGCGACCGCGTAGCACTTCAAATTGGAGAACGATGGGAAGCGACCGCAAGTCCACCAGATTAACTCCGCTATCTGTCAGACCGGCCAGTTCCAACTGTAAATGAAAAAAAGCCTCCTTCCCCTCCAATGGTTCTGCTGCCAGCACCGCCACATCGTAGTCGCTGTCGGGGCGAGCCTTGCCCGATGCCCGGCTGCCGTACAGATAGACGGCTTTAAGGTCAGGTATCGCACTTTGAATGCGGGAGAGGAATTGTGATTCGAGAGACATGGCTTCCTGTTTTGGAAAGAGGATACAAAAGTAGTGTTTTTTGCAATGCACTTGTTGCAGAAGAAACGGGTGTAGGCGGGAATAGCACACATCCTTGCGTACTTCTCACAACTTCGCCGCCGACAGCATCGCCATCAAATTCGTACGCCGCTTGTAATTCAACCGAATGGCGTTAATACGCACCTGAAAATCAGCGGGAGCCTCTATGGCTTTCAAATGAGTGAGCGCCTCTGTGACAGAGCGGTAGTGGTTGCTGGCAGGGTGCGGTAATTCTTGGTCGAGTACCTGTAAGAAAACAACTTTTGCCGCGTCCGGGAAAGTTTTTTTGTGTCTTTTGAAAAAATCATATTGCCATTGGAAACTCGGTGCGCCTTGTTTTAGCCGGAATAAACCCACTGTTTCATCGAGCCGTTTCAAATCTTCCAAATAGCGGGCGAACGCTTCGACGTTGGTCTTTTGCAGCAGTTTTTCCAGCGCATCTTTTTGTTCCGGTAAATATTTCAAAACAAAGTGGAGGCTTTCTGCGGTAGCTGTTCCCTGCACATAACGGATAGCCCACTTGTCCAAATCGCGGCCTTTTCGGTGGCGTTGTTCCAATTCGATGCGCCGCTCGAACAGTTTGGCTTTTCCGGCGGCGGTGGAAAATATGGAATGAAGAAACCACGGTTGCGGCCCGGCAGTCTCCAATACCTTTTCCAGCATCGAAATGGCTTTGTCGGCCTCGCCTTCTCCTTCGAGCAGGGTGGCCAATTCCAGCGCAAAAAAACTGTTCGACATGAGCCGTTCCAAAAAACGCCGTTGCTCGGTAGGGGTCAGTAAGGGCTGGAGATGTTGCCACACCACGCGCTGATGGCGGTCTTCCAACCCTGCCAATGCGTCGTTGTTCAGAAAAAACGGCGCAACGGCGCGGCGTTTTGTTTCCGACAGCAACTCTACAAAGTGGGGCAAAAAATTGGTGCTGTTGCGATACTCGCACTCGTCGAATGTCTCAGCAAGTGGCTGCAAAGTCGTCAGAATAGCCTCGGCGGGTTGCGCGGCGACGAATTCAGCCAGATAGCGCCCAAAATCATTGCCTTCGAACACACCGTCGGAATAGTCGTCGTATAGATAGCCCTCGCCTTGCGCGTCGTCAATGCCCTTGATGCAATCTCGGAGCAAGGTCGCCACGGCCGCTGGCTGGTTCAGCCAAAAAGGCCGCACCGAATCTAAATGTTTCAGCAAGGTGGATTCAAAATCGTCAGGGCCGTACTCCGGTAGTTTTTTGAAAAGGTCGCGCACTCTTTTTTCGGCGGATTGCAAGGCTTTTTGATTCGCGCTCGGCTCGGCTTGTTGAGCAGCGAGCGTGCGGCGATACGATTCGGGCGCGAACTGCCGCACGAGAGCGCGGAGTTCGTCGGCGCTTAAACTTTCGAGATATTGCTCAAAATCGAAGGCCGCAGTTTTGCTTTTGGAATATGCCTGAGCACCCGCCACCGGGTTGATTTGTTCCAAATTTTCCTCGTCTTCATAGTCGCGCAAATGCATCAGCAAGGCAGCCAGATGCTTGCACCTGCCGTCATACGGACAAGAGCAATCGCCAAACACATCGCCCGCACGGTGTTCGAGTACAACCTGATAAGGCTCCGAGCCATAGACTTCAGCCTCTACCTGGCCAGGCTGCATATCCACCGATTCGATGGCCTCAAGGTAATCATAGGCGCGGTTGAGGATGATGCGCCCGAAGATTTCAGCCAACTGCCCGTCGTGCAGTTGGCTGATTTTTTCCGCGAACGTCTGGCCTTGCGAGAGGGAGAAAAGTTGAAACATGGTGCAAAAAACGGGAAAAGGTTGAATTGGGATTTGCTTATCGTTCTCATCCTTACAACATCCTGCTCATCCCGGTTCAGCCTTTCTTTTCTTTCTTCAACTGCTCCACCAACTCCTTGTATCCCTTCTCCTTGCGGATGTTTTTCAAATCCAGCTCGGTTTCGAGCCATTTCAAATCTTTGAAGCCGAGCGAGATTGCCTTTTGCAGGCTCTCGATGGCTTGTTTCTTTTGCTTTTGAGAGGCGTAGTACATCGCCCAACCTCGATACACTCTTTCTTCTTCTTTAAGGCTTTCACTTTTTTCGAGGGCGGCTTTGGCTTCTGGGTATTGGCGGGCTTTGATGTAGGTGATGCCGAGGTTGGCGTAAAAGAGATTCAAGCTGGTATGTTTCGGGTTTGATGCTTCTCCCATACGGATGGCTTTTTGTCCATATTCAATGCCTTTGTCGTATTTGCCGATATCTCGGTATGCACGACCCATATTATTATAAGACGATGCCAAAGAGGGATGGTCAGTTGGCAGGGTTTTTTCCCGGATAGCCAAGGCTTTCAGGTGAAATTCCAATGCTTTTTGATGCTCGCCGAGATTGCTGTAAGTCACGGCTAGATTGTTGTACGAAGTTGCCAAATCGGGATGATCGAGAGGTAGCGCTTTTTCCCGAATGGACACGGCTTTCAGGTTGAACTCTAATTGTTTTTGAAAATTGCAGAGGCTGCCATAAGTAAAGGCCAAAATACTGTACGATGTTGCCAAATCGGGATGATTGGAAGGCAAGGCTTTTTCTTGGATGGCTAAGGCTTTCAGATTAAACTCTAATGCTTTTTGATACTCGCTGAGATTGCCATAAGTTTGAGCAAGAATGCCGTATGATCGTGCCAAATCGGGGTGATCAAGGGGTAAGACTTTTTCCCGAATGGATAAAGCCTTTAGATTGAATTCCAATGCCTTTTGATGTTCTCCAAGGTTGTTATACATTACTGCCAGATTGCTGTATGATATAGCTAACGAGGGGTGATCGCTGGGTAAGATTATTTCCCATACACCTACGGCTTTCAGGTTGAATTCCAATTGCTTTTTATAGTTGCCAAGTTTGCCGTGTTTTTGGGCCAGATTGTTATATGATGCAGCCAAATCGGGGTGGTTGGCGGGCAGAGTTTTTTTCAAAATAACCAAGGCTTTTTCATTGAACTCCATCGCTTTTTGATATTCACCCAGATCACCATAGGTTTCGGATAGGTTGTTGTACGATTGAGCCAAGGAAGGATGATCGACGGGGAGAACTTTTTCTCGAATGCCCAACGCCTTCGAATTGTATTCCAATGCTTTTTGATGTTCGCCGAGCTTGCTATAAGTTGCGGCAAGATTGTTGTGCGATTGGGCTAAATCTAGATGATCAGGGGGCAGGGATTTTTCTCGAATGGACAAGGCCTTTAGATCGAATGCTAGAGCATTTTGATTGTCGCCGAGGTTTCTGTAAGTCAGTGCCCGATTGTTGTGCAAAGCAGCCAAATCAGGGTGGTCGGGAGGTAGAGATTTTTCAAGGATGATCAAAGCTTTAAGATTGAAATCTAATGCCTTAATGTAATCGGCGAGTTCACCATAAGTAAAGGCCAGATTGCTATAAGACACCCCCAAATGGGGGTGGTCGGCGGGAAGATTTTTTTCCCGAACGGCTACTGCTGCTGAATGGAATTTCAATGCTTCTTGATAGTCTCCATTAAACCCCAAATAAACCCCTGCTTGGTTAAAGCAAGTTGCCAATTCCTCCTTATCGTAATCCTCCCGCTCACAAATCTCCGCAATCTTCTCATAACACTCTGCCACCTCCCCATACTTAAACTGCGGCTCCAATAAACTGATTTTGAACTCATAGCCCTCTATCACTTGCCGAATCGCCGCATCCGCTTGTTTTTTCAAAGCGCTGGCGTGTTCATAAGCCGTATCCAAAGCCTCTGCATTCAAAATCTTCAAAGCTCCTTCCACGTCATTTTCCTCGTCTATCTTTTTCACCGCACCCTTCACCATCTGCGAAGCCCGGTCGAGGTTGATGCTGGCGATGTTCAAGGCCTGTTCGCGGATTTTGGCGGAGTCCAAAGCCGCCTGCATTTTATCTATCAGGGCGAATAAGTCGCTGATTTTCTGGTAGTCTTTTTCTTTTTGCTCCAACAGAGCGGTCACTTCCTTTTTCTTCCTTTCCAACTCCCGGTCGGCGGTGGTGCGCAGGATGCGGTAATACTTCTGTGCCGCGATGTCGCGCTGCCCGGCAGCGCATACGATGATGTCTAATGGCTCCTCTGAGCTGGCGGGCAGTTTGGCGGCTTTCACTTCTTTTTCGTTGACGAGTTCGAGTTTTTGGCCTTTGCCGTCGTCTTTGCCGACTTCGAGGGCAAGGGAGGCGCCGTTGCGTTTATTCTGGAATTTGAGTTGGTAGTCGCCGTTATCCACCGAAAAAACTGCCGTGGCATCCGGCTCGGCGATGCGTACGCCGACGGCAGGTTTGTTGCCGCTGCTTTGGTAGAGGACTTTGCCCCGGAGAGTGTTATTGGAATTTTGGGCAGTAGCGGTTGTGGCGAGGCACAGGAGCAGGAAGGGAAGGCGGATTGATTTCATGTTGGTGGTGTTTAAATTTTAACACAGAGGGCGCAGAGTAGGTCACAGAGTTGAACAGAGTGTTGAATTTCAACTCTGTGGCACTCTGTGTTTGCCTCCTTTTCTCTGTGTTAGATGAACAATTATTTTTCCAAACGTATGTCAGCTGGGGTGGTTTTGGGGCGGTACAGTTCTCTTGCTTCTTTGAAACCTGCTTTTTTCACGGTGAGCAGGTAACTCTCCTTGTGCATTTTTTCGGGCAGCACAAGCCGGAAACGACCGAGGCTGTCGGTATAAACAGTTGTGTCGTGGTCAACCATCACGAGTGCCCCGGCGACAAATTCGCTGCCGTCGCGGGTCTGCACGATGCCTTGAATGGTACCGAGCGAGTTGTCGCGCCGGACGGTCAGGTAGATTTGCCCGCCGTCCATTTTGTATTTTTTACCGGGCGAGACAGGCTCCCAACCTTCGGCCACTAACACGACTTCCACTTCTTTTCCTCGAAAATCTGATGGAATTTCACCGAGATTAGTGCGGCCATTTTCGCCGATGACCGGGTCGCGCAGGTCGTGGCCAAAGCGAACGATGATTTGCCCTCTGTTCTGGAGTTCGGGAATCGGCTTGCTGTTGGCATCCTGCACATAGACAGTGAGTTGGAGGGAGTCACCGCTACTATTTGGAAAGATATTGATGAAATTGCAGAACTCTGCGAAGCCGCCCAAGATACCTGCGACAATAGCGACGTAGCCCATTTTTTTCCAAAATGTGGATTCGCTCAGTGTAGTGACCGGTTGATTGGTAGTCACCCGGTCACTTGGGGTTGGAGGTACTGTTGCCAACTCTTCTAAGTTCCAACCATCCGGCAAGCCGACGATAACCTCTTGTAAAGACAGGCGGATTTTAGCCACTTCAATTGAGTAATCGGAATGGTTGATGAGTCCTTTTAGGTAATTGTTTTGCAGGCCTTTATAGCGGCTCGACTGGAAATCAACGGCTTGGGCGAGGCCTTTATCACCCAATTTTTTATGAGCAATGCGCAGCCCTGTGATGACCCGTTCGAGGTCGCCGTCGGCCAGCCATTCGGTCAGCGTTTCTTTTGCGTTCATGTGGTGTGTTTTCAGAAAACGCCACAAAATAGGTTTTTCAGCAATTTTCAAATGCCGCAAAAACAAAAGAGGCCGACCCACAATCAACTTGTGAGCCGGCCTCTATTATTTTCAAAACCGAATTTATCAACCTAATCTCACTTGCTCACCACAATTCGCCGCGCGATGGTTTGATTTTGTATGCGCAGCAGCACTGGGTAAACACCATCGGGCAACACGGAAAAGTCGAGGTCAACCTGCTTGGGAGACTGCACGATGCGTTGCTGCACTTGCCGTCCGGTCACGTCGAGCACCGTTATCTGCACCTCCTCGTTCAGGCCATCGGGAAAGATGATGAAAACGTGCCCTGCCGTCGGGTTGGGACGGATGAGCAGTTCAGAAGCCCAACTAGGCTCGTTGGCATCCACCATGCTCGTCACAGTGAAAGACTGGCTTTGAACTGTGCATCCAAAAGCATCCGTGACCACTACGGTGTATTGACCCATGCCAAGATTCTCCAAGTCTTCGGTAGTGGGCGGGAATGGCGCACCATCTTTTGTCCACGAGAAGGTATAAGGTGCCAAACCGCCGCTCACCGTGAGATCTATCGCGCCAATGTTTTGGTTGTCAACATCATTGGTGATAGCCGCGGTGGTCGTAATCTGGCTCAGTATTGTGACTTCAAAACTGCAAGAACCGGCATTGCCGCCCGCGTCGGTGTAGGTGTAAGTATTCGTTGTCACACCCTCTGGGAAGTTGGCACCGCTGGGCAAACCGGTAAAATCGAACATACCGCCATTGCCGAGGCAATTGTCGGTAGCGACAGGGGCTGCGTATTGCACCACATTGTCGCCAAAACAGCGCGTGATGCTGGACGGGCAAGTAATGGTTGGCGGCAGATTGTCCACGATAGTCGCTGTGACGGTGGCCGTACTGCTGTTACCAGAATCGTCTGTGGCTGTGACGACGATAGTTTGCGGCCCCAGATTGGTGCAGTTGAAAGTAGTCGGCACCAACGTGATTTCACTGACAGTGCAGTTGTCGCTCACGTTCAGATTGAGCAATTGAGGCGTGAGCGTCACATCACCTGTTTGGCCGAGCGCTACATCAACCGGGTTGGCGACAATGACGGGTGCTTCTTGGTCCACCGCATCCACGGTTGCGGATACAGAAATGCTGCAACCATTGGCATCGGTAGCGACTGCCGTGTAAGTGCCCGCTGTGAGGTTAATTGCTGTGAAACCTGTTTGCCCGTTGTCCCAATTGACCGAAATAACACCGGTGCCGCCCGCAGCCAACACAGTGGCAGAGCCAAGTGGCGCATTCACGCAGGAGGTGTTGACTACCGTGTCGAGGGCGATGGTCAATGCTGGCGGGTCGGTCAATGTGACTTCGTCCGTTATTTCGCAGTCATTTACGTCTGTCACTGTGACCGTGT
Source organism: uncultured Saprospiraceae bacterium (assembly GCA_964481485.1). Classification (GTDB taxonomy): domain Bacteria; phylum Bacteroidota; class Bacteroidia; order Chitinophagales; family Saprospiraceae; genus M3007. The sequence goes on along the minus strand of CAYZVM010000039.1, from coordinate 8,684 downwards.
AAGTACCCGCACTGAGATTTGTTTCAGTAGCACCCGTACCGTCCGAACTCCATTCATAAGTGAATGGGCCGTTTCCGCCAGTCAACAAAACGGTCGCTTCGCCATTGGACAATCCGTTGCAAGAAGGATTTATGGTAAGGAAACTTGATGTAAGTCCGCAGTTGCCAGCCAATACCTCCACCGACTGGGTAGCAGTGCAATCGTTGGCATCCGTCACAATGACGGTGTAAATTCCTGCTTCGAGCCCAGTGATTGTGGCCGTCATGCCGCCATTGCTCCATTCGTAAGTGTAAGGAGCAGTCCCGCCATTTGGTGCAGCGGTAGCGGTGCCATCATTTGTACCGGGGCCAGTCGCGTTGGTAGCACTGGCGTTTGCAGACAACGGGTCTGGTTCCGTGATGGTAAACAGCAATTCGGTGGGGCAATTGGCAGCATCTGTTGCCACACCAGTGTAAGTGCCGGGAGCGAGGTCGGTGACGGTACTGGTCATGCCGCCGTTGCTCCACATATAAGACACTGGATCTACTGCATTGCTGACGGTGATAGTGGCAGAGCCGTCGTTGGCACCCGCACAAGTCACATTTTCGAAGCTGCCTGTCGCCTGAATGGTACAGTTGAAAGCATTCACCGTCACGACAGCGACCGCTGTGCAGTTGTTGTTGTCTGTTACCGTGACTGTGTACGAACCCGGCAACAAATCCGTGATGGTGGCAGTCATGCCGCCATTGCTCCACTCATAGGTATAGCCAGGTGTGCCGCCTGCTGGGCTGGCCGTGGCCGTGCCGTCGGCAGCACCGTTGGCGGTTTGGGGCGTAGCGGTAGCGGTCAACATTATTGGTTCTGGTTGGCCAACAACAGCAGTTGCAGTCGCAGTACAGTTTTCGCCGTCCGTGACCGTCACTGTGTAGGTGCCGCTGCCTAAGTTGTTGACCGTGGCAGTCATGTTGCCACCGATATTCCACAAGTAGGTAAAAGTGCCGTTGCCACCGCCTGCTGTCACGCTGACACTGCCGTCATTATCGCCAAAACACGATGCACCGGTGGACGAGGCAGTCGCAGTCACGCTCGGGCTTTGTACTACGGTGACCGTAGAAGTGCTGGTGCAACCATTTTCATTATCAGTAATCACCACGCTGTACACACCCGGTTGGTTGACATTCAAAACAGGGTTGGTGCCCGTGGAAGTCGTGGTATTGTCTGGCAAAGTCCAAGTATGTGTCAGTTGGCTTGGCGGCGGGGTGCTGGTCGCCACGATATTGATAGAGGCGTTGTTGCAATTGAGATTGCCCAATGCCGACAAAGAAGCACCGGGGACATCGTCATCCTGCGACACGGTGGCGGAGGCGGTGCTGGTGCAACCATTTTCTCCGGTCACGGTGAGCTGGTACACGCCCGGTGTTGAGGTTGTCGGATTTTGCATCATAGAGGTGAACCCGCCGGGGCCAGTCCAGACAAATGATGGGTTCATCGCGGGTGAGCCACCGTTTAGCACCACGCTCGTCACCGCGCAAGTGAGCGTATCGCCGGAAGCAGTCGCGCCGGGTGGCTGGGTGTTGTCTATCACAGTAGCGACAGCTGTATTGGTGCAGCCCGATATGCTGTCTGTCACAATGAGCGTGTAATTGCCTGCTACGTTGGCAGTTGGATTGGGGAGCATGGAAACAAACCCATTCGGCCCACTCCATGAATAGGTTGGGCTGGTAGCATTGGTAGTGGATTGTAGCGTGACGGACGGCTGGGAGCAGGTGTAAGTGCCTCCATTGACACTCACAGTGGGCGGCAGGTTCAGTGCCGTTACACTCGTAACAGATGTAGAAATACAGCCATTATTGTTGTTTTTCACCTGCAATGTGTAGGTACCGGTAGCATTCACCGTGGGCGTCAACGTAGCGCTGCCCGACATGATATTGCCGCCGTTAGAAGCAATCCATAGATAGGAATATTGGGGTCCCATGGAGCCGGAGCCTTGCAATTGTATCTGAGGCACGGCACAGGACAACACTTGTGGAGGGCCTGCATTGGCAAGTGGCACAGTCGTCGAAGCCACCACATTGACCGTGGCCGTATCGCGGCATATCATACCGCCGCCCACATTGGTCACGATGAGCGTGTAGGTGCCGGAAGCCGTCGCCACGGCAGTATCTGACATACTTATGGATTGTCCACCGGGGTTTAGCCAATTGTATGAAACACTGGGCGGTGGCGAGCCAGGAGTAGAGCCCACACTCGTCAATACCACAGAGGTCTTTTCACAGGTGATGGTGTCGGCAGATTGTATCACGGCCTTCACCGGTACTTTGACGACAGAAAACAAAACGAGACTGTCGCAGCCGTTTTCGGAAATGAGGTATTCTTGATAAGAGCCCGTTTCACAATATTCAAAACCATTGATAATGAAACACTCTGGCTCACAGAGATACTTCGTGGGCAGTTGTTTGATATTGTTTGGCAGCACTTTAAATTTCTGTCGCACAATACTATCACAGCCCAAGTAAGAATCGTAAGGTGCTGAAACCAAGGTATAATTTCCGGGGCCCACGATAGGCGTATTGGGTGCCTCTTCCCAGAAAAAAGGCAGCTCTTGGAAACACAAAATCCTATCCGGTAAATCGGTAATAGGTATGGCCTGGTTCACCACCTGAAGGCAGGCTGTCAATGGCGTATCGCAGGGGCTCGTGGCTGTGAAACACACGTTGCCGCCCTGCGTGCCAAATTCAACCGTGACCGTGTTGGAGCCAAATACGTTGGCTGGCAAGGTCACCGTGTTGTTGTTTGTGCCGTTGATTTTAGAGCCGGGGGGAGCCGTCCAGGTATAATTGACAGCAAAGTTAACATTTGGGATTGTGTAAGTCGCCATTGCCTTGGGGCACACTTCCGTGGGGCCCGTAATCTCGCCGATAGCCCCCAATTGAGGCGGGGTCGTGCTGCCAGGCGTGGGGGTTATGGTGTATTTGCATACGTTGCCGTTCACACCGTCCACCACCAAGTAATACACTTGCCCTGGGTTCAGGCCCAATACAGAAATGGTCGGGTTGGCAGCATCAATAGTGGCGCAACTGATCGCAATATAGGGGTTCAGCGGGGGGAAATAATTGCAGTTGATAACAATGGCTGCATCGAGGCCAGCAGCAAGGTCTTGGCATTGCTCGATTTTGATGGCAAACTCCGCATAAAATGAGCCCGCGACAAATGCGTACCATTGGGGATTTTCCAAAGTGATCGGGCCAGCACCGGTCTGGCATGGATTGATCGTCCATGTCGTGCCTGTCGGAGCCGAGGTGAAATCAGTCACCCCCGACTCAAAATCACAAAAAACACAAGAAGAAAAGCAAAAGGCAGCACCTGGAGTACCGGGTGGGCAGCCGAATTGGGCAAACATTTTTACTCCGATAAGGAGGAAAAGAAATGTTAGAGATTGTTTCATAAGCAGCTTTTGTATTTAGAAAATGAAAAATCAAAAGTGAATTCGATTTTTCGGGATTACATTTCTATTTGGCAAAGTACGCCATTACCCAAATTCTTTCCGTGTATTTGATTTGCAAAAACCCGTCTTTTTTGGTTTTTTTTAAGAAATACCTGAAAAACGTTAAATACGGGCAAATCTAATATTGGAGAGATCAAGACCGCCGGAACACGCGCAACAATGAGAGAAATGCCGCTCGCGTTGAACTCAAAAGAGCCTCAGACAAGGTCGTTCGCTGCCTGATAAAACACATCGTTACCAGTCTTTCTTTACCCGTGAAGGCTTCGTCGCAGGCGACAACTGCCGGTACTGCCGGGCATTTTGTTGCTCTTCCACCTGCACGGTCGTTTCCAGCAAACGCCGCGCTGCTTCCGGCGTGAGGCTGCCGGAAGCCGTTTCTTTTTGGGGCGGTTGTTGTGCACGGTCTAAGTAATTGCGGCGCGGCGGTGGCATCGGCGGAGGTGGTGGGGGTGGTTTTTGAGGTGGCGGTGGAGATGGTGGATTTTCCTGCTCCTTTTGTTTTTTTTTGGCGATTTGGAGATTCTTCTTGGCATCGGGCCGGTTGGGCTGCTTGCGGAGGCTGTTTTCATAAGCGGCGATGGCCTCGGCGTATTTCCCTTCCTGCAAAAAGGCGTTGCCCAAATTGTAAAAAGCGTCGGCCTTCACCGCCACGCTCGGCGCGACGGCGGCGGCTTTTTTGAACATTTCGGCGGCGACGGCATATTTCCCTTGTTGGTAGGCGGCATTGCCAGCGTTGTACGCAGCGGCGTGGCCCGACTGCGCTTTTCGGTAGGCTTCTTCTGCTTTGCTATACTCTTTTTTGTCGTACAAACGGTCGCCCGCCTGCAATTGCAGATGACCCGATTGGCCGTGCAGCACATTCAAAAACGGCGCGACACAAAACAGCGCGGTCAGTATATTTTTCAAAAAATGAGTCATTTGCATCAACTTTTTTTCCGCCACCACAGCACCTGCTCCAGCATGAGCAACAGCAGCACTGGCAACAGCAACCATTGAAAATAAGATACATACTCCGTGTAGGCTCGCGCCTCTACCGCGCTTTTTTGCAAACTGCCCACCTCGCGGGCAAGCATCTGGAGCGCGCCCGTGCCGCCCAATGAAACGGCCACGCCGCCGCCTGCTTGGGCGAGGTTGCGGAGCAAAGTTTCGTTGGCAGTGGTGCGAATTACCTGGCCCGTGTAGTCGCGTTTGAAGCCGCTTTTACCTAAAGGTATCCGTCCGCCCGCCGACGTGCCGACACTGACGGTGTGGATAATCACCCCGCGTGCGTGTGCCTCCCGCGCCCGTTGCAAGGGCAAATCTTCGTGCTGTTCGCCGTCGGAAATCACAATCAGCGCACGGCCTGCCTCGGAGTTGGACTCCAACAGCCGAGCCGCCAATGCAACTGGCGCGGAGAGGTCGGTTCCTTGGTCGGTGATGTAATCGGGCGTGGCGTTTTTCGCAAACATCATCAGCGCCTCATAATCTGTCGAAAGGGGCATTTGCGGGTAAGCATCTCCGGCGAAAAATATCAGGCCGATGCGCTCGCCTTCCAATGATTCCACCAACTTTTGGACAAAACTTTTTGCCTGCTCAAGCCGATTCGGCTGCACATCATTTGCCAACATACTTTGCGAAATATCCAGCGCAATCAGCACATCAGCGCTTTTTTGCGGCGGTGGTGTGCGGCGCACGGCTTGCTGTGGATTGGCGATAGCGACTGCCAGCAATGCCAGCGAGACCGCGAACAAGATGTTTTTCAGCCAAAACCTTTTTTCTGAAAATCCCAACAACAACCGCTCCGCCAGCGCGGGCGAGCCCAGCCGCTGGAGCGTCCGCTGGCGCCAACTCCAATACACGCCCAGCAGTATGGCCTGGATCAGCAGCACCCAAAGGAGATTGAGCAGTATCGGATTTTCTAATCTCAACATAGTGAAGTAATTGGTTGATTGCTGAAGGATATTGATAACCAGAAACCAATAACCATCTACACTGTAATCACTCGCAACGGCCCCCAACGCAACAACATTTCCAAAATAAGTAGGCAAAAAGCCGCATCTAAGAGCCAGAAAAACAGCTCGAGGGTGCGTGTGACGGTGGTGTTTGTGATTTTTGTTTTTTCCAAACGGTCTATCTCCGCGTACACGCCCTGCAAGTCTTTTGGGGTGCGGGTGCGGTAAAATTGCCCGTTGGTCAGCCGGGCGATGTCTTCCAATAGTTTTGTGTCAAAAGTCATGGTGCGGGCAGCGAAGGCAAACGAGCCGTCGAAATTCTGGTACGTCGGCGACATCACCGTGCCGTCCGTGCCGAGGCCGACGGTGTAAACCCGCACTCCGAGCGCGCGTGCGATTTCGGCGGCTTTGATAGGGCCGATGGTGCCTGCGTTGTTTTCGCCGTCGGTCAGCAGGATGACGACCTTGCTTTTGGCCTCGCTGTCTTTGAGGTGGTTGACCGCCGTGGCCAGCCCCATCCCAATGGCCGTGCCGTCTTTGAGGCGGCCCACTTGCAGGTTGTTGATAAAAGCCTGCAAAATGCGATGGTCGTTGGTGAGCGGGCATTGGGTGAATGCGCCGCCCGAAAACACCACCAGCCCCAGTCGGTCGTATTTTCTCCGACTTACAAAATCGCTCGCCACCTGCTTGGCCACCGTCAGCCTGTCTGGGACGAAATCTTTGGTCAGCATACTGGGCGAAATGTCCATTACCAACAGGATATCAATCGCCTCGGCCTCTATTTTTTCCTCGTGCCATTTTTTTTGGGGCCGCGCCATAGCCAAGATGATGAGCGCCAGCACGAGCCACCGCAGCCCCTGAATCCACTTTCTGGCATACACCACCCAAGTTTTTACGCCGCGCATGGCCGATTGCCGCGACACTTGCAGGGCAACGTGCCGCTGTGTGGCCGTGCGCCGGTAGCCGTACATCAGCACGGGCAAAAGCAGCAAAAGCAAAAGCCAATATGGTTCGGCGAATGTCATTGAATTGGTGGTTTACCCGCCGTAGCCTTGGCGAAGGAGGGTTGTTGGTTGGTTTGGAAATTAGCGTTTGAGGTGGCAGTGACTAAATTCCGGGCATGGTCGAGAGCCTTTTCGTGGAAATGGTCGGGCGGCGGGTTTTGGGCGTATTTTGCCATATCTGCTTCATGGAGGATTTCGTGCAGTGAGCCGGCCATATTTTCTGGAAAATCGGTATTTTTCAACATGGGCAAAATCTCTCGCGTGGTAGATTCCAACGCTGGAACGTTGAAACGGTTTTCCAAATATTCCCGCACGACCATGCTCAGTTCGGTGTAAAATTGTTCCAAACGCCCCTGTTTCCAAAGTTTTTGTTGCCCTAAAACAGCCAGTTGCTGCAAAGCCCGTTCGTGCGCCGGAATAGTGGGCGGCGGTGGCATTTGAATCGCCACGACAGGCACCGGTTTTCTCCTGAAAAACCATTTTGCAAAAATCAAAAACACCAACGCCCCGACAGCCCAGGGCCAATAGTCCGTCCACAAAGTAGGCTCGCGCAGGATGTCGCGGATTGGCTCGGCGTCGTTCACATCGGCGGTAGCGGGTGTCGGCCAAACGGTGATTTGAAGTGGATTGGTCAACACCTGTTCGCCCGAACGGAGATGCACCGTGAGCGGCGGCAACGCCAGCGTGGCGCTGTCAAAAGCAACGAGTGTGTATTGGCGCAGCCAACGCGTGCCCGACTTGCTCCATGCCGATTCGGACAGGATATTTTCGGGCGGGAATTGGCTCCTCCACGGGGCAAAATCTACTTTTCTCGGCGCTGCGTTCACACCATTCACCAGCACCCGAATGGTAAAAGTGTCGCCGGTCTCGACCCTGCTTTTGTCCAATACGACATTCGCGCCGGGCTGGGCGGCTACGTTGCCCACGAGAGCCAAACAGAGTGCGATGATACCGTATTTGATTTTCATTTTTTACTTTTTAAACACATACGAGGCTCATGGAGGACATAGATTATCTAACGCAAGTTGCGACCCAGCCCAAGACCTGTCTTCCTGAACGAAGTGAAGGATGACAAATTTGGGAAGTGGACTTTCATTGGTGACAATTTGGGTTATCTATGAAAATTTCTATCGAAAAAACGATGTGTTCTATGTGCATATCTGTTTCCAACTATCCGTGCGTTATCACTTTTGAACGCCGGGAGAAAAACTGCAACAGCGCCCGGACGTAAGGCTGGTCGGTACTCAAACTCAAAAAATCTGCCCCTGCGCGGCGAAAAATATTTTGCGTAGCAACCAAATGTTCCTCAAAAGTCTGTGCGTATTGGCGGCGCAGCCGGATGCTCGTGGTGTCCACCCAAATTTGCTCGCCCGATTCGGCATCGGCTACGCGAAGCACACCCACGTCGGGCAAATTGCGTTCGAGCACATCCCAGACGTGGATGCCGACACAGTCGTGTTGCCGCGCCAACACCCGCAATGCGCGTTCGTATTTTTCGTCCAAAAAATCGGACAGCAAAAAACACACGCTTCTCTTTTTCAACGTGTTGTGGATAAATTGTAAAGCACCCTCAATGTTGGTGCCACGTCCAGTCGGTCGTGCGCTGAGTATCTCGCGGATGATGCGCAGGATATGCTGCTTGCCTTTTTGGGGCGGGATGAACAACTCAATGTGGTCGGAAAAAAGCATCACCCCCACCTTGTCGTTGTTGGCGATGGCCGAAAAAGCAAGCACGGCACAAAGTTCGGTTAGGTATTCTTCTTTGAACTGGGTATGGCTGCCAAACACCGCCGAGCCGCTGATGTCCACGAGCAGCATCACCGTGTTTTCGCGCTCTTCTTCAAAAGTCTTGATATAAGGTTCGCTGGTGCGGGCGGTCACGTTCCAATCAATGGCCCGCACATCGTCGCCGGGGTGATACGGGCGCACTTCGCTGAACGACATCCCCTTGCCCTTGAACGCGCTGTGATAGCCGCCGGTGAACAGGTGGCTGCTCAACCCCCGGGTTTTGATTTCGATTTTGCGGACTTTTTTGAGCAGTTCGGAAGTGTCCATTTTTGTTGGTTATGTGGTTATTTATTGATTTGGTTATGTGGAGTTTCGGAGAACCGAATACCTAAATCAACGAATAACCAATCACGGAATAACGATGGTGCCTAAAATCCGCTCGATGATGTCTTCTTGTGTGATATTCTCCGCCTGCGCCTCATAAGTCAGGCCAATGCGGTGGCGCAGCACGTCGGGGCAAATCGCCCGCACATCGTC
>CAYZVM010000038.1:0-33069 GCA_964481485.1 uncultured Saprospiraceae bacterium | reverse complement strand
ATGAAAACGACGATCTATCACCGGGTACGTTCATGCGTTTGCCCTGGGGGGGGGGGGTCCATGATTCTATCGAAGGTTTACAGGGTATAGGGTTGATTATTGCTGATACCAATGGGAATGTCTCAGGTATTTACCCTTATTTTGACCAAGGAGGTAAAGACTTAGGTGTTGGAGATAACTACGGTATACAAATTTTGTCTGATGGAAATATCGCCATTACTGGAGGATATTTTTCATCATATGATAACGTAATAATGAAATTTAGCTCGCAAGGTGAAAAATTATTTTGCAAGGACATTCCTTATTTCGAAACGCATTATCAAAGTGAAGTAGTTGAGGTTATTGATGGTTTTTTATTGGGTGGGGCTTTTTTACCGTTAAACGGGCACTTGCGCAATTTCATAGTAAAGACAGACAATAATGGCAACATTCTCTGGAAAAAGGAATATGGGGACAACCCAACTCTGACCTACAACATGCGTTGTCTAAATAAACTAGACGAAAACACCTTCATCATCGGCTCTGTCATTGGACAGGCGATTTTTCCTTCCACATTTTATGAGCCGCGAAGCCACATTTTTGCAATAGACAGTCTTGGTAATGTCAAGTGGGAGTTTGTAGGGCCGATAGATAAAGAGACAAGGGTAACATCGGTTCATCATTTGCCCAATGGTAACTGGCTTTATACTACCGGTGAGGCCATTACGAATACCGGCATTGACCCCCCACCTTTTTGGACGAAAATTGTTTGCCGCGACAGCGCATGGAACCTCGTTTGGGAAAAACGCATCAGCCCGACCAACTGGTGGCGGAATCAAGAGGTGGACATGAAACCCACGCCCGACGGCAACTTCGTGGTGGCGGCGCGTTGGGCGCCGGGGCCTTCGCCCGAGGAGCCGCAGTGGATAGCGGGCTGCCTGTACAAAATCACGCCCGAGGGAGAAGAAGTGTGGCAGGTGTGCGACACGGCGTACTGGGACGTAAGCCCTGTGGAGGTGGAGCCGTTTGTGGGTGGTCTGGTGGTGCTGCCCTCGGGCAGCGTGGTGCTGGTAGGCCGCACCGACCGCTACCAGCCGTGGCCGCCGCGCTCTTATGGCTGGATGTTCAAGGTAGATGCGAACGGCTGTATGTACGCGCCCTGCTCGGTACCGGTGGAAGAGCCGTCGAAACCGGCGGAGTTGTGGGCGTATCCCAACCCGGCTGCTAACCGCGTCACGGTGCGGCTGCCCGATCTGGCGCGGGGCGGGCAGGTGGAGGTGTTCGACGCGCTGGGTCGTATGGTCGCTGAAGTGCGGACGGAGGCTGGGCAGGAGGCGGCATATTTCGAAGTATCGGGCTGGTCGTCAGGAGTTTACCTGCTTCGCTTGGTGCAGGATGGGCGGGTGTTGGCGGCGGGCCGGGTGGTGGTGGCGAGATAGAAAATCAATTGAGCAGTGGAGTGGGCGGCTGAATACACAGAGTCTTCATAAAGACTGCCACACATTTAAGCAAGCCTGCATCAAGATTTACCAATCAATACGTATCGTTAAATATACCTTGATGATGCTCAATGGCTCAAATGTCTGCGCATCTCCTGCCTGAAACGCAAAATGCCCAGAAACGCCTCGAACTCACGAGGCCGCGACGACGGCGGGTTTTGCAGATAGTCGCGCACAAAATCGCAGCCCGCTGCATCCGCCGGGAGGCAATGATACGCTGCCACCTGAAGCGCGAGCGTGTAATGCCAGCCGGGTATTTCAGACCCGTTTTTGTAGGTGGAGCGGCGGTATTGTTCGAGCAAATTATTCAGCAAATTTTTTGGCCAAGGTTGGCGGTAATTTTCCAAACCACGCAGGATGCGCTCATTCTCGTACCGCAGTGCGATGTTGTTTTTTTGCAAAAAATCCATCGTGGCGGGGGCAAAAAGGGTCAAAAAATCCATCATCGGCCTCAATTGCCAAATAGCATGGCGGAAATCGCGGCTGAAATGCCGCAGCACCGGCTCCGCCCACGTCGGGTCGGCGTGGCGAACTATGGCCTCTAAAATGGCGGTCGCTCCCTTTGCGTCGTCGAGCGATTGGAGCGCCTGTTCCTGAGTAAGACCGGTCGTGGAAAGCAGTTCGGCGGGTGGCAAAATGCTGACGAAGAGATGCAAAAGTTCGTTGCGCCAGTCCGTTCCCTTTGCATTCGCGAGCAACAGCGCGAGCCAAGGTTGCACAGCGTCTTCCGAGATGTCGGGCAGGGATTTTTTCAAAAAACTTTCTCGCCCGGGATGTGTGAGCGCAGGAGCAAGCCTGTCTTTGAAAAAGGCTTTTGCTTCCGCAAATTTTCTGCTTTCGGGCAGCAGAGCCAGCAACTGAATAGATGCCCAGCGCACCTCTCTGTTTTTTTCCGAAAATGCTTTTTCGAGCAAATCTTCGTCCATCGGCGACAGCCGAACGCGCAGTATGTCAATGAATTGCGCTCGGTGGGCGGGTTTTTCTTCCTGCCATGTTTTTTCGAGCCACGCGAGCGCAAGAAGCGGGTTGCGGGCGCGGGTTTGTGCCAAAAGTTGTTTTCTTTCGGCAAAAGACGCGGTGAACCAATCGGCAGGTTCGTCGGCCAAAATGGAGTTCCAGCGCGGATTTTGCCGCGCCAGCCACTCCCCACGCAGACCCAGCGCAGGGCGGATTTTTTCTGCCAATGCAGCATCGCGCTCGGCTTTTTCCAACAAATCGGGCAGATTTTCCGGCGGCAGCCGGAGGTTGTTTTGCGCCAGCAAATGCAAAAATTCGGGCAGGGCATCCGGATACAAACCGGACAGTATTTTACCCAAATCCTGCGCCGCGTGTAACGAACACACGGCACGGACATCTTGCGAAGCCATTGAAAATGAAGTTGTTGGAGAGGTCGCTAATTGGAAACCTGCCTTGCGGAGCAGGTTGGCGGCAGTCAATGCTTCCAGCGCGGCTTGCGCCGCGTCGGCGGGAAGCGGGAGGCCCAGTGGGGCGAGTTCGCTTTCAGGGAGCGGGCTGCGCTCGGTGCCGACGATGGCGGTTTTGAGAATGGCTGACCAAGACATTTTTATCGTGTACCGAAGTGCTCGAACAGATTCACCGCAAAGGCCACTAAGAGCGCAAAAGATTGATTTCTAAATATTTAGCGCACTTTGCGGCCTTTGCGGTGAGTTAGAATAATTTTTGTCTATCTACTCAACTTTCGGAAAGTACTCAATATCCACTACCACACCACAAATTCTGTCCTCCGATTGCGCCCCCGGCCTTCCGGCGTGTCATTCGTTCCTACGGGCTGGGTTTCGCCGAAGCCCATGAATTTTAGCCGTTCGCCGGGGATGTTTTTGGTGACCAAATAATCGAAAACGGATTTGGCGCGGGATTCTGAAAGGCGCTGATTGCTGGCATCGTCGCCCACATTATCGGTGTGGCCGTTGATTTGGATTTTCAGTGTCGGCACATCGTTCAGGAGTTCGGCGAGGCGGTCGAGTTCGGCGAAGGATTCGGAGCGCAATTCGGCGGAGCCTGTTTCAAAAAAGACGTTGTTCAGCACGACGGGTTTGGAGGTAGGTGTGGCGGTTGCCTCGTCGCCAATTGGCTGCAATTCAATGCTTAACGAAAATGGCTGTTCGAAAGTGGCCGTCGTTGTGAGGTTGAAGTTTTCGGAGTAAAACAGGTATTTGTCTTTGCTCACATTCAGCGCGTAGTCCTTCCCGGCGGGCAAGCACACGAGTGCGTAGCCGTCACTTTTTGTATTGGCGGAGACGTAGGATTGGCCGTTTTTCAAGTCAATAAAATCAACTTTTGCCACTATCGGGTAGCCGGTGGCGGCATCTGTGACGCGAGCGCGGGCGTAGGTGACGGGCTGGGGTCGGGCGTGTGCGGGCAGTTCAAATTCGTAGATGTCAATGCCGCCCTGGCTGTCGGGGCGGTTGGCGGCGAAGTAGGCAGTGCGCCCGTCGAGGCTGACGGTGAGGGTGCCTTCGGCGGCTTTTGTGTTGATGGGATAGCCGAGGTTTTGGGGTGTGCCCCACGAGCCATCGGGCTGGCGGCGGACGAAATAGAGGTCGTTTTCGCCCATGCCGGGCAGCCCGTCGGAGGTGAAGTAGAGCGTCTGGCCGTCGGGGTGGAGAAAGGGGGTTTGCTCGTCGCCGTCGGTGTTGATGCCCGGGCCGAGGTTTTCGGGTTTGCTCCATTTGCCGCCGGGCTGCCGGTTGGTGTACCAAATATCCCTGCTGCCTTGCCCGCCGGGGCGGTTGCTGCTGAAAAAAATGGTTTTGCCATCGGCACTGATACACGGCTGTGCGTCCCAATCGGATGAATTGATGGCGGCGCTGAACGGCACGGGTTTCGTCCATGCGCCGTTTTTCGATTGAGACCAATACAGGTCGCAACTTCCGCGAGAGCCGTCGCCGCGCCGGTTGCAGGCTGTGAACACGAGCCACGAGCCGTCGGGGCTAATGTGTTGTGCGCCTTCGTTTTGTGTGGTGTTGACACCTTCGAGCGGCTCTGCTGTTTGCCATGTACCGTTCTTTTTTTCGCTTTGGTAAAAATTCTCGTCGTAGCCGTCGCGCCGGGTGAATATCATGGTGAGGCCGTCGGCGGTGAGAGAGGGCAGGTATTCGTCGGAGCGCGAATTGACCCCGTCGCCGATGGGTTTCGGGTCAAAAGGCACGGTTTTTTTGACAGCTTCGGCGGCAAATTTGCTATTGGCGGCCAGCCGTTTGGCATCGCGCAACAGCTCGGCGCTGGGTGGCCGGGAAGCAACAAATCGCTCTGCGTGGTCGGCGGCCTCCTCGTATTTGTCTTGTTTCCATTCGCACAGGGCGAGCAAGTAAAAGGCGCGGGGTTCGTAGTTTGTATCCAACGCCAGCACTTTTTCAAAACCTTCTTCTGCCCGTTTGAAGTCTTGCATTTCAAGTTGTGTGCCCGCCCAGTACAATTGTGCATCAATAAATGTCGGGGCTTCCTTCAGCGCCCGCTCAAAGTAACCGAGCGCGATGGCAGTGTTGCCTTTTCGGGCTTCCGCAAGGCCGTCGTTGTAGGCGGATTTGGCTTTGCCCGGCGCGGTTTGGACGGTGAAATATGATAATTCGGGCTGGGACAACGCCGCGGGCGCAAACAACGCAAGGGCCAAACAGAGAGAGAGGGACGAGCGGAACATAAGAAATTGGTAGTTGTCGGTTATCGGTTGTTTGGTGTTCAAAATACTGGTTTTCAGTATTTTGAAATACAAACTAAGTCTAAACCACGATGGTTTTGGGGGAAGTGTTCGATTGACTTTGTTTTTGGGAAAAACGAAAAGTCGGGGTGTTTGGTGCATGGTAGTGATTGGTTGACGGACACAAATAACCAATCACCAACAACCTAACCATCATGCTTCTTGCAGTTTCGCCGCATTGTCGGCAATGGTGAGCGCCTCTATGAGCGGCTCCAAATCGCCTTCAATAACTTTGTCCAGGTTGAAGTTTTTGTTGTCGCCTTCCAGCCGGTGGTCGGTCACGCGATTTTGCGGCCAGTTGTAGGTGCGTATTTTTTCTGAGCGGTCGCCAGAGCCGACGAGGCTTTTGCGGGCGGAAGCGAGTGCAGATGCTTCTTTCTGGATTTGCGCGTCGCGAATTTGCTGGATGAGGCGCCCCATGGCAATATCGCGGTTTTTGTGCTGCGAGCGGCTTTCGGTACTTTCTGCCACCACACCCGTGGGCAGGTGGGTGAAGCGAACGCCTGACTCCGTCTTGTTGACGTGCTGGCCGCCTGCACCCGATGCCCGAAACACATCGGTGCGGATGTCTTCTTTGCGGATGTTGACATCCTCTGGCTCCATTTTGGGCAGCGCGGCCACCGTCGCCGCCGAGGTGTGGACGCGGCCTTTGGCCTCGGTATCGGGAATGCGCTGCACCCGGTGTGTGCCGGATTCGAATTTGAGTTTGCCGTACACATTTTCGCCGCTCACTTCGAGCACGATTTTGGCGTAGCCGCCCGCCGTGCCGGGGTTTTCGTCCAAAATTTCCACGTCCCAACCTTGCTCCGAAAAGTAGCGCCCGTACATCCGGTAAAGGTCGCCCGCGAACAAAGCGGCCTCGTCTCCACCCGTGCCGGAACGGATTTCAAAAATCACATCTTTTTCATCCTCAGGGTCTTTTGGGGTGAGCAGGGTTTTCAGTTCCGCTTCCAATATTTCACGCTCTGGCTCCAGCACTTCGATTTCGTCTTTTGCCAATTCGCGCATTTCAGGGTCGGTTTCGGCGGCCAGCATGGCGCGGGCGCTGTCGAGGTTGTTCAGCACCTTTTCATATTTGGCAGCAGCCTGCACGATGGGCTGGAGTTTTTTGTACTCTTTGTTCACCCGTTTGCTTTTCTCCATATCGGCCACGATGCCGGGGTCGGAGAGTTGCTCTTCGAGGTGAATGTATTTTTCGCGGATGGCTTGTAATTTGTCGAGCATAAGAATGGTGTGAGGGTCATTAGGGGCGCAAAAATATCATCATTTCCCCCGTTTTCTAAATGTGTGTATGTGTCATCAATAATCGAATCCCGTTTCATGTTCAAGACGGCATTGGGGAAAGCCGTATTTATGCGCCAACAAATATGCTGAACATAAAGATGCCAACTACTTTTCAACATTTTCTGGCGGGAGCGGCACTCCTGTTTTTGTTCCAATCCTGTCAAAATCAACCCAATACGGGCAATGCTCCCCGCGACGGCCATGCCCGCATGGTGGCTATCTTGGACAGTATTTACAAAAATGCCGACCCGCTCACTTGCTACAACCTCAACAGCCGAAAGGCCGACATGTTTTTTCGGCAAATGCAAACCGCGCCGCCGCAAAACCAGCCCATGTTGAAGTTCAACTACGCCGACCAATTGTTGAAATCCGGCAAAATAGAAGCTGCCACTGTGCAATTTTCCGAATTGATACAGTCGTCGGGCGACCAACTGAACGCGCAATCCAAAATCCTGTACGAGCTGTTGGCGCTGTGCTATATGCGCCTTGGCGAGCAAGAAAATTGTATCAACACGCACACGCCCGAGTCGTGTGTGTTGCCCATCAGCGGCGGCGGCATTTACAAAATGACCGCTGGCCCGGAAAGCGCCGTGAAAATCTACGAGCGCATTCTGGCAGCTTTCCCCGATGATGTGCAGAGCCGGTGGCTGCTCAATTTGGCTTACATGACGCTGGGCAAATGGCCCGATGCCGTGCCAAAAGGACAGTTGTTGCCGGCCAGTATATTTAAAGAAAAAGGCACGCTGCGTTTTGAGGAAATCGCCATTTCGCTGGGCGTGGATGTGCGTGGCACTTCGGGCAGCGTGTGTATCGAAGATTTTGACAACGACGGCAACCTCGACCTGTTTTTGACAAAATATGGGCTGAACGAGCAGGCGCGTTTTTTCAAAAACAACGGCGACGGCACGTTCACCGAACGCACCGAAGAGGCCAATCTGATGGGCATCGTGAGCGGCCTGAACGTCGTCCACGCAGACTACGACAACGACGGCGACCGCGATATTTTCATCATGCGCGGCGCTTGGCTCGTGGGCGGCACGCACCCCAATTCGTTGCTGCGCAACAACGGCGACGGCACCTTCACCGACGTGACCATCGAGGCAGGGTTGCTCTCTTTCCACCCCACGCAGGCGGCGGACTGGGCCGATTTTGACGGCGACGGCTGGCTCGATTTGTTTGTTGGAAATGAAACGTACAACCTCAATGCCCAACACCCTTGCGAGCTTTATCACAACAACGGCGATGGCACGTTTACCAATTTGGCGCCCCAATTAGGTGTTGATTTTGTGGCGTTTATCAAAGCCGTGAGTTGGGGCGACATCAACAACGACCAACGCCCCGACGTATATTTGAGCAACCTTTTTGGGCAAAATATCCTGCTTATGAATCGCGGCGGCACCTCGCCCGAAACATGGAAATTTGAGGAGGCCCCGGCTTCGGTAGGTGTCGGAAATCCCGAAAACAGTTTTCCCGCG
Source organism: uncultured Saprospiraceae bacterium (assembly GCA_964481485.1). GTDB lineage: Bacteria > Bacteroidota > Bacteroidia > Chitinophagales > Saprospiraceae > M3007. The sequence continues at coordinate 25,117 of CAYZVM010000038.1, read as the reverse complement.
TTTTTCTTTGATTACAACAACGACGGCCTCGACGACATTTTCAGCAGTAATTTCACGCCAAACCCCGAAGACCCTTCCGCCGCGCCGCTCATTTATGAATTTTTGGGCAAACAACCGGAGGGCGATTGGCTCCGTCTCTACCGCAACAACGGCGACGAAACTTTCACCGACGTGCATCGGCAACTGGGCCTCCACACTATTACTTATGCGATGGGCAACAATTTCGGCGACCTCGACAATGACGGCTGGCTCGATATTTTTCTCGGCACTGGCAAGCCTGACCTCCGCTCGTTGGTGCCCAACCGCGTGTTCCACAACCAGAAAGGCCAACGTTTTGAAGATATTTCGATGAATGGTTTTGGGCAAATCCAGAAAGGACACGGCCTCGCTTTCGGCGACTTCGACAACGACGGCGACCAAGACATATATGTGGTGGTCGGCGGTGCTTTCGAGGGCGATATTTCAAACAATCTGCTCTACGAAAACCCCGGCAACAACAATCATTGGCTCACGCTTTTTCTCGAAGGCACTACCTGCAACCGCGATGCCATGGGCGCAAAAATCAAAGTGACCACGGTGGAAAAAGGTGGAGCAAAACGCCATATATGGGTCACGGTCGGCACGGGCGGTAGTTTCGGCTCTTCCAGCCTGCGGCAAGAAATCGGGCTGGGGCAGGCACAAAAAATCGAATCGGTGGAAGTGCAATGGCCCAAAGTTGGGGTACCAAACACCGTCTATACCGATGTGCCGATGGACAAAGCAATAAAATTGAAAGAAGGTAGCAGCAAGGCGGAGGAAGTGCCGCTGAAAAAAATCGTTTTCAAAAAAAGCGGCTGATGAAAGTCTATTTTATGGACAAAGTTTCTGCAACAAAACAAGTCAACTCCGTTTGCTCATGTTCAAAATCGCCTCGGCGAGGTTGACGTTGACGGCTTTTTGTTGTTCCAATTCTTGATTGAGGCGGGCGATTTCGGTGCGGATTGCGGCGATTTCTTCCATCAATTGAGCCGTGTCGGGGTTTTTAGGACTTCCGGATGCCCGATATGCGGATGTGGGCTCTTCCACCAGACTTCTCTTTTCTCCAAATTCTGTCAGGTACAATTCCGCTTCTGGGAAGGCTGTCCTTGCCTTTTCCAACGGTTTGCGCGGCAATCTGTCCATTTTATAGAGTTTTGACAAATAGGATTTGTCAATACCCATAGCTTCGGCTATGTCGTCCGCATTTCTGCCATCTCTTTTGACGAGTATTAGGAGGATTTCTCCTTGTTTGGAAAGCGTCATTTTCCTTATTTTAGATTTATTTTCCATTAAAACCCTCTTTTTAGGAAATTTTAGTCTAAAAAGTGGATTTTTATTTGTTATATTCTTTTTAATGGAAATACATTTGTTCCGGCTTTTTTCTACAAGCAAACCTACGTCATTATGCCGGACAATCCATGTGAATACAATCAGAATCCCCGCAAAGTCATCCACGAAATCGTGGCCTTTCGATACAGCGACGAGCAAAGCATCATGCTCATCGGCGAGGCAGAAATAATGATGGAGGTGTTGGCCGGCTTTGGGGGCGAAACAGAAATCAACACCAATTTATACTCGGTGCGGGTGGACATCCTCTCCGCCTATGATGCCGACGACCGCGATGTGTACGCCGAGGCGATAAGCAACCCGGCGCTCAAGCAAAGGTTGGAAGAGGCGGCGATATCGCACTATTTCCACCCGCCAAAAGTACCGATTGGGTTGCCAAAAAAAATAATGGAGTGGTGAAAGCAGTAAACAGTGGGCAGGTGCCTCGGTCGCGCAACGGCGTGGCCGGGGCTTTTTTGTGTGTGCCTTTTACCCGCCAAAACCTTCCTCCAAATAACCCTTCAAAGTCTGCATCACCGCAGGCCAAGCCCTTTCCACCGCGTCGTAATACCAGTCCCAATGCTCGTCATGCCCGGCATCAAAATACTCGCCCTGACAGAGATAGACCTCCGCGCCGCCGTTTTTGCCGGGCTTTGCGCGCACGAACAAACTCAGTCCGTCGAGTATGGGGCGCTCCGGGTTGAGGTAGGTCAAGTTGCTGATTTCGAGCAAACCATCCGAGGTGTAACGAGTGACAACACCCGACGTAATGTAGCGAAACCCCTTTTCCGACACCTCCCACGCAACGAGATAGGTGCCGCCTTTGCGCGGCTCTACGAACGAGCTCTCCACGCCCCACCAGCCGCGCAGCATATCCGGGTCGGTGAAAGCGCGGATGACCGTTTCGGGTTTTGTGGCGATATGGATATTGACTTCGACTTTTCTCATGGCAGAAAAAGCAGCATTTTTACCGTTCAAAAATAAAACAATTGCTCCACATGAATGCCCACCAACAACTCATCCGCCATTTTTACGAAAGTTTCCAACGCAAAGACTACCGCAGTATGGCGGCTTGCTATCACCCGGATGCTACTTTTTCCGATGCTGTTTTTGACTTGAAAAACGGGAAAGAAATCGCGGCCATGTGGCATTATCTCTGCGAATCGGGTAAGGATTTGAGCATCGAATTTGCTGATGTTCAAGCAGATGAGCACTCTGGCAGGGCACATTGGGAAGCCCGCTACACCTTCTCGCGCACGGGGCGGCGGGTACACAATATTATAGAGGCGCGATTCGCATTTCGCGATGGCAAAATCATCCGGCACACCGACGATTTTCCTTTTTGGCGCTGGTCGCGCATGGCTTTCGGGCCGACGGGCTGGCTGTTGGGCTGGACGCCTTTTTTGAAAAATAAAGTCCGCTCGACGGCGATGGGCGGGCTGCTGCGGTTTATCGAACAACACGCTGAATATCAAAACTCGCAATGACCTAATGATATTCCCTGATGTCCGGCACATTCAGCACCCGTTCGTTTTCGGGCGGATTTTCAACTGCCCACACCAGCACCCGCAGCATTTGCGGCAGCGTCACCAAACCTAAATCGAGGGCTTTTTCCCGTGTAAACGGTATGATTTCCAATATTTTGTACACCGGCCACAGCAGCACCGGCCACCAATGGCCCGGCCCCAGCACATACCACGGGCGGATGAAAGTGTGTGGGATACCTGTCGCCCGGATGGCTGCTTCGCCCATAGACCGCACTTGCTGGTAATCGCGCATGATGCGAGTCGGCGTTTGCGACACGCTGACGTAAATGAAATGTCCCGCGCCTGCCTGTTTTGAGGCAGTGGCGGAGGTTTGCACGGATTTCAAATCAATGGCGTAAAATTGTTCGCGCTTCCGGGGCGAAGGATGCGGCACGCCAAGCAATTGGACAAAAACGCAGCCCGCTGGCATCTTCGACGCGAAATTGGCAGCATCAAAAGGATTGCCGACCACAACCTCACATCCTGCCGGCACCTTGACTTCCGAGCCGGGGCGCACGAGCGCGGTGACGCGATAGTTTTTACCCAACAAAATAGAAATCAGCCGTTTGCCGATGTAGCCCGTGCCGCCGGTGATAAAAATCGTTTGCATCATTGAGTTTTTGCCAAGTTTGTTCGACTGTACAAATATCGGGCATTGATTTGTCTCTCAGCAAGGTCAATTATTGCCCATTGCTTGTTCATTTTTGCATTTCTTTGCCATCAAACTTAACCAACCCTCCCACAATATGAAACTTGTACCTAAAGATTTCGTCGCCAATTATCTCCCCTATGCTATGGAAACCCAAATCGCCACAGGCATCAGCGCTGCTGCTATTTTGGCGCAAGCCGCGCTCGAAAGTGGCTGGGGCGAACGCGCCGTCGGCAATATGTTTTTCGGCATGAAAGACCCCGAAAAAGGCAAAACGGGCAAAGGCCAACTCATCACGACTACGGAATATTTGAAAAGTCCCGACATGAAACACCTGTTCCCGGAGGTGATTTCTGTCACTTGGAACGAGCCGCGCAAAAAGTGGAAATATGTGGTGCGCGATTGGTTTCGCAAATATGATACCCCGGCGGGCAGCTTCCTCGAACACGCACAATTGATGACCAAAAACCCGCGCTACGCACAAGCCGTGGCCAATGGCAGCGACCCAGAGCAGTTTTTTCGGGAAGTGCAAAAAGCTGGCTACGCCACTGCACCCAACTATGCCGATGTGCTGATTCAGGTGGTAAAAACCGTGCAGAGAAATATGCCGAGCGATTTGGAAAGCGCTACTATGCCCGGCGAGGCAGACAATTTTGAATTGCCGGATGGCGATACGATTTGGGACTATATGCCCGCGCATACGGTCGGAGATTGAAAAATTCTCACACACTCAATATGCTTCAAACAGCGCGATGCAACACTTTCATTTTAAACCGCTTACCGCTGAAACTTGGCCCGATTTGGAAAATCTCTTCGGTGCAAAAGGGGCGTGTGGCGGGTGTTGGTGCATGACTTGGCGGCTTTCATCGAAAGACTATGAAACGTATAAAGGCGAGCCGAATCGCCAGTTGTTTCGCCAAATGGCCGAGGCCGGGAAACCGCTCGGCATCATCGCCTTTTCGGGCGACGAGCCTGTGGGCTGGTGTTCCGTGTCGCCCCGAGAATTGCTGGTGCGGTTGGAAAATTCTCGCCTGCTGAAAAGAGTGGACGATGTGGCCGTTTGGGGCATCACTTGTTTTTTTGTTAAGAAAGAATTTCGGCGAAAAGGCTTGTCAACCAACTTGATAAGAGCCGCATCAGCGTATGCGTTTGCCAACGGTGCGCCTGCCGTGGAAGCTTACCCGATGATTGCGAAAAAAGAAAGTGTGCCGGAGGTATTTGCGTTCATCGGTTTCGCCAAATCTTTTGAAAAAGTAGGTTTTGAAACGATTGGCCAGCCTTCGGAGACGCGGGTGATCATGCGTCTGGAGAATAAAAGTTGAACTCGGTTTTTGTCCAATCCAAGCAATTCCCCTCCACGCGGCACGTTTCGTTTTGGTTATTCAGTTCAAAGACAGAACTTTCCCCCATGAGAAAACTCTTTGCCGCATTGTTGATTTTCGCGGGCTATTCCGCCGCAGCGCAAGACCCGATTTTTTCCCAGTTTTATGCCATGCCCTTGCAGGTAAATCCTGGGTTTGCGGGCAGCGCCTTTGCCCCGCGCGCGGGGGCGGCATATCGCAATCAATGGTCGGGATTCAACAACGCCTACCGCACTTATGCGGTGTTTTACGAACAAAGCCTTGACCGGCTGAACAGCGGCGTGGGTTTCAATCTTGAAGGCGACAACGCGGGCGACGGCATCCTGAAAACGACCCGTATCTCCGCCGTATATGCATACCGGCTCAATGTGACCGACGATTTGGCGCTTAAAATCGGGATAGAGGCGGGCGTTCACCAGACCAATCTTGACTGGGACAAACTTATTTTCCCCGACCAAATTGACCCTATTGGCGGCATCGGCGATGGCACAGGCGAAGTCCCGCCCGAATTGGCCAATACAACCCAACTCGACATTTCTTCTGGCCTGCTGATTCTTAGCGACAAGTTTTATCTCGGCGCTGCGCTCAAGCACCTCAACACGCCGAACAACGGCATCCTGTTGGTAAACGACAATCTTTCGCGTGGCTTGCCCATCCGTTATACCTTCCACGGCGGCACCGAACTCGTCGTTAACAAGGGCAATAAACAAAAACCAGCCTCGTTTATTTCCCCGAATTTTTTGTTTGTGTCCCAAGGGCCATACCAACAATTGAATGTGGGCGCTTACGCTGGTTTGGGGTCAATTATCGCCGGAGGTTGGTATAGGCATACCTTTCGCAACGCAGACGCAGTGATTTTGATGGCCGGTTTTCGGCAGGGGGTGTTCAAAATGGGGGTGAGTTATGATATCACCTTGTCGGGTTTGGCCGGGCGTTCTGGCGGCACTTACGAACTCAGCCTCGGTATTTTGTTTGACCAAAATGAAAGCCTGCGCAAAAAAAAGCGTCGTGCTGGCATCAACGATTGTATCCGAATGTTCCAATAACACCGAACTACTTTCGTTAAATTTTGAAAGGCTGCGATTCTGAAATGTTTTCTTTGCCTACATTTGCTGCTCAATTTTCTAAACCTGTATTTTAATAATGAAAAAAACACTCATTCACGGGTTAAGCTTTGTCCTGCTGGTCTTCCTGCTGGCGAGTTGTGGTAAAAAAACCGAACGTTCCTCCACCACTGGCTGGAAATACAACGACCAAAAGTGGGGCGGTTTTGAAAAAACAGATTACGACGGCCAAGTAACCGGACCTAACCTCGTTCTGATTGAAGGCGGCACCTTTACTATGGGTCTTACCGACCAAGATGCCACTTTCGAGTGGAACAATATGCCGCGCCGCGTGACCGTCTCTTCGTTCTATATGGACGAAACCGAAATCTCCAACATTGACTACCGCGAATACCTTTATTGGGTAGACCGCGTGTTTGGCGAGACTTATCCGGAGGTTTGGAAACGCGCACTGCCCGACACGCTCGTGTGGCGCGACGAATTGGCTTACAACGAGCCGATGGTGGAAACCTATTTCCGCCACCCGGCTTACGACGATTATCCCGTCGTAGGTGTCAACTGGAACCAAGCCAACGAGTTCTGCAAATGGCGGACTGACCGGGTGAACGAAATGATCCTCATTGAAAAAGGCATCATCGACCCAACGCCCGACCAGAAAAACGAAAACAACTTCAACACGGAAGCTTATCTGGTTGGCCAATACGAGCCGGCTGTCCGCAAAAACTTGCCTGACCGCCGCACAGGTGGCGAGCGCCGTGTGCGCAACGAGGACGGCATCGTCCTTCCGGCATACCGCCTCCCCACAGAAGCTGAGTGGGAATACGCGGGTCTTTCGCTTATCGGCAAACAAGCCAACAGCAAAGACGAACTCATCACCGACCGCCGCATCTATCCATGGGACGGCAACACCGTCCGCTATCAAAAGCGCAACAAATATCAAGGCGCCATGCTCGCCAACTTCAAGCGCAGCGGTGGTGACTATGGTGGTATGGCCGGTGCTCTGAACGACAAATCGTTCTTCCCTTCCAAAGTACGCGACAACTGGCCGAATGACTACGGTCTCTACAACATGGCCGGCAACGTGAACGAATGGACGGCAGACCTCTACCGCCCCATGACTTCCGCCGACTTGGAAGATGTGGCCAACCACGATCTCAACTCTTTCCGTGGCAACGTCTTTATGACGAAGCAACTTGACCCAGAAACTGGTCAGCCTATCACGAAAGACAGCCTTGGCCGCCTGCAGTATGAGTTGATGGACACTACTACCACTGCACTGCGCGACAACTACAAACGCCCAGAAGTGTACAACTACCTCGACGGTGACAAAGAGTCGCAAGTGGAATACCGCTTTGGTGTGAGCACACTCATCAGCGACAAAGCCCGCGTCATTAAAGGTGGTTCTTGGGCTGACCGCGCATTCTGGTTGTCCCCCGGCACACGCCGTTTCCTTGAAGAAGACAAAGCCAGCCGTACCGTTGGTTTCCGCTGCGCCATGACCCGCACGGGCAACCCGATTGGCAACGACGAAGATGGCAACACCTTCAAGACGAAGCATAAAAAAGTAAAACGTCGTTACAAATAAACGACGCGTCAAACCCAAACCCTAACTGTGGGAAACGGGGGCATCGAAAGGTGCCCCCGTTTTTTTGTGGCACCTACCAATCTTTTGAAAATCAATAAAATCTGTTTTGTTTTGCATCTGCTAAACGATTCCCGAATCGCCCTGATATGCTTTCCATACCGGAACTTTACACCATCTACCGACAGCACCCCATCATCTGCACCGACACCCGGCAACTGACGTCTGGCTGTATTTTTTTTGCCTTGAAAGGCGACAATTTTGACGGCAACAAATTTGCCGCAAAGGCATTGGAACAAGGCGCGGCTTATGCTGTCATGGATGCTCCAGAGCATCAAATCAATAGCCGATGCTTGCTCGTCCCCGATGTGCTGCGGGCGCTCCAACAATTGGCGACGCACCACCGCCGTCAATTTGAAATTCCGGTCATCGCCATTGGCGGCTCAAACGGAAAGACGACAACCAAAGAGCTCGTGTCCGCCGTTTTGAGCAGCCATTATCCCTGCCATTCCACAAAAGGAAATCTCAACAATCACATCGGTGTGCCGCTCACGCTGCTCGCCATGCCTGCCGAAACTGAGGTCGCCGTCGTCGAAATGGGCACCAACCAACCCGGCGATATTGACATGCTTTGCGAAATCGCCCGCCCCACGCACGGGCTTTTGACCAATATCGGCAAAGAACATTTAGAGGGTTTTGGCAACCTTGAAGGCGTGAAAAAAGCCGAAGGCGAACTCTATCGCTACCTCGCGCAGCACAATGGTTGGATTTTCGTCAATCTTTCTGAAAAATACCTGCCCGCCATGACCCGCCGCAACCGCCGTAAAATCAATTACGCTCGAACAGATTCTCTTCAAGTGCTGGATGATGGCGAAACTATCAATGTGATGTTGACTGGAGAAACGCCTTTTGTCAATGCCGCTTTTTTACCAGACGGCGGGGGCGAAATAGTAGAGGTAAAAACACAACTCGTTGGCCGACACAATTTTAACAACGTGATGACGGCCATCGCACTGGGCATTTATTTCAAAGTGCCCGCCGAAAAAATCAAGTCTTCGTTGGAAAATTATGTCCCATCCAACAACCGATCCCAGCTGCTGAATCGCGGCTCTAACATGATTTTTCTCGATGCCTACAACGCCAACCCTTCGAGCGTACGGCCTGCTTTGGAAAGCCTAAAAGCCATGCCGGGCAAAAAAAAGGTCGCCATTCTGGGTGATATGCTCGAACTCGGTGCCGACAGCCAGAAAGAACACGAATCCATTGCGCGTTTCGCTGCGCGGCAGAATCTGGATATTTTGGTATTGGTTGGGCCCGAGTTTGGCCGGACAAATTTTTCAAAACACAAAGCGCTTCATTTTCCCGACACTGCAGCGGCGAAGGTTTGGTTTGAAAATGAAAAACTTGAAAACAGTGTGATTTTGATAAAAGGCTCTCGGGGGATGCGGTTGGAGCAATTGGTCTAAGACCCATACGCCCGCAACGCCTCCCGCACACTTCCAAAACGCAGCAGCAAATGCTTGGCCCCCTCGTATTCCAACCCCGTGGCTTGCATAATCATCTTCGTCCCTCTGTCTACTAACTTGTTGTTGGAGAGTTGCATATCCACCATCTTGTTGTCCTGCACCCGGCCAAGTTGAATCATGACAGCAGTGGAAATCATGTTCAAAATCAACTTTTGCGCCGTACCTGCTTTCATGCGGGTGCTGCCGGTCACAAACTCCGGCCCGACGACGGCAAGAATCGGAAAATCTGCTTCAGCCAGCACGGGCGCGCCGGGGTTGCAGGTGATGCAGCCCGTCGTGATGCCATGTTCCCGGCAGTTGCGCATGCCGTGTATCACATAAGGTGTGGTACCCGACGCGGCGATGCCAACCACGGTGTCCAACTCATCCAACTGCCACATTTTCAGATCCATCCAAGCCTGCGTCTCGCTATCCTCGGCTCCTTCCACTGCTTTTCTGATGGCTTGGTCGCCGCCAGCGATGAGGCCAACGACCCATTCCGGCGGGGCGCCGAATGTGGGCGGTATTTCGGAAGCATCCAATATGCCAAGCCGCCCACTGGTGCCTGCACCGATATAAAACAGCCGCCCGCCGTCGCGCATTTTAGGCACGATGGATGCTACGAGCGCCTCAATTTGGGGGATGGCCTTAGCCACGGCGAGTGGCACGGTTTGGTCTTCCGCATTGATGTTGGTGAGCAGTTCGCGGACGCTCATTTGTTCCAGGTGGCGATAGTTGGATGTGGCTTCTGTAATTTTTTCCATTCGTTTTAAACTTGATTTACAAGCGTTTACAACCTGTTTTGGATTTTAACAAATTTTGCAAAACCCATAACATCATTTATCATTCCGGCTTGCGGGAAGGAGCGCACCTTTCTGGCAAATTTTGAAAACAACAAATTCGATTCGCAGAACACGGCAATCTTTTGCCGTTAAATCTTGTGTGAATCCTGTCTGAAAAAACGAAAAAGTCATGTTCGCCAACCATCGTATCCTCGTCTCTTTCCTGCTGTTGGGCTTTTTGCTCACTTCCTGCCGTTCGGCACAAAAATTCATCGAAAACGGCGACTACGACGACGCCATCGAATTTTGCGTGGGCAAATTACGGGGCAAATCGAAAAAACAAACTGAATATGTGCGCGGCCTCGAAGAAGCGTTCGCTCGAGCTCAAGTGCGCGACTTGCGCCTGATTGACAACTTCATTGACGAAGACCGCCCGGAGAACTGGGAAAAAATAAACCGGCTGCACCGGCAGATTCAGGCCCGCCAACAAAAAATCGCGCCGCTCACCCCTTTGGTCTCGAAAGATGGCTACCGTGCCAAATTCAACTTTGTTGACATCGAAAAACAGGAGCGCGAGAGCCGCGAAAAAGCTGCCGAATGTCTGTACGTCCGCGCTCAGGAATTCCTCGAACAAGCCGAACGTGGCGACCGACTGTCTGCTCGCGAGGCGCACAAAACTCTCCGCGACCTCGAAAGCCGATACTATCGAACATACAAAGACAAAGACCAATTGCTCCGGCAAGCCCGCGAACTGGGTATTTCGTATGTCCTGTTTGAGGTAAAAAACCAATCGGGCAAGGTGCTTCCACGCGAATTTGTAGATCAAGTGCTGGCGATTGGCAAGAATGATCTGGACAGCGAATGGAAGGCGTTTTACTTCAATGCCCAACCCGGCGCAGTGTATGATTACAAAGCCGCTTTCCGGGTGACGCAGGTGGACATCAGCCCGGAACGGGTCCGCGAACGCGCCTACACCGACGAGCGGGAAATCCAAGACGGATGGGACTATGTGCTTGACAATAAAGGAAATGTGCTGAAAGACTCACTCGGCAACGACGTGAAAAAACCGCGCAAAATCCGCATCCATGCCAATGTGCTGGAAGTCCACCAAACGAAAGCCGCCCGCCTGTCGGGTCTCGTGGAAATTTATGATGCCGACCGCAACACATTGCTCGACAACCAGCCCTTGAGCACCGAAATCCTGTTTGAAAATTACGCCGCTACATTTGTCGGCGACCGCCGTGCCCTGAGCGAAGAATCAAAACGCCGCATCGGCAACACCCCGCTGCCTTTCCCCCGCGACGAGGATATGCTGGTGCAGGCCGCCGAACGCCTGAAACCGAATTTGAAAGAGGAACTCCGGCGCAACAGGGCTATTTTGTAGGGGCGAGGGACGAGGGGCGAGACGTGAGGGGCGAGAAATAAGGTGTAAGGAACGCCACTTCTTGCCCTTTAGCCTTCGAGGCTGCTTTTAGTTTTGGCAACGACTTTCAGGATTTCGGTAGCCTCTTGAATCAGCAACTGCAACTTCTGAGAATTATCCTTACCGCTGTCAAGGATAACTTCAAGCCAATACAGGCTCTCGTCAGCTTCCTCGACTACGATGCAAATTTTTGAATACAGTTCTCTTTTTGACCTTCCTCTGCAAAAAGCGCGATAGTTGGCTCCGACAGAGGTGGCAGATTTACATAATTGATATACAATTACGCTGGTTGACTGGCTGGGCGCAAGGTTGTCGCAAAGTTGATTACATCTACGGCAAAAGTTTTGGTGCGTTTCCTGAAATACTCGTTGAATTCTTCATTGGTCATGGTATAACATTGTGATTGTTAGAGTATGCGCTCACGTCTCGCCCCTCTCTCCTCACCCCTCTCTCCTTAAACAACCGCCTCCGCTATCGCTCTCGAAGTCACAGTGTTGCCCATGGTATAATAGTGCAGACAGGGTACGCCCGCCGCTTTTAGTTCGTGCGACTGCTGGATGCACCATTCTATGCCGATTTGTTGCACGGCCTCTTCGTCCTTGGCTTTTTGTACTTCGGCCACCAATTCTTCGGGCAAGTTGATAAAGAATTTGCGCGGGATGGAATTGAGCTGGTAGCGGCGGGTGAGCGGTTTCAGTCCCGGAACGATGGGGACATTGATGCCGATATTGCGGCAAGCATCCACAAACTCGAAGTATTTTTTGTTGTCGAAAAACATCTGCGTCACGATGTAGTCCGCGCCTGCGTCCACTTTTTCTTTTACAAAATGCAAATCTGTGGCGAAGTTGGGCGCCTCAAAATGTTTCTCCGGATACCCTGCTACACCGATGCAAAAATCGGTTTTTTCGCCATTGACAATATTAGGGTCAAGATAGCGGCCTTCATTCATGCCCACGATTTGGCGCACGAGGTCGAGGGCGTATTTGTGGCCATTTTCTTCAGCTATAAACTTGTCTTCGAATTGCATAGCATCGCCGCGCAGCGCAAGTACATTATTGATACCCAAGAAGTTGAGGTCAATCAGCGCGTTTTCTGTCTCCTCCACCGAAAAACCGCCACAGATGAGGTGTGGCACAGAATCCACCCCATAACGGTGCATGATGGCTGCGCAAATACCGACCGTACCGGGGCGTTTTCGGATGGCCGTTTTTTCGTAATAACCCGACGGCCGTTTTTTGTAAATAAACTCCTCGCGGTGGTACGTCACGTCAATAAACGGCGGCTTGAACTCCATCAGCGCATCCAAAGTGTTGAAAATGGCCTGCATGCTGCCGCCTTTGAGCGGGGGCAGCACCTCGAAGGAGACGAGTGTTTTGTCTTTTGCTTTTGAAAAATGTTCGGTTACTTTCATTCCGATAATGGCCGCACGGCCTTCTGATTGTTATTTGAATAAATCCCAATCCAATACCTCCCAATGTCACCGCTGCGCATTCGCCCGCGCTTTCATCTCCGCCGCTTTTGCCGGGTCGCCCATAGCGGTATAAATCTCGGCGGCATCGTCCAAAAGCCGGATATCCTCGGTTTGGCGGTCAATACCATATTGGATAAACTTCATGGCCGTCGGGAGGTCTTTCTTCTTTTGATAAAAAAACTCGTAGCCCACGCGGTGGCAAAATGCGACGTATTTGTCGGCATTCGAGCCGTCCAAATATTCCATGTACTGGTCAAGGAAAGTGCGGAAGTTGGTGTTGTAAGGGATTTTTTCCAAAACATCCTCGAAATGGTGAAAGAGTTTGTCCAACTGGTGGTCGAGGTCAAAACGAGCAGCTGCAACGGCGGCTTTCATTACCAATGCCGCTCCGTAATTGGGGTTGATTTCCAACGAACGATTGATATGAAATTCCATTTTATCCACGATGGGTGTTCTCTTCACCGGGTCTTTTTCTTTTTGATAAACCTCTTTGTACAAAGAAGTTACATAAAAACAATGCGACCGCGCACTATTGACCGAAACCTTTATAGCCGCCTCATTGAGCGACATAGCATCCTTCCAATCGGGCACACGGGTGAAAGTGCGCAGACCAAATAATGCCGCAACAACTATCATAAGCCCAGCAGCCAAAATGCTAGGTTGATCGGGTTTTTCCTTGAACCATTCCGGCAATTTGCGGGCGATAAACCACCCCGCCAAAATGCAAAACGCCACCGAGGGCATATACACAAAACGCTCATTCATAAATGCGCCGACCGAGACGAACAGGTTGGACACAATGCTCAATGTCAGCAGCCAAAACAGAATAGAGTAGGCCGCCACTTGGCGTTTGCGCAAGTTGAGCAACGCCCACGCGCCCATGCCGAGGTACAGCGCGAGCGACACCAACGCCCGCCAATCCGTCCATCCGACTTTCGGGACGTGATAGGGATAGTAGTCGTGCGTGAGCGGATGCGGCACAAAAAGCAATTTTACATACCAGCCGAGCGTGAGGAAAGTAGTGGCCAATCGCTCGCCCGTCGTCATGCCGAGGAAAGGGTCGTTCATCAAATCACTCACCGCCTTGCCGTGGTCGAGCATATAGCCCAGCGCATTGTACCGGACGATGATAAAAAGCAGTGCGGCACCGAGCAGTGGCGTCATGGCCGAAGCAATCCGCCCGGTGGGTACTTTGGCAAAAAACCAAACTGTGAGCGGGATGACCGCTATGAAAGTCAGCGCGTTTTCTTTTGAGAGCATCGCCAAAAACAAAAACAGACCAGACAGCCAGAGCCACAACGAGCGGTTGGTGTCAAAATATTTGAGCGAGGCATAGAGCGCAGCAAGGCTGCCGAGCAAGGCAAGGATTTCGTCGCGGCCTTTGATATTGGCCACGCTTTCGGAGTGCAGCGGGTGCAGCACAAAAATCGCAGCCGCCAAAAACGGCAGACTGAAATACCATTGCCCGCCCTCTTTCACCGGGAACAAACCCAGCAAAATGCGGTAGAGCAACACGCCCGTGAGGCCATAGAGCAGCACATTGATAAAGTGGCTGATGTTGGGGTGGTCTTTCCCGAAAATGCCGATTTCCATAGCAAAAGTCGCCAACGAAAGCGGGCGGTAACGGCCACCTTCAAGCAGATAAAGGCTTTCCTTTTTTTGGAAATAGCCCATAAAACTATCGGAGCCGAAAATCTCGCGCAGCCCGGCAAAGCCCTTCTGGACGTAGGCGTTTTCCCAAATAACCATTTGGTCATCAAGCACATAGCCGAAACCAATGGAGAGGGCGTATAGCACAAAAGCCAACCCAACGAGCACCACGGCGGGCATCCAATGTTCCTTCCAGAAACCATGCTGGAAGGTGTTGGTCAGTTGTGGCGGTGCCACCTTCGGGCGAGCAGGTGCTGCCGGTTTTGGCGCGGCGGTTTTTTTGGCGGGAGCGGGTTTTGGGTTCGATTTGCTTTTCGCAGACATGAGTGAAAGGTGCGAGAGTCGTGAGAAATTTTGCGGCGCAAATATCGCGCTTTGTACGGGAGCGCAAAAACGAAATGAAAAGCGGAAAATCTTCGGTCAAGGAGTAGTGCAGATGTCCCCGCTTGATATTATCACGCAATCAAAAACTGCGTGAATTTCGTTGCTTGGCTTTAACTTTCGCCAAACAATCATTCGCCTATGTCATCCTCAAGACAAGAACTGAAAACCTTGCTCGCTCAGGGCAAACTCGAAACGGCCCTCGAAACGCTCGTCCGTGTCACCGCGCACGGCCACGATGCCGACCTTCGTCAGCGCGTGCTGACCCTCTCCGGTCAATTCGCCCAACTCAAAAATCAGCACCTCACCGGCCTGCTCGACGACAAAGACTACCGGCTACAATGGAACCGTATCGCGGCGGCGGTGGCGGATATTGCTGACAACCAGCAACTTTCCGAAAGTTTCCAACTTTCGGAAAGTTCGCATCCCTGGAAAAAATGGGCTGCCATCCTCGCCGTTTTGGCCAGTATCGCAGGCATAACAGGCTACACTTTGCGTGATTTTTTGTGGCCAAAGCCCGAACCCGCGCCCATCGAACAGCCACCGGCTGAGGCGACCAAAAAGGATACGCTCGTTGTCGTCACTCCACCCGCGAGCAAACCTGCTGAAAAACCCTCCGCCGCTGAAGGCGGAAAAAACAACGTCAATATCGAGGTGAAAGACAAAGCCAAAGTCGGCAACATCATCACCGGCGATTCCAATAAAATTGATATCAAGCAGGATTTTGGGCAATAGTTTTGCTTCTTATCGCCGTGTCATTCAGAGCGTAGTGAAGAACCTACACAAGTCTCGTTTTTCGGATGTTTCGTTGAAGCGTGTATTGTGTAGATTCTTCGCTGCGCTCTGAATGACACAAAACGTTGACTATCAAAACCACCAGCCATGAAAAAGGTCATCGCGTTACTTCTTTTTGCCACCTCCATGCAGGAGGGAGCCGCCCAGCAACCCACGCCACTCAACATCGGCGGCGATGCCAAAGTCGGTCTCATTGTCACCGGTACGGGCAACACCATCAACACCACCCAAATCTTTGGCAAATCCCCCGAATACGCCGAACTCAAAAAGAGCCTCGAAACCCTCGATGCCGATATACACAAAAAGGCAGTGGTGTGTGAAAAAATGGCAAAAGACAACCTGCCCGCCGAATATCGCGACGGCTGCCGCAGCGAACTGATTGCACTCAATGCCCGCCGCGACTCCGTACAAAAAATCGAAACCCGGTTCCGCGAGGATGTGATTCGGCTGGCGGAGAGTTTTTCAAAAATGGAATTGAATAGTGAGCGGCTGCGGCTGGCGAAGCAGTTTTTTGACGAAGGAAAAATACGCGAAGCGGACAACGTGCTGAATGCCAAAGAAATGAAGCAGGAAGGTGACGCCCTGCTCGCCCAGAAAGAACGCGCCCAGCAGACCTTGCAAGCCACCGACAGCCTGCTATTTATCAAGGCAGATGAGTTCGCCTTGAAAGCCCGGCTGAAAGCCACCGACTATGCCGATTCGCTGCGCTACGACTCCGCCACGCTCTACTTCGAACAGTCGCGGCGCTACGCCGAGACGGTGGAGAATCTTTGGGCTTTTGCATTCTTGCTTGGACAAGACCACCAAAGCCATCGCGCCATTGGCTACTACGAAGCAACCCTGAAACTTGCTCGTTCCGAAAGCGAAGAAGCATCATTGGCCATGAACTTGGGCAATTTTTACAAAGCCGTTCAAAAAATGGAGGAAGCGGAAAAAATGTACCTCCGCTCATTGCAAATCTTTGAGCGTTTGGCAGCGATTAACTCGGCGCAGTTTGAACCCAATTTGGCCGAGATTTGCGGTAATTTAGGCATTTTTTACTTCAATATTCAAAAAATAGGAGATTCAGAAAAAATGTATCTGCGTTCATTAGCAATGTTTGAGCGATTGGCAAAAAACAGCCCCGAACAGTTCGAGCCTGATTTGGCAAAGGTTTATGTGAATTTAGGCAACTTTTATAAGGCCGTTCAAAACATGACCGAATCGGGGGAAACCTACCTATATGCGCTTGAAATCTACGAGCGCCTTGCAAAGAAAAACCCCGCACAATTCGAATCCGATTTGGCAGGGGTTTGTATGAATCTAGGCATTTTTTACAAAGCCCTTCAAAAGATGCCACAATCGGAAAAAATGTATCTGCGTGCGTTGGAGATCAACAAGCAACTGGCGAAATCCAATCCCGCGCAGTTCGAACCCTACTTGGGGAATACTTGCATGAACTTAGGCATTTTTTATGCTAACGTTCATAAAATGGAGGAATCAGAAAAAATGTATCTAATCTCATTAGAAATCTACGAGCGATTGGCGAAGAGCAACCCTGCGCAGTTTGAACCCTATTTGGCGAGGATTTGCGCGAACTTAGGCATTTTTTACTCTGACTTTCAAAAAATAGCGGAGGCTGAAAAAATGTACCTCCGCTCGCTCGACATCAGAGAGCGATTGACGAAGTCCAATCCTGCGCAGTTCGAGCCTGAGTTAAAAAGCATTCGCAACAGTTTGGGCATTTTTTATTCTGACAATGACCGACAAAAAGAGGCAATTCCCGTTTTGAAAAAAGGATTGGCAATTCAGCAAAAACTCGCTGAAGCAAACCCTGTAATGCACACAGCAAGCCTTGCATACATTTTCAACAATTTAGGTTTTGCATATCTGAAAGATGGCGATTTCTCCAATGCTCGCGCGTGTTTGGAAAAATCTCAAGCCTTAAAATCGGACAACAGTTGGGTGTTCAGGAATTGGGCTTGCTTTTTTGCCCTGCAAAATGAACTGGAAAAATCAGTCGAAAACCTGCAAAAAGCCGCCGCGCTTGGCTACGACGACCCCGATTGGGTCAAAAAGGAAAAGAGTCTGGATTCGATTCGGGGGCACTCGGCTTTCCCGGCTATTCTGCAAGCCGTCGAGCAAAACAAGGAGAAGAAGCGGAATTACAAGGATTGAAAGAGTGAGCGTCTCACTTTTGTGAGTGAGGCGCTCACTAAATAAATCCCATCCAACTTCCCACATCAAGGCAATCCTGATTCAATCTTTCCCCCCAAATGATATTGCACCGCCAGATGGTGCAGCATATCCCCCGTCATGGCATCGAGGTCGAATTCCGGTTTCCAGCCCCAGTCGTGGCGGGCGGCGGAGTCGTCTATCGAGGCTGGCCATGAGTCGGCGATGGCTTGACGGAAGTCGGGTTTATAGGAGATTTTGAAGTTGGGCATCCGTTTTTTGATGCTCGCAGCCACCTCCGCCGGGGTGAAACTCATGCCTGCGAGGTTGTAACTTGTGCGCACCGAAAGGCGGTTGGCCGGAGCCTCCATCAGTTCCAATGTGGCGCGAATCGCATCAGGCATATAGAGCATCGGCAGACTCGTGTCCTGGCTCAGGAAACACTCGTAAGGTTTGGCCTGGATGGCGTAGTGGTAGATGTCCACCGCGTAGTCCGTCGTGCCGCCGCCGGGCATACTTTGGTAGCCGATGATGCCGGGGTAGCGCAGCGAGCGCACGTCCACCCCATAGCGGCGGTAGTAATAATTCGCCCAATTTTCGCCCGCGACTTTGCTGATGCCGTACACCGTTTCGGGAATCAAAACTTCGTATTGCGGCGTATTGGCGTGGGCGGCCTCGCGGCCAAAAACGGCGATGGAGGAAGGAAAATACACCTTCGCCAGATTGCGCTGTCGGCTGATTTCCAGCACGTTGAACAAGCTCCGCATATTGATGTCCCACGCCTTCATGGGGTCTTTTTCGCCCGTGGCGCTGAGGATGGCGGCGAGGTGGTAAATCTGACTAATCTTCCATTTTTTCACCACCTCTTCGAGCGCGATTGGGTCGAGCGCGTTGAGGATTTCGACAGGCCCTTCTTGCGGGCCGAGGTCGCGCAGGTCGGTGGCGATGATGTTGTCGGGGCCATACACATTGCGCAGGGCGTCGGTCAGTACGGCACCTATTTGCCCCCCGGCGCCAATAATAAGAATGCGGTCTTGTTTCATTGTACTTGGTTAGAGCATGAATTTCGGCGGTGAAAGTAGGGCGAGCCTTGCAAATCGCAAAGTGCCGTTTTGTGGCAAATGTTTGCAAATTTGCGCCGTTGTATTTTCACGGTCTGAATAATGACCCCGACCCACCGATTGAGAAGAATGGCAAAACGGATTGAACAGATAAAACGGATTTGAACGGATTTTTCTCAAAAAAATCCGTTCAAATCCACAAAATCCGCTTCATCCGTTTTGCAGTCCCGCCACAGGCCACAACTTGGGCTATCTAATTGACACAATGACGAATCTCCTCCGCCGACCTGCCGTTTTTGCTCCTTTTGAAAAAATCGTGGCCGCCGAAAGCACCCGGCACGGCGGGGTCAGCCCCGCGCCTTTTGCTTCTTTGAATCTGGGCAAAAGCACGGATGATGACCCGGCCAACGTGGCCGAAAACCGCCGCCGATTTTGCGCGGCGCTGGGTTTCAAACCCGAACAATTGGCTTGGTCGAAACAAGTGCACGAAGATAAAATCCGGGTCGTGACCGCACCTGGCGGCGCGGAAGGTTTCGATGCGTTGGTGACAAATGTGCCAGGCATTTTGCTCGCCGTTTCGATGGCCGACTGTACTCCGATTTTGGTTTATGACTTGAAAAACAATGCATTAGGCGCGGTTCACGCGGGC
The DNA here is from genome assembly GCA_964481485.1 of uncultured Saprospiraceae bacterium. GTDB lineage: Bacteria > Bacteroidota > Bacteroidia > Chitinophagales > Saprospiraceae > M3007. The sequence continues at coordinate 5,720 of CAYZVM010000038.1, read as the reverse complement.
TGGCCGGGCACGGCGGCAGAAATAGTGGGAAAAACTTTGGCGTGCATGAACGCGGAATTTGGGACAAAAGGCGCGGATTGTTTTGCCTACGTCGGCACCTGTATTGACGAGTGTTCGTTCGAGGTGGGGGAAGAGGTGGCCGTGAAATTCGACCCCGCCTTCAAGCGGTTTGACGCAGCAAAAGGAAAGTTTTTTGTTGATTTGAAAAAAGCAAACGCGGCGCAATTGCTCGCGTTCGGTGTGCCGGAAAATCAAATTGAAATCTCGCCTTACTCCACCGTTTTGAACAACGCAGATTATTTTTCCCACAGAAAAGAAAAAGGCGCGACGGGGCGGATGATGGCGGTGATTGGGATGGGGTAATGGGGTAATGAAATAATGGGATAATGGTAAAATCTGAATCCATCAACGATTTTTCCATAGCAAAAAACCGCAGCTTGCCGCTACGACCACGAGGCCGAGAAATTCGCGGGTGAGTTCTATCCACGGCTGTTCGGCCTTCATGGATTCGACGATGGAGGGTTCGCCCATTTGAATCCAGTTGATAAAATCGGGCACAAGCCTGGCCGCCCACACGGCGGACGCGATGAGCCACAGCCATACCGCAGGCCGATACATTTTGCCCAATGCCGCCATCGCAAAATGCGCCGCCACGCCACCATACATCAAAATCCAGGGGATTGGGTCGGGGTCGTTGTATTGCACGATGGCGAAGAGGGCGAACAAGATGGCGAGTGTCCAATTGACGATTTTCATGTGCGCGATTTTTGGAGGGCAAGATAGATATTCTCGTGTCAACCTCATCCCTTGAGGGGGCTGGGACTGAGGTTGATGCGAGAATATCGTACCTTTGGCGGCTTTTTAAATTATGGCAAAAGAGAAGAAAAAACAGAAAGTAGAAATCACGAACCGCAAAGCGTCGTTCGAGTATTATTTCGTGCAGGAATTCGACGCGGGTATTATGCTGACGGGTTCGGAAATAAAAAGCATCCGCAACGGCAACGCCAACCTGTCGGATGCTTATTGTCTTTTTGAAAATGGCGAGCTGTGGGTACGCAATCTCTATATCGCTGAATACGAATACGGTACGGACAGCAACCACCTGCCCCGCCGCAACCGTAAACTCCTGCTTCGCAAACCCGAACTCCGCAAACTTGAGCGCGGCGTGAAAGAAAAAGGCTCGACTATTATCCCTTACAAACTCTACATCAACGACCGGGGCTTTGCCAAATTGGCCATTGCGCTGGCACGCGGCAAAAAGTCGTTCGACAAACGCGAGACCATCAAAGCACGCGAAGACAAACGCGACCTCGACCGCATCAACAAAGCCTATAAAGTTCGATGAACAGGACCCTCGCCCACTTTTTTTCCATCTTGGGGCATCCGCTGTTGATGCTGACATATTCCTTGCTGTTGCTGTTGGCCCTCAATCCTTATGCATTCAGCGTGCGCAGCTGGGCCGACAAACCGGCGATGTTGCTGTTGATTTCGGTGTTCACCACCAGTTTTTTGCTGCCGGGTTTTGGCGTCGCGCTGTTGAAGCCGCTCGGTCTTGTCAAGAGCCTCGCATTGGCCGACAAGCAGGAGCGCATCGGGCCGTATATCTTGTCGGGTGTGTTTTATCTTTGGTTGTACAAAAATCTTGCATCCGGTGGGCAGGCTCCAGCGCTCTACACCACTTTTGTGTTGGGCGCCACGATTGGGCTGTTTTTTGCCTTTTTTGTCAATATTTTTACAAAAATCAGCGCCCACGCGGTGGGCATGGGCGGTTTGATAGCCATGCTGCTGATGACCGGCAGTGTCTGGGGAGATACGGTGTTTAACATCCCCATGTTTGGCGGTGCCGTGCAGCTGAGTCTGAATGTGGTGATAGCACTCGTGGTGATACTCGCCGGTTTGGTGGGTACGGCTCGGCTGACATTAGAGGCGCATACCCCGGCCGATTTGTACCGGGGTTATGCTGCGGGATTTGTGGCGATGCTGCTGGCGGGCATGATTGGTTGAGAGGTTGCCCGTTCCTTAATTTCCGTTTTCCCGTTCGTCGCCAAAAGTATCGTCCGGTCTTTTCGGTTTTTGACCGGGGACGGTACCGTCCTCGTTTAGTTCATCATTGTAAATGTCCGGGAAAAAATCTTCTTCGTCCTGCGTGGGCGCGGCTTCACCATCTGCATAATTGGCACAATTCGTCTCTATACCGAGGTCGCCGGGCGGGCGCACAAAACGGGCATTGAAATCATAGCCTGATTTTGGGTCTTTTTCCAAACGGCCGATAAAACCAGCCACTATAGGTCGGGCCATTCTCGCGCCCTGACCGTCGGCGAGGCTGCGAAAACGTATCCAGCGGTCTTCTCCGCCGACCCAAGTGCCGACCACAAGGCGCGGGGTGACACCCATGAACCACCCATCGCTGAAGTCGTTGGTGGTGCCCGTTTTGCCGCCAATTTCGCTTTTCAGCGTGTTGATGCCGGGCGCGCCCGCTACATTGTATTTCAGCATTTCCAACATCACATAATTGGCATTGGGCGGCAATGCGACGCGCTCTTCAGGCAAGGAGCGGTAGATGACGCGGCCATTTTTGTCCTCTATTTTTTTGATAACGAAGGGGGTGCCATACATTCCTTTATTGGCAAAAGTGGCGTAGGCAGCGGTCATTTCTATCACTTTCAAGTCGGCGGCACCGAGGCATATAGACGGTTGTTTCGGGATGCGATACGCTCCATCCGGGCGCCGGGCGGAGGAGTCAATGCCCATGCTGTTGCACAAGCCGCGCACGGGCTCGGTGTCGCCCATTTGTTTCATCAAATAGGTGCTGATGGAGTTCACGGAGTTTTTCAGGGCTTCTTTGAGCGACATACGCAAACCTGTGTATGTGCCGGAAGCATTTTTGGGAGTCCAGTCGGAGATGAGCGTAAAATTCTGATAGTGTGCCGGGATGGTCACTGGCTGGTCGTACACCGAAAAACAGGGGCTGATGCGTTGTTGGGAAATGGCCGTCGCGTACACGAAAGGTTTGAAAGTGGAGCCTACCTGCCGGTCGGTGCGGATGTGGTCGAACTGGAAATATTTGAAGTTGACACCGCCCACCCAAGCTTTTATCTCGCTGGTGGTGGGATCCATTGCCAATATGCCCGTTTGAAGAAACATCCGGTGGTAGCGGAGGCTGTCGAGCGGCGACATGGTGGTGTCTTTCTCAAAGTTCCGATTGTCCCATGTGAACACCTTCATCTTGATTTTGGTGTCGTATATTTTCTTCACCGCAGATTGCAGGGTTCGATACTGGGTTTTGATTTCCGGCCATTCCGGCCCGCTCATGATGCGCCGGTAGGCGGCGGCCTGTTCGGGAGTGGCGATGGTGTCTTTGAGCATTCGGCTGATAGCGCCGGGCTTTTTGTCTTCTTCCAACATCCGTTTGATATCGGCGTCGCGGAGTTCGAAGTTGTAGCGCTTTTCCACCCGCGCGGTGATGGCGTCGAAATATTTGGGTCGGAGGTTTTGGTAGCGTTCGCCATCGCGGATGAGATCCCAGAGCGATTCTTTGCGGTGTTCGATTTCTGCGGCAGAAGTTTCGCCCGTGCGGTAAGTCCATGGGTCGCGCCCCCGCCAAGTTTGGAAAAACCGCGCCTGAATCTTTTTGATGTGCTCTTGCATCGCGGCCTCGGCGTGTTGCTGATATACCGGGTCAATCGTCGTATAGATTTTCAGGCCGTCTTTGTAAATGTTGTACTTGGTGCCGTCGGGGCGGCGGGATTCGGGCGCGTCAAGGATTTTTGCCAAATCTTTTTTCAGCTCGGCGCACAGGTAGGGTGCTTTGTCGTCGGTGAAGTTCACTTTTTTAAACCGGCTCATGTCGAGGGGTTTCACTTTCAATTGGTCGTACACTTCATCGCTGATGACCCCGTTGTTTCGCATTTGGTACAACACTATCCAGCGCCGCCGCATGGCGCGTTCGGGAAAACGGACGGGGTTGAAATAAGAGGGGTTTTGCAACATCCCAATCAACATGGCGGCTTCTTCGATTTTCAAATCTGCCTGATTTTTCCCGAAATAAACTTCTGATGCCGCGTACACGCCGTAAGCGTTGTTGATAAAGTTGAACTGGTTGAGGTACATCGCAATTATCTCCTCTTTCGTGTAACTGCGTTCCAACTTCACCGCCGTTATCCATTCGCGCAATTTCTTGTAAATCAATGAAAAAAACTTTTCCACCTTGCCCATTCCTTTAAAATCTCTATCGGAATACAGCATTTTTGCCAACTGCTGGGTGATGGTGGAGCCGCCGCCCGCGCTTTGGTCGCGCAGCAAAATGGTGCGGAACAACACCCTGCCTACCGCACGCGCGTCAATGCCGCAATGCTCGCGGAAACGCTCGTCTTCGGTGGAAATGAGGGCGCTCACGAGATGCGGGTTGAGGTCTTCGTACGTGACCGGCACACGGTTCTCGGTGAAGTAGCGCCCCAACACCTCGTTGTTGTTGGCCAACACTTCGCTGGCCAGCGCAGAACTGGGGTCCTCCAACTCGCGGAACGACGGAATAGCCGTGAAATTCATCGTCAGGAACAGGATGCCAACGGCAGCAACGCCACCGATAAGCAGCCGCCACGTCCAACGGATAATAGAGCGGTATAGCGGTGCGCGTTTTTCTTGCAATGCGGCTTTGATGGAGATGAGGTGCTGCGGTTCCATACGCGAGAGGGTGAGAGGTCGTGAGAGGATGTTCGGTTTTTTTGTTCGGCAAAAGTAATAAGGGTTGAGGGGAAAAAATATTTTGTGTCAAAAACGGCTGACGAAAAAAGGTTTGTTCTCATTTTTCGCAGAAATGGCGCTGTTGAGCATCTCAATTTTTCTGTCAATCGTGTATGCGGGCATCATGCTCACCTACCTGTATGGCTGGCGGAGTTTGCCCGAATGGCAAGTACCCGAAGGCTGGGAATCTGCCACAAAAGTCAGCGTCGTCATCCCGGCACGCAACGAAGCAGCCCATATCGAGGCTTGCCTGAACAGCATACTCGGCGGCTCTTACCCGCACAACTTGCTGGAAATCATTGTGATGGACGATTTTTCGGAAGATACTACGGCGGAAACAGTCGGCAGTTTGCAGTCGGCGGTTGGCAGTAAACAGTTTGCAGTTGGCAGTTGGCAGATGGCAGTAGAAAGGCAGGGGTTGTTGCTGATTCGTTTGGCCGATTTGCTCCCAATGGAGGCGCGGCTGAGCGCCAACAAAAAGAAAGCCGTCGAAATCGGAATCGCTCACGCGACGGGCGAACTTATCGTGACCACCGATGCGGACTGCGTGGTGCCAGTGGATTGGTTGCGGCTGGTGGTATCGAGGTTTGAAAGTGTCCTCCGTTCAACCCCACCCCCGGCCCCTCCCCTGAAAGGGAGGGGAGTCCGCGACAACGTCGCGGGCTGCTCTACGTCTCCCCTCCCTTACAGGGGAGGGGTCGGGGGTGGGGCTGAACGGGAGGACAGACCTGCCCTGCTCGCTGCCCCTGTCGCCTTCCACCGCGAACACAATTTGCTCCAGCGTTTCCAATCGCTTGATTTTTTGGGACTTATGGGCATCACGGGAGCGGGCATCCGGCTCGGCTTCCAACGCATGGGCAATGGCGCAAACCTCACGTACCCCAAATCCGTGTTCGAGGCAGTGGGCGGTTTTGCTGGCAACGACAATCTGGCATCGGGCGACGATATGTTCCTTATTCAAAAAGTAGCCGCTCGCT
>CAYZVM010000037.1:0-34189 GCA_964481485.1 uncultured Saprospiraceae bacterium | reverse complement strand
TGCAGGCCAGTTGGGAAACGGCGGCGTTGCCGTAACCGTCGCCATCCGTGTCGGCGTACCAGGTGCTCTGACCCGTCACGTTCGGATCGGCGTCATCGGTCAGGCCGTCGCAATCGTCGTCGATGCCGTTGCAGGTTTCGGTGGCGGCAGGATTTATAGCCGCATTGTTGTCGTCGCAATCGTCGTCGTTGGCCACATGGCCGCCGGGTTGGTTGCAGGCCAGTTGGGAAACGGCGGCGTTGCCGTAACCGTCGCCATCCGTGTCGGCGTACCAGGTGCTCTGACCCGTCACGTTCGGATCGGCGTCATCGGTCAGGCCGTCGCAATCGTCGTCGATGCCGTTGCAGGTTTCGGTGGCGGCAGGATTTATAGCCGCATTGTTGTCGTCGCAATCGTCGTCGTTGGCCACATGGCCGCCGGGTTGGTTGCAGGCCAGTTGGGAAACGGCGGCGTTGCCGTAACCGTCGCCATCCGTGTCGGCATACCAAACCGGTTGGCCGGTAACACTTGGGTCAGCGTCATCAATTAGTCCGTCACAATCATCGTCCATCCCGTTGCAGACTTCCTGCGGGATATTTGTGATATTGAGGGTTACTGTAAAATCACAATCCTGCGTATTGCCATTGCCGTCGTCGGCGGTCAACGTTACCATTTCCACATCTCCGAGGCCATACAAGGTGGTCGTAGCATCCGGGCTTTGACTAACTGTGATCGAGCCGGATGCCGCGCAGTTGTCGCTGACGGAAACGGCCGACCAGCTGCCCAGCGGACTCGAACAGACGGCATTTACGGTGATGGTCTGGTCCGCCGGACAGGTAATCGCCGGCGGTTCCGCATCGCTTACCGTGACCGTTTGTTCGCAAGTGGCCGTTTGGGCAATCACATCAGTTGCGGTCCAGGTGAGCGTGGAGGCGCCGATCGGGAAAGTGGGTGGCGCATTGTTGGAATAGAGGACCCCGGCACAGTTGTCCGTACCGGTAGGTGTGCCAAGTGCGACCCCGCTGGCGGTACAAATACCCGCGTCCGTATTGACGCTGACATCGGTCGGGCAAACGATCGTGGGCACGCCGTCGATGTAATTGAGCCGCACCTTTTTCGCCGCATCGTCGTAGGCCACCGTATAGCCCGCGGGCGCGTTTACCGTGGCGAAATTGCCCGCGCGCGTGCCGGTGTAGGAAATAATATCGTAACTGCCGTTGGGCACGCATTGGATTTCACTGACGTTCAGGGTGCTGCCGGTCAGCGTGATATTTCCGGTGACGTTCAGCAGGTCTTTGGCCACCGGCGGACCGGCGTCGATTTCGATGTCAAGTGTGCTGTTGACATAATTGCCCACCACGGTGAGCGTACCGGGTGAAAGGCCGGGGGCGTAGGTTCCGGTGTTGGTGTTGGTGGAGCCCAGGTCTATTGTGCCGACTCCTTTAATGGTACCGGTGTTGGTGAATGTACTGTTCAAATTAAACAATCCGGTTACGATATTAACGGTGCCGGCGTTCGAAAAGGCGGTGCCGGCCACGAGATCCCCGGCATTCGTTTTGGTCATCGTTCCACCGCTTTGAATTTCGAACAACGTAGCGCTGGTACCACTTAAGGATATGGCGCTGGCGCCCTGAAAGATCGCCGAGCCGGTGGAAGCGACGGTGACCTTTGCCGTACTACTCAGGGTCAATCCGCCGCCGGCGTCGAACGTGGCCACGCCGGCGAGCAGCAGTTCTTTGGTATTCGTTACCGTATGCGGATTGTTGTTGGCCACGTTCATGGCACTGTTTACCGTAACGACGCCGCTGCCTTGAAAACCGCCGTGAATCCAGTTGAAACCGTTGGAAAACGTGGGGCTGCCCGTTCCGGAATAGGTGCCGACGTTAAATGCGTTGGTACCCAGGGTCACTTCACCGGGCGTCAGGCCCACATTGTCGTGCAGGATACCGGCTGCAACATTCAGTTTGGTACTGACGGTAGTTCCCGTATTGATCGTGACGTTGCCACTGGCGGCCAACACGGTGAGTGTTCCCGCGCCGCTGACCGCTACGCCGGTGAGGGTAAAGGTGCCGCCCGAAGAAATCCCGAAAATACTGGATGCGGCTATGCCGATGGTGCCGCCGTCCAGTGTGTTGGTAAACGAGCCGCCTACGGAAAGCGTGCCGCCATTGGCATTGATCGCCGCAGCGGTCGTTTTGAACGGACAAAGGATATTGAGCGCACTGCCGCCTGTTTTGGTGAGCGTGCTTCCGCTTTCGAGTTCGAATAAATTCGTGGAACTGCCACTTACAGATACGTTGGAGGCAGTGACATTGAATGTAGCTGTACCGCCGGTTTTGACGATAAATTTGGCATTGTCGCTCATGCCAAAGCCGCTGCCGGTAAACGTGGCGGCGCCGGTAATATGCAGTTCTTTCGTATTGCGGATAGTGCCGGTACTCGTATTCGTTGCCGTCAAACTCCCGCTGACCGTTGCGATACCGCTGCCCTGGATATCGCCGAGATTCCAGACGAAACCGTTGGCGAAGATGGGACTGCCCGTTCCGCCGTAAAATCCTTGCCCCGCCGAGCCCAGGGTGACCTCGCCGGGCTGCAAACCCACGTTGTCGTTGAGGGTGCCCGTTTGGATGTTAATTTTGGAAGTGATTGTCGTGCCGGCATTTACATGCAGGGTGGTGACTTCCAGCTTAAGGGTGCCCGTGCCGCTGACGGCGGTTCCGGCCATAGTGGCGGTGCTGGAATTCAAAATCAGGCTGGTGGAACCGTTTATGGCGACCGTTCCATTGGTAAATGATTGGGTATTGGTACCAAAGGTGAGCGTGCCGCCATTTACCGTGATCGAGCCGCCGTTTTCCGAAAAGGGCAACTGCAGGGCGTAGTTATTGGTCCCGTTTTTGATGAGCGCGCCGCCGGATTGGATTTCAAATAAATTATTAGCGCCGCCGTTCGCCGTTGCATTGCTTGCGCCGTCGAAGGTGATGATTCCTGTGGAAAGCACGATGAATTTGGCGGTGCCACTGAGACTTAGGAAAGCCCCGTTGTTCACAGTTCCGCTTCCGGAAAGATGTACTATTTTATCACTGGAAAGTATGTGCGAAGAGTTATTTACGCTCATACTTCCACTTATCAGTATGGTGCCACTACCAGTCAGGGTACCGTTGTTCCAAATAAAACCGTTGGCAAAAGTCGGGCTTCCGGTGCCGCCGTAGGTGCCAAAAGCACCGAGGGTAACCTCTCCCGGCATCAAGCCGACGTTGTCGTTCAGCGTTCCGCCAGTGACGTTCAATTTGGTTGTGAGTGTGCTGCCCGCGTTGAAGTTGGATGTGCTGGAGGTAACGTTGACCGTACCGATTCCGCTGAACCCGCCGTTGGCGCCAAAGGTGTAGGCGCCGCTGATATTCGCCGTGCCGTTGATGGTAAATAATTGGTTTTGCGTGAGCAGAGCCGCACTCAAATTTAAGGTTCCGTTGACGATAAAGGTGCCGTTTTGGATCAGGCTGATAGCGCTGTTAAATGTCATGCTGGCGCCCGTGGACACATTGACCGTGCCGGTCGTTTGGTTGTCGAAGGGTTTTGGGATGTTCAAGGTACCGGCCGTTTTGTTTATCGTCCCGGCATTGACGATGTCCATGTTGCAGGTGAAATTAGCGGGATTGTTCCCGATAAAGTTGAAAACGCCATGATTCGTCAGTGTTTGCCCGCCCGCGCCGTGGTCAAACCAGCCATCCGTCCAGTTGATGGTGCCGCTCGCATTGTTTGTGATGTCAGCATCGGTATTGTGGGTAACAAAACCGCTGGCATTGAGCGTGCCATTGTTAGTGATATTAGAAAATGCACCAAAACCACCTTGCCAGTTCCATGTCGTACTGTTCAGAATTGTCAAGGCAGTGCCCCCCCCGGCGTTGAGCGTGGAAGTGTGGTTCACCGTCGGCAGGCCCGGAGCAAAACCCGAGGCAGCCGTGACCGTGGTAGGATTGGTAATATTCAAGGTCCCACTGCCAGTGAAGTTGGTGTTGAACGTGTGCGAGCCGCCGTTGAGCACCACCGTGCCGTTCACAGTGAACGTCCCGCTTTGGGTGAGGGCAGCTATAAATGTAAGTGTAGAGCCCGCTGATAGAGTAACGGAACCACCAGCCTGATTGTCAAAGGTTTGTACAATGTCCAATGTCCCCGCAGTTTTATTGATTGTCCCTGTGTTCACAATCGCCATTTTGCAGGTGAAATTGCTGGGATTACTGCCGAGATTAAATACACCGTAGTTTGTCAGCGTTTGCCCGCCAGCGACATAGTCAAACCAACCGTCCGTCCAGTTGATTACTCCACCCGCATTGTTCGTGATATCGGAATCGGTATTGTGTGTGACGAAACCGCTAGCATTGAGCGTGCCTTTGTTGGTGATACTGGAAAATGCACCAAAATCACCCTGCCAGTTCCACGTTGTACCACTTAGAATCGTCAGAGCGGTACCAGCACCAGCGCTGAGCGTCGAAGTTTGGTTCACGATCGGCAACGCCGGAGCAAAACCCGAGGCAATCGTCACAGTGCTGGGACTGGTGATATTCAACGTACCGCTGCCGGTGAAGTTAGTGCCGAACGTGTATGAGCCGCCGTTGAGCACTACCGTGCCGTTCGCGGTGAACGTACCATTCTGCGTCATTCCTATATTAAAAGTCAGCGTCGCGCCTGACGACACGGTGACTGTCCCGCCAACCTGATTGTTAAAGGTTTGCGTAATACTCAGCGTCCCTGCAGTTTTGTTAATTGTACCGGAGTTTACTATCGCCATATTGCAAGTAAAATTGGCGGGGTTGTTCCCGATAAGGTTGAAAATGCCGTGATTCGTGAGCGTTTGCCCGCCTGCGCCGTAGTCAAACCAGCCATCCGTCCAGTTGATTATTCCGCCCGAATTGTTCGTAATGTCTGCATCGGTATTACGGGCGACGAAACTGGTGGCGTTCAGCGTACCAGTGTTGGTAAAACCCCCGCTGCCAAAATTGCCTTCCCAATTCACAGTTCCTTGATTTAAAAATGCACCGCTATTATTCAATGTGCCTGTAAAAGAGAATATTGCACTGGGTTCTACAGTCAGGGTGGCGCAAAAGCGGGTGTCCGAAAGTGTCACGGTATGCCCCGCTTTGATGGTGACATTGTCACCCGCAACAGGCACTACGCCACCTACCCAGGTGGTCGTGAGATTCCAGTTGCCGGAGTTGGCAGATTCGATGTTGGCTGCCAGCAGGGCAGCAGTTTGAACAGTCAGGGCAAATACGACGGAAAGCCTGAGCATTTTGTAAAAATGGAAGTTCATGGCAGAGTGTTTTTAATTGAAGAATACAGGGGCGAGGCACCGGTCAATGCCATTATTGTAGTGGCAGGGAAAAATGTTAATAGGCCGACGTGTTTTTTTGACATTCAACAACTTGATTGTAGTATAATAGATACATAATCAGGCTGTTGAATGTCAAAAAATGGTGTTACTGCCGAATAACTTTTGCAAATGCAAGAGATGTTTTCCCCCCCGCGCTTGCCACTGTCAACACATACTGCCCGGCGGGCAAATCTGCAACCTGAAACGTACTGGAGAAATCCGATTGGCCTTGCACGGTCTGCTGGCGAACGAGGCGGCCTTGCATATCGTTGAGCAGAAGCAGGTAGTCTGTCACTTTTTCAGATTTTACTTTTACCTGAAAAATGTCGCTGGCGGGGTTTGGAGACACCGATATTTCGGCGGAGAGCGTATTGGGCGAAAACAACCCGACGAGCGGGCTTCCGGTATATTTGAACAAGCGAGTTGGGTGGTCGAGCTGTTGAAATTCGCCAGCCCAGCCAGTATCGCCATCCAAAAAAGTAGGCCAGCCAATGATTTCGCCGCTGCTGATTTGTTGCCAGGTCAGGCCCCGGTCAGGACTCAGCCAAGTCTCAAATGGGCCAGTGAGAATGCTGTTTTTTGTGATGCCAAGCAGGATGAACGGCGAGTTGGGGATGTACTCGATGCCCATTGTTCGGAATTCGCCGTCGAGCGGCGTGATATCAGTCCAATTAGTGCCGCCGTCGCTGGTGTGTGCCAAAGAAGAATTGTACAAATCGAATACGGCAGCAATACCGTTTTCAGCATCGGAAAATGAAACAGAGGTAACCGCTGGCAACGGGGTTTGGATAGCCGACCAAGTAAGCCCCGCATTTTCCGAGCGAAAAACCCGACCCGCACTGGTGCCAAACAACATGGTATTGCCCACCACATCACCCGTATTATTGAATCCGAATTCGCCCGGCAATGGGTTGGGAATACTTCCTCCCGGCACTTTTGCCCAATTAATGCCTCCATTGGAAGTAGTGTAAATTTCAAATTCGCCATCACGCGGGTCGCCCATCACACAAGCTTTGGCAGCAGAGAAAGCGTGGAGGTAGTTGGGCCATGACACTACCGGATCCCAGCCCACTGGCGTAGGTGCCCAAGTTTGGCTGCCATCGGTCGTTTTAAGTGTTTTGGCATTACCAAACTCGTCAAGGCCACTGATAAAAGCGGTGCTTTCGTCAACCACGCTCATGTTGGCGATGAATGGCAAATCGCCCATCGGCACCTGAGTCACGCTCCAATTGGCACCGCCATCCACCGTGCGCGCCATCAGCACCGGAGATGGGCCGAAAAAATTGTACAGGGAATCGTTGACGTCAAATTTGACACCGACCGCCCAGATTACATTTTCGTTGAGCACTTCGATATCTGCGATGCCGACGGTGTCGCCAAAAGGTGGGGTGTACGCGGTCCAGGTCATTTGGGATGATACAGGGGCTGCTTTAAAGAGGAGGATGAAGACAAACAAACGGAGGGGGAAATGAAGATTTTTCATTTTGAGAGAGGATGTTTAGCGTGAAACTTTTTTTGGCTGACATATAGCCAAAAGCACAGTACCGCCAGTTCTCTCAATCTTAACAGGTTGCCAAGAAAAAAATCTCCACAACGCCCCCGGTCGGTGACAGCGTAGCTACTGCTTTACCACCCTTGCAGCTGCAGCCGCTCCGCCTTTCTGCAATAAATGCAGCCAATACACTCCGGCAGGCAGTTTGCTCAAATCCACTGGAATTGTTGTCCCCGCTGTTTGCGGAACAATGCTGGTGTAAACACGCTGCCCCAAGCTGTTCCATACGCACAGGCTCGCTTCGCTGGCAAGCGGCGTTTCGAGCTGGAGCGTGATTAGGCCTGCCGTCGGGTTGGGCGTAGCCAAAATGTGCGTTGATACCGCATCTGGTTCTCCCGTGTTCACCAGCATCGGGTCGTAGCGGTACACCCCGGGGTCGTAGAATTCGGCGAACCAAAGCCTGTTTTTGCTGTCAACGATAAAGGCATCCGGTTCGTCATTCGAGCTGTTTTCCCAGCCGGGCGGGACGAGTTCTGTCCAAATCCCGTCGCGCAATACGATAACTCTTGCCCCCGGTGTACCGGGCGTTTCTGGCGCGTAACCCACATACATACCTCCAGCCTTGTCAAACGCGATCCTTGTAGTCAAATCGGATGGCAACCCCGAATTGGAACTGTTTAGCACGGCCCAGTTTTGACCATCGAAGCGAGCCAAACCAGCATCCGTGCAAGCCCAGATGGCATCATCAGGAGCCAGACCCAAGTAAAAGACCCTGTTACTGGGCAACCCGGAATTGCTTACGGTGAGCGTATCCCACACACCATTTTTATAGCGGAGTATTCCGACAAAAGTGGTGGCAAACCATGCCGTCCCGTCGGCTTCGAAGAGTATTTTCCGAATATAACCAGCAACCAACGGAGCATTCGCAGCAGAAAAAAATTGCCACTGCCCATCGGCGCTGTAACGGGCCAAGCCATCAAAGGGAGCGGTGGGTGGCGATGACAATGGCCCAAAAGAGAACCACTGGTCGCCATTGGGCGCTGTGGCAGCAGTGATGACAAAATTATCGGGGAAATAGGCGGCGCAGGTGTCGAAAAGTGTCCAATCGCCGTCAGCATAACGCAGTATCTCGCTATTTTCAAGGCCAAACCACATCTTCCCGTCGGGAGCGCCCTGTATGCTGGTCACCCTGCTATTCGTTGCACCGTAATTTGTAGGGAGGTATTGTTCCCAAGAGTCGTCGTTTTTCAGACGCGCGACATATCCTCCTTCGTAGGTACCTATCCAGATACTACCGTCGGAGCCTTCGGCGATGCCGTCAAACAGAGTACCTGGAGGCGGACCGGGCAAACCCAAGCTCAACCCAGTCCATATTTGCCCATCGAAACGTGCCAACTGACACGAAGTGAATATCCAGATATTTCCCGCACCATCTTCTACCGGTGTTATTGTGCCACTGGAAGCACAGCCAATTTCTTGAGCGTAATAATGCGCCCAAGTGCCTTGCTGCAAGATGGAAACGGTAGAGAGCGTGGTCAAATAAAGTTGGCCGGCACTACCTGCTGTTAGTTTCCGCAAGGGTACCCCCGAAGTTATGCCGATGCTGACGGAAGTGAAACCTGTCCAGGTTCCGGCTTCAAATTTAGCAAGCCGGATGCCTGCGATGGGCGACAACCCGCCTATAGCCCAGAGGACTCCATCGGTCGTAACAGCCACTGCGTAAACGTTGTTTAAAGTATTGATACCCGTATTGGCGGTGGTGTAGGAAGTCCAAGTGGTGCCATCCTGAACGACGACCCCGCTACCGGTTGTGGCAAAATACCGCTTTCCGTCGGAGCCGAAAGCCACATCCCAGACATTATTTGTCGGCAGTCCCGAGTTGGATGTGTTCAGCACCGACCAGGTATCGTTCTTGAAAATCGCTATGCCGTTGTCGGAGACGACGTACATGCTGCTGTCGGGCGCAGTTTTCATTTCCCGGACGAATGTGTTGGCCGGAAGCCCCATTTGTGCGAGCGACCAAGTTTGTGTGTTGACTCCATCAAAACGACTGAAACCGCTGGCTTGAATCATCCACCAGTTATCTTCAGCATCTATGGCGAGATAAGAGATGGTGTCGGATGGTAGAGCCGAGTTGTCGGTGTTGAGCACCGTGCGATTGCCCAAGGTGTCGAAACGCACAATGCCCGCGCCGATAGTTCCAATGAGGATGTTGTTGCCACGAGCGGCTTGGCAGTATGGGCCGGGTGGTGGGGCGAAGTAGGTCCAGGTGTCGCTTTGGGCAGTTAGATAAGAGCAAGCCAGGGAAAGGCAGAGGAAAAATGCAAATGATCGCATAAGAGGTAGAGATATTTTAATAAAATTCCGTAACTGGTTAGCACACCAAAGCAGTTGATAATCAAACATTTACGAGAAATTTCACAATCCCGCCCAAAAATCAAGTGATTGAATTTCAATCATTTACATTTTTGGGTGTTCAAATCATAAAACGCCAAGCGGCTGATTTTCAATAAGTTAAAGAGGCTAACCAGTTACAAAATTCCTTTATCCTGAATACCACCCGCCGGTCAGTGCAGCAGCGTTCAGCCGGAAGGTGCCCGTAAACAGAAATGCCGTGGTCAGGGGTTTATCAGCCGGGAAAAACGCTGCCGGCTGAAATTGGCCGGCAGCGTAAATTTAGGTCAGATGTATTAAACTTGTTGCGTGGAGTAATTGAAGCGACAAATTATTACTCGATGGTAATATTATAAGTCACGTCCAAAGCGAATCCGAACGCCGACACTTCAGCCTTGAAGTTCAGTGTATGTTGCCCATACGAGAGCGGTTTGAGCATCATCCAATACCCATCGCTGGCGGCGGCCTGTTCCTCACCTGTGATGCAGGGATCGAAACAATTGGTCAGGTCGGTATTGCCGGTGAAATAAAACAGACCGCTCGGGAACCGGTAATTTTCTTCATTGTTGAGCGGCACGCCGTCGAGGGTGACCTCGAAAACATCTGCCAGATCCATCAGGTCGGCAACGCTCTGTGTCAGAAATTCTTCCAGTGTTTGGCCGGAAGCAGGCTGGAAGTCCGGATCTGGGCAAGGATAGTCGAACATTAGGTTGATGATCGGGAAAAGAATTTTTTTGCCATGCGGGATGGTGACGTTGCGGGTAGCTGCACCGCCACTGGTGCCGGCGAGGAAGTATACCGGTCCGTTTTGGTTTATACCGGCATTTTCACCAGTCGGATCGCTGATCGGATTGGTAGCGCATGTAGATGACATAACCCAACGCCACCACTCAGCCGTCCATTCGCCATAGGATTTACCGTTAACATTAGCAGTCGGCGGGTAAACGGCTGAATTGGGATTGCTTCTTTCTTCGGCTGTCACAGCGACAGCCGCGTCATCTTTATTTTCTTTTTGGCAGGCAACAAGGCCGATTACCATAGCCAGGATAAAGGTGGAAACGGGTAGCAGGATACTGTGCTTTTTCATGATTTGATCTTTTTGACTGAATGCCTACTCTAGTAAAGGATTTTCGGCTGCTTCCTGCAAAACGAAGGGGCGGATGGCGAAGACCAGTTACCCGACATCTTGCTGGAAGTGCAGTACCATTTACTGGCGAAATCTTAACAGGCATCTCAAAAAAATCAGGAAAAAGGTTTGCGCTCACTCCACTACCACAAATCCCGCCCAGTAATACGGCTCATACCCTTTGTCGCGCATCTCTTTTTGTGCTGCCTGCAAGGCTTGCCGCACAGGCATTTTTCCCGACAGCCATTTTTGGTAAAACACCGTCATCAGTTCCTGAGTCTGGTAGTCGGGCACCTGCCAGAGCGACATCACCAGGGTTTTGGCGCCCGCAATTTTAAAGGCCCGTTGCAGGCCATACACGCCCTCGTTGCCTTGGATGTGGCCCAGACCGGTTTCGCAGGCGGAAAGCACCACCAATTCGGTGTTGCGCAGGTCGAGTTGGCTGATTTCATAGGCGGTGAGGATGCCGTCTTCGCGGTTGCCGAGAGGGCTACCTGTTTTCCAGGCGTGGTTGGCGCCGGCGAGGATGAGGCCGGAACGAATCATGGGGTGGTCGGACAGTTTGAAAACAGGCTCTTCCGATTGCAGATTTCGGGTTTCGGATTTGCTCGCAGGGTCAGTGAAAAAGAAGCCATGGGTAGAAATATGCAAAATACGGGGCGAAGGACCCGTTTGACCAATCTGTTTAAATGATTCTTCCGTCGCTTGTTGGCCTTTTACGACCTGCGCTTTTATGCCTGCCTGACCCAATGCCACGTGAATGTTGTCAGCTTCTTTTTCCGACCATTTCAGAAAATCCCAAGTGCCGCCGCGAAGTGTGGAATCGGTTTGGACGAAAGAAAGACCACGCGGACTGTTGGTTTGGCTGGCTGGCCGTTCCTGGTATGTGGTGCTGTCCATGTCGAACTGAATACCGCCGTAGATTAGGGCTGCTGGTGCCTCATTGGATACAATACTTTGGTTGTCAAGTGCCAGTTGGCGCGTACTGCCGAGCGAGACCATCTCGTGTCGGTCGGAAAGCACGGTTTTAGGGCTTGTAGGCAGGGCTGCCAGATTTAGCCGATGCAGCAGACCGCTGGGGGAGTAGTAAACTTTGCGGACATCGGCCAGTTGCGATTCGAGCGGCGACCAGAGCAGGCGATACAGGGCATTGTTGCTGTACAGTTCGTTGACCTGGTCGTTGTTCAGTCTGCTGTCAGCGGCAGGCAACAAAGTCTTAAGTTGTTTTTCGTCGCACAGCGGAATGAACATCGGGTGTTGCATACCGGGTTTGAGCAACAGGGCTGCGTAGAGGACGCTGTCGGTGGGTTCGAGGTTGTAATAGTTGAAGTGGATGAATTCGATGGCGGCTTCGTTGCGGCGGAGAGCGGATTGTACTTCTTGCCAGTTGACCTGTCGGATGGCATCGCCGAAGCCGGCGACGGTGCGGATGAGTTCTTTTTCGAGGGCATTGGCTTTCCCCTCCAAAGCAACAATTTGAACGCTGTCCCGCATCGCAACTGGCTTGGCATATTCGCTAGCCAATCGGCGATGACAAGCAGTAAAATCGTCATATTTATCGGAAGTATAAGCCCCTGAGAGTTCCTTAAGTCTGATTTGGGCAGCAATAGTTTGGGGAATTCCTTTGTAAAAAATAATATTGTCGTAAGCGGTGCCTACTAGCTGGTTGAATGTCGTACTGGCCGAATGGCACAAAGAAAAAAATTGCTGGTTCGATTGGCCAAAAAAATTGAGGTAGGCGTATAATTCTTGTTCTGAAAGGTGATGACTTGCTCTTTTTATAAGGTTTTGTTCTACGCTGGCATTTTCAATCAACAGGGTGCTCGCCGCTTCAATTTGCCCTGTATAAATATAATATCTGGCCAAGTTTTTAAGGCTGTAGGAATAGTCCGGATGGGTTTCGCCCAGAAACTGTGCTCTGAGGTTTTTTGTTTTCAAGTGAAGTTGGCCAGCCTCCTCCATTTTTCCCATAGAAAAGTACAGGTTAGCGAGGTTGTTGAAGCACCACAAAACGGCTGGATGCCCAGTTGGCAGTATTTTTTCCCGAATGCGAAGTGTGGCCAGATACATTTCCTCTGCTTTTTCATACTGATTGGATTCCTGATAAGCCAAAGCGAGAGAAAAAAGGTTGGTCGCGTACAAAGAGTGCTCCTTTCCCAATATTTTTTCCAGAATGGCATTGGATTCCCACAAATATTGTTCTGCCTGGTGGTACTGTCCGGAAGCTTGGTAAATTGCCGCCAAAGAGCCTAAGATAAAGGTATATTGATAGGTCTCTTTTCCATCCAATCGTTCAAATATGGCTTTAGATTCTAAAGCCACCGCTCTAGCTCGTTCATACAAGCCCATTCTACCATATAAAAAAGCCAGATTGTTTAAAAAGCCAGCATAATTTAGATTGTTTTTATCCTTTTCATAGGCACGTAAGACTTCCAAAAACAGTTGTTCAGATTTTTCATATTGTCCCAGCTCCATATAAACATTAGCAAGGCTATTCTTGCTCAATAGGGCCCCAGAGGCTCCCTTACCATTTGCTTTTTCCCAAATGGATATTACGTTAATATAGACCTGCTCTGCCTGTTCAAGATAACCGGTTTCCTGATAAATTCTAGCCAAGTTGAAAAGGCTTTCCGCAACGGGCGGGGTGTTTTCCCCAAATATCTTTTCCCGTATGGATTTTGATTCTAAAGTAAGTGGGAGAGCCTTATCGTACTGTCCAAGGTTCATGTATAACATGCCCAGCAAACTCAAGCTTTCCGAATATTCCGGACTCGTCTTGCCCAAAAAACGCTCGCTGGATACTTTGGCTTCCTCAAAAAGAGATTCAGCCTCTACAAATTTGCTCTGCACCCCAAGTACCCTGCCCCGGCGAATGATACATTTGATATAAGATCGGTGATTTTTACCAAATGTTGTGACTGCCATATTTTCCGCCAAATCAATTTGATGCATCGCTTCTGCGATTTTTTGCGCATCTACCATTTGTTTGGATAGCACCAACAAACTATCCACCTCCCGCACCACCGCTGCCGTATCTACGACCTGTGTAAAACCCGAAAAAGCAAAAAGCAGAAAAGCGCAAATGCAGATGGTCTTTTTCATGACAATTTTTGTATTGAAAGGGTTAGCAATTATTTCAATTCTCGCAGCAGACGCTCCGCGTCGGCCCGCCGGGGCGAGCCGGAGTCGGCGGCGATACGGCGGAGCAGGGTTTCGGCCTCGTTAGTACGGCCTGCTTGGAGGCGACTGAGGGCTAAGTACCAGCCAGCTTGGGCACTGAAACGAGAGCGGGCATTTTGGAGAATATTTTCCAGCAACTCACCTGCCGCAGCGGTTTCCCCCGTAGCCAGCAGACAATTGGCCTTGATAAACAAGAGGTTGTCGTTGTTTTTTGCCGAAGCACCCAGTGAATCAAACGCAGCTAGGGCAGCGCGGTAGTCGCCCTCCCAATACAATTGCAGAAAGCGTTCGGAAGGCGACTGTTCGGCATCTCCCCGCCGCGCGGGTTCCAGAGAAGGGTCTTTGTACGGCTGAAAATACGCCGCGAAAACCCGTTGTCGTTCAGGTGTTTTTTGTGCGGGTTCAGGCTGTTTTTCCGAAGGCGACACGGCGGGTATTGTGTCCGTTGCTGAAAGTGCGGCGATGTCGCGGCTTTCGATTGTCGGTGTCGAGGCTGGCGGGTTTCCCGATTGCATCCACCACCACACAGCCCACGCGCCGAGCAACACAACCACTAAACCAATAATCCACCATAACCAACGATTGCTTGGCTTGTCCAGACCGGCATCCAGTTCCCGCCCCTTTGCTGCCAGCCGCGCCCGCAGCAAAGTGATACCCTCCAGTCGGATGGCTTCCAGAGCATCGGCGTGCAGCTGCACGGCCTCCCAAAATGCCTCGTCTTCGGCCATCCGGCGGTTGAAAACGGCCAGTTCAGCCTCGCTGAGATCATTGAGATAATATCGCTCGATGAGTTTGTCGTCCAGTTCTTCCATACCGTTATCTGATGACCGCTGTCTGCGCGGTTTTAATTAAATCTTTCAATCGTTTGAGGCAGCGCGACAAGGTGGCGCTCGTAGTATTGGCGTTGCTATGCTCCCATTCCTGTTGTATTTCTTCGATGCTTTTTTCCATGAAATACCGCTGCGTCAGCATCTCCCGGCATTGACCCGACATCGTTTTCATGGCTGTGTGCAAGGATTCTTTTTTTTCCGAATGAGCGTGATTTTCCTGAAAATCGAGCCAAGAAGTGCCGTGTCGGAGCACTTCGTCAATTTCATCTTTCCAAAGAATACGTTTCATTTTACGGCGGTGATTCAAAAGGCGTTTGTACCCCACGGAAAACAACCACACCCGGGCTTCGTAGCGCAGGGAGGTCAATTTTCCCGACATCACTTGCGTATAAAAGGCAATCACAGCATCCTGCCAGGCATCTTCCAAATCATGCCTGTTGACATCGAAACGGCGGCTGGCCCAACGGAAAAAATCGGCCCGGTAATGTGTGTACAAGTCTTCCACTGCCTGCATCTGACCAGAGCGGAGAGCATCTATGACATCGTCGTTGTGGAGGCGGGGCACTTGCATGGGGATGGAGGATTGGTTTTTGCTGCCAATGTATTGAGTTTTGTTTGTGGCTGTCAAGATTTTATTCTCGAAAAAAATCTGCGCCAACAAAAAAGCGGCCCGGTGTCCCACACACCGAGGCCGCTGTCATTTGAAAAAAACATCTCAAGCGGCGGGCGCTTGGTCAAAAGACACAAGCGAGGCAAGAGAAGACCAGGCGTTGCGGAAGTTGGGTTGGGATAGTTTGATTCGCACCACCTACAAAAAAAACCGCGCCCCCCACAAGCAGACAGGGAGCGCGGCGTGTAACAAAATCCGTTCAGATGTTTTACTCCACCAAGTCAAGCACTGCTTTCACTTCTTCGTAGTTCGTCCAGTCCAGGTCGGGATAGCGCATCATGCCGTCGGCAGTGGCGGCGATGATGCGGACGCTGCCAGACGGCTCGACGGGGTTTCCGTCAGTAGAGGTTTCGCGAAGAATGACCTTCCCTACCTTTGTCGCAAATGCGAAAGATTCTGTATAGTTCTGTCTGGCCAGAGAGAAAGGCAATGCCGTCCAAGTGGTTCCGTCCAAACCAAGACTTCCAGTCTTAAAATACACCATCACTAGCCCTTTGTCAGCAATATCCTGGGTGATAATTGCCACATTCAGTTCCGCTGTGTTTTCGTAAGCGTTTACTGCAGTCCAGCTGGAACTCGTGATGTTCATCGTGACACTTTTCACGTTCGCGTTGCCGTCCTGACCATCTGTGCCATCAGTGCCGTTTGTTCCATTTGTGCCAGCAGGACCTGCTGGGCCAGTAGCACCAGCCACACCTGCCGGGCCTGGTGCGCCGTCATCGCCTTTACAAGCGGCAAAGGATACGAGTGCTCCTGCGAGGAGGAAAATCATCAATTGTTTCATCGTTAAAAAGTTTTAGATGTGAAAAAATGAGTTTTAGGTGTTCAACACGAGTGGTTGATTCGGTCGGTCGAGATTCAAGAGCAATGAACCGGAGATAATTTGATAACAAGTGTGTTTCACTAAAAACCTGATGCAAAGGTCAGCCGCCCGGATATGGCCAGATGTTTTTGTCGGGTTGTTCGGGATGTTGCATGACGAAGTTTTTCAAGTCGGCGAAAACGTAGCATAAATCACCGCTGTGAGCACCCCACAAAAGTACCCGCAGCAGCAGCTCCAGCACCTGCACGTATTTCACATAAACCCGCACATATTTCACTTTTTTCAGGAAAAAGCCTCATTCCCGCGCTTTAGAAGGCGATTCCCCGAATTCCTCGGAGTAGCTGCGCGAAAAATAATTGGGGTCGCTGAAGCCGGTTGCATAGGCAATTTCGGAAACGGTAAGATTGGTGGTTTGGAGCATTTCCCGGGCTTTGTACAGTCGCACGGAGCGGATGAAGCGGGAGGGTGTTTTGCCCGTCAGGGCTTTGAGTTTGCGGTTCACCTGCATATTGCTCAGGTGCGCGGCGCGGCAGAGTTGAGGCACGTCGAAGTTGGGGTCATCGAGGTATTCCTCTACCGCAAGTCGCAGTTTTTTGAGGAAGGCGGATTCGAGTGTTTCGGGCTGAGCTGTTGGCTGAACATTTCCCCATTCCGAATAGTGCTTTTGCAGCGCCCGCCGCAGTTCCAACAGTTTTTCCAGCCGCACAAACAGTTCATTCTTGTTAAACGGCTTCATCAAATACGCATCGGCCCCTTTGCGAAGCCCCGTGATGCGGTCGGACGCTTCCGCTTTTGCCGTCAGCAGGATGATAGGAATATGGCTCGTGCGCTCATCCGTTTTCAGGGTCTCGCACACTTCGTAGCCGTCCTTTTCCGGCATCATCACGTCGCTGATGATGATGTCGGGGATGATTTCAAAAGCTTTTTCGATGCCGACTTGCCCATTGGGCGCCGTAGTGATGTCGTATTCCTTTTCCAGCAAGCCAACGATGTAGGTGACCACATCAGTGTTGTCTTCGATAATCAACAACACAGGTTTATTGCCGGCTAAAGTTTCTTGTTCGTCGGGCGCTTTCGCCATAAACGGGGCGGGCAATTCCGGGCTGCGGGTGCGGGAAGATGGAAACCC
Source organism: uncultured Saprospiraceae bacterium (assembly GCA_964481485.1). GTDB lineage: Bacteria > Bacteroidota > Bacteroidia > Chitinophagales > Saprospiraceae > M3007. The sequence goes on along the minus strand of CAYZVM010000037.1, from coordinate 17,198 downwards.
GGTTTGCGGTAGCGGCGTGTTCGCCTCCAGGCGAATGGGCAGCAGCAAAGTGAAATTCGTGCCTTCCCCAAGCGTACTTTCCACCGAAATACTGCCGCCCATCAGCTCCACCAATTCTTTGGTGAGCGCCAACCCGATGCCCGTGCCTTCCCCTTTTCGGGTGCTGGAATTATCGGCTTGATAGAAGCGGTCGAAAATGTGCGCCAATTGGTCCTCGGGAATGCCGATGCCCGTGTCCTGTACTTTCAATTGCAGCCATGACTGCCCTTTGCGGTCGGTCTTGTTGGCGTGCAGCACCACTTTGCCGTCCCGAGTACTCGGGATGAATTTTAGCGCATTGGACAGCAGGTTGTAAACGATATGCTGGATTTTCTCCTCGTCGAAGTCCATCACCAATTCCGGTATTTCGGAATAAAAAGTCAGGCGCACCTTTTTCTCATGGGCCATGGAGTGAAAAGACTCGGTCAGGTATTGCAGGTAGTTGATGATGTCGCCCTGCACCATGTCCATCTTCATGGCGCCGGAATCGAGCTTGGACAGGTCGAGCATCTGGTTGATGAGGCGGAGCAGGTTTTTGCTGTTGCGGCGGATCAGTTTCCGCTCGTTTTCGTGCCCGCTGATGTTTTCAATCATCCCCATGATGACCGTGAGCGGTGTGCGAAACTCGTGGGTGATGTTGGTGTAGAGGCGGGATTTGAGGGTGTCGAGTTCTTTGAGGCGGTTGGCCTCGGCTATTTTCAATTGCTGCCTGACCTGATAACGATAAAAGAGGTAAAATAATCCTAACACAATCCCGGTGAAGAGGCTATAGGCCCACCAGGTTTTATACCAGGCCGGAGAGACAGAAATTTCAATAACTCGCTCGGATGGTTCGAAATATTCAGGGCTCACGCCTCCCCTGATGTGCAGGGTATAGTCGCCCGGCGGAAGGTTCTCGTAGCGAAGTTGGTTGATTCGGGCAGGCGTACTCCATTCTTTATCATAGCCTTCCAACCACCAGGAATAGCGGTTTTGGCTGGTATTGCGATAGTCTGGCACAAAAAAATGGAGGTCGAAATAACGGTCATGGTGCGTCAGGTGTATTTCCGACAGGTTGGCCAAATTCTTCAACTGGGTGAAGAGCGAATCCTGTTTTTCATTGAACCAATCAAAACGGTCAATCACAACGGGGTAGACCTGGTCAAAACCAGCCTTTTTGTAAAGATCTTCGGGGGTAAAAGCATTCAGGCTTGCGTCGGGTGTCCGGAGGTAGAGGGTTCCATCCTTAGCTGCATAGCCAAACCGATTTTGGGAAGCCATGTCGATAAGGGTAGGAAACATGGGAAACCGGGTCAGTTTCCCGCTTTTTCTGTCTAATCGCAAGGTGCCCTTTTCGCTCAACAACCAAAGGAAGCCGGCTTTGTCCGGCAAAATCCGGAAGACCCTTTTGAGCGGGCCGGTAACCGAGTTTACCTCATACGGATATTGGGTGATTTCCCTTGTTTTCAAATCCATTTTGCTCAAACCCGCATCCGCTCCGTGTGCCACCCATAGTTGGCCTGCTTCGTCTTCGTGCAGTCCATACAGCGCATTGGCATGCCATAATTGAACGGGCGATTTGCTGTCGTCATAGTGGTTCAGCATGGCACCATCAAGATCCAACTCCAGCACTCCTTCCATTAATATCGCCAAAAACAAGGTGCCGGTCGTAGGGCTGTAATGTATTTGCCTGATTTCGTCGTTCCTGTTGGGAAAAACGGCTGTTGGCAATTTAATCTCCACCGATTTTCCTGTTTCCAGGTCGTAGCGGAACAACCGAAAAGGCCAGTCATTTACGCCAATCCAGACACGACCGCCTTCCGGGTCAACACCGTGAACTAAATAATCGTAAGAGAAAGGAGCAATGATTTGGCGGGTCTTGCCGGTTTTCAGGTCGGTGGCATATTTACCCCAGAACAGGGTTCCCCGAAGGTAAGTGATGTTGTGTATCCCACCGCTTTCGGGAGGTATTTCCACCGGGAGTGCCGAAAGATGACCTGTTTTTGGGTTCAGGACAGCAATGCCTCCGGCATGGGAGAGGTAAATATTGCCGGCTTCGTCTTCGGCCATCCCCCTGAACACACAATTCCCATCAGGGCAATTCAAGGCGGGTTGCTTCAACCCGATGTTGCGGAAGAGGTCTTCCTCAACCGTCATTTTGACAATCCCAGTGACGGTGTTCAGCCAAATTTCTCCCGAACGGTCCCTGAATACATTCAAAAGTGAGCTGTTATAAAATGGAAACCGGGCGCTCTGTTCGATGATTTTGTCCGTGAAATCCGCTATCGTACCATCGGCCACCCGCAGCCTGGACAAACGGAACGGATAGCTTCGATGCCACATATATTCGCCATCGGCAAATACTTCCCCGAATCTTTCTTCCTGTGGAAATCGCCGGCCTTCGGGCAAGCGTTTGAATTCATCCTGGCCTTCTTTCAAATAATAAACAGCGAACTGGTTTTTTGAGCGGTCGGGGCTATGCACGGTCCATATGGTGTTTTCTGCATCTTTGACGATATTGGTCATGACCGGGTGTGGTCCAGTGGAAACCAGTACACTTTTACCCTGCCAGTAGCGTCGAATTCCTCGACCCTGTCGCTTATTTTGACAAAATAATGGTCATCTCTTGCCACTGCTGCACCATAACTCCAGTTCAGGTTGATGGTATCCACCAGCTTAAAAGCCCCGCCATTGCTGGCCCTTACCACATAGGAATTTTCGAAATCGCCCGTATGTGCGATGCCCCAGCGTGCGCCATCTTCGCTGATACCTATATACTCTAATCTTTTTGGCTTGGGCAACCCGCCCAGGTTTTCAGGCACATTGTCCAATATCTGCACGACCTCATTCGCCACAGGGTCATAGACCAGCAATCGGTCCCCGTTGATGTAAAAAAAGGGATGATTTTTTTCCGCAAAGAACCTGTTACTGCTATACGATGGCACACCGATTACTTCCTGTTTCACCTTGGAAAGTTTATGCCCATTGTAATTATAAAAATCGCTGCCTTGACGGATCCAAATCAAGCCTGTACTGTCCTGCGCCATGTTATAGACATAAGCGATCTGGTTCCCTTCCGGGAAAGTGATGTTTTCTATTTTGACATTGTAGGTTTGGGAGAACAAAAACGGGGGAAAGATGGGCGCGAACAGCAACATGAGGACGGCGATTTGCCGCTGGAGGGCAATACGCAATTGCCTCCGGGTGGAAGAAATATGCAGTTGGAGGCGTTCTCTCATGCTGTTGCTGACATGCACTATTTTGCAGGATTCGGGCTAAGGAACGTTTAAAAATCCGGATAGGCAAAAAATTGAACTGTGTGGGTTCTGAACCGCTGATTGCTCTGCGTATTACTTTTCGCAGGGTTGCTCTTGCTTCCACCAACTTATTTTCTGCTGCGTTGAGCGGAAGGTACGATTCGCAAGCTGTACATGGGCGAAACTGGTGTTTTATTAAACAAAAAAGCGGCCCGGTGTCCCACACACCGAGGCCGCTACCACTTAGCAGAAATAATTTTTTTTGGTTTCTGGTTTCTGGTTTCAAGGTTGCTGGTTCAAAAACTCGAACAACCAGAAACCCGCAACCAGAAACCTTCAAACCTCTAATCTACATTATCATGCAAATACGAATTCCCGCCCACGCGGATTTCGCCTTCCTCTTCGAGTGAAATCGTCCAGTTTGACATTTCGGGCTGCTCCGAATCGGGCACATCATCAAGGTTGATACTTTTGCGGAGGTAAGCCGGTTGATTTTCAAGTTCGATAATCGTCTGTGGCGAATTGAGTTTCACCACATTGATGGGGCGGTTGAGTGCCTCTTGGCGACGACGCTGCGCCTCCTCGATGCGGCGGCGGCGTTCTTCCGGCGAGATTTCATCGTCTTCAGGCCGGCGGATATGCGGGTCGCTGTTGACAGGCGTTGCGCGGCGGATTTTATCCACCGTCTCCCGGATATTGTCGAACTCGAATTCGAGCGCGCTGGCAGCCTTCTCGTCCACCGGGGCATACGGCTCATCGGACGTAATCGTAAAGAGAGAAGGCTCGTTCTTTTTTCCGGCGGCCTCATCGTCGAGGTGAACGACCTGGCGCTCGTGCGGATTGGCCTGACGCAGCGGGGTTACTTGGCCGGGCACACGGCGCTCGCTCACCTCAAAGCCCGTGGCGATAATGGTGACGGCGAGTTTTTCGCCCAAGCGCTCGTCGAAGCAATTGCCCCAGATGAGATTGGCGTTTTCGCCCGCTTTTTCTTGCACAAATTGAGTGATTTCAAAAATCTCGTCCATCGTCGCCTCCTTCGCGCCGGAGGTGATGTTGACCAAAATATTCTTCGCCCCGTAGATGTCGTTGTCTTCCAACAATGGCGAACGCAGGGCCTCGTCGGCGGCGCGGAAGGCGCGATTTTCACCTTCGATGCAGGCTGTTCCCATGATGGCGACACCAGAGCCGCGCATTGTGGTGTTCACGTCCTCGAAGTCCACGTTGACGTAGCCCGGCACGGTGATGATTTCGGCGATGCCTTTGGCAGCAGTGCAAAGGATGTTGTCCGCCTCGGCGAACGCCGCCGAAATGCTGAGGTTGCCGAAAATGTCGCGCAGTTTGTCGTTGGAAATAATGACAAGGCAGTCCACGTTTTTGCGCAACTCTTCGAGGCCTTCCATGCCGTTGCCGACACGGATTTTGCCCTCGAAAGTGAACGGCAGGGTGCAAATGCCCACGGTCAAAATGCCCAATTCCTGCGCTGCTTTGGCGATGATGGGCGCCGCGCCGGTACCGGTGCCTCCGCCCATGCCTGCGGTGATGAACACCATTTTGGTGCCTTCTTCGAGGAAACGTTTGATTTCGTCGAGGCTCTCGATGCAGGCTTGTTTGCCCACGGAGGGTTTGCTGCCCGCGCCGCGTCCTTCGGTGAGGAGTTGGCCGAGTGAAATTTTGGTCGGCACAGGGCTGAGATTCATAGACTGTGCGTCCGTATTGCAAATGGCGTAGTCCACGCCAACGATGCCTTGTTTGTACATGTGGGTGACTGCGTTCGAACCGCCGCCGCCTACGCCGATGATTTTTATGATGCTCGGCTCATCTTTTGGCAAATCAAATAACATGACGTTAATTTTTTTAGTGAAAAAATGGGTTTTGAGGTTCAAATTTGGTTTTCAGTTGTAAAGAATGATGGCTTTGCTTATCAAAAAGAAAAATGCGCCCGTAATGAGCATAAAGCCTTCAAGTTTAAACCTGGTAATCATTTTTATTGCCGCCCCGATTAAAATTTCAAGCGTTATTGCCAAGACAATTAATGATGCAACGAAAAGCGCCCAAGAAAGATACCCTAAAAGCCCAGATAAGGTTATCAAGAAAATCACGTCAAGAGTCTCATTTCTGAATATATCACCCATTGAGTTTGGCAACAAAAAGCATGTGAAAAAATAAGCCCACCCAATCCATGCTGCCAACCAAAAAAGTGCTATTACAAGGCTTTTAACAATTTTGTCTTTCTGTGCATCTTTTGTTCTTTTAACAAGAAAGTTCATTAGACCATAAGACCCAGAACTAAAAGATTTTTTATCAAAGGCCTTGATTCTCGCTTGAAGCTTCTCCAATCGCTCTGAACCAAAAAGGTCAATCGTCACCAGAAAAAAGGAAACGATTTCCAGAACAGCAGACCATTTTTCGGCAGTCATGACACGAGGCTTTTTATTTTGTTCTCCTCTTTATGTGTCATTCTCCCCTCTGAATTGTCATTTTGAGCGAAGCGAAAAACCTACACAAGCCAAGCCAATCAGAATGTCCAAGAAAAAAGTCGTTTTTCGGAACATCCGAGCAACTCTGGCTTTTGTAGTTCCTTCTCCGCCAGCCGGCGGATCAGGATGACAACTCTGAGGGTGTTCGGAATGACACGTTCAGAGGTTTTATTTCGCCTTTTGTTTTTCAAAATCAAGGTCCGGCTCGGCCTCGAACCATTCTTTGGTCTTTTTGAAAACGGTGTCGAACCAAGTCGAGCCTTTTTCCTCTGAAACGTTGGAAAATTCGCTGTTGTCGTCGGAAACGGATTGTGCGTCAACGGTTTGACCATTGCTTGGCTCGATGTCCTGCAAACCGCGCAGCAGCAAGCCAATGCCCGTGCTGAAAATCGGGCTGTTGACTTTCTCGTGGTAGCCGTGCGCGAGATGCTCCACCGGAACACCAATACGGCAAGTCATGCCGGTGTGGAATTCGGTGAGTTTTTCCGAGTGCGCCATGAGCGAACCGCCGCCGGTGAGCACGATGCCGCCGATGAGTTTGCGCTCGTAGCCGCTGCGCCGGATTTCCCAAAGCACATAGTCGAGCACTTCTTCCATACGCGCCTGGATGATGCGGGCGAGGTTTTTCTCGCTGATTTCCTTGTGGTCGCGCCCTTTGAGGCCGGGGATGGTGATGATGCGGTTGTCGAACACCTCGTTGGCGAGCGCGGAGCCGAATTTGACTTTGAGTTTTTCGGCTTGCGGCTGCATCACGGTGCAGCCTTCCTTGATGTCGGCCGTGATGACGTTGCCGCCGAAGGGGATGACCGCCGTGTGGCGGATGATGCCTTCGTGGAAAATTGTGATGTCGGTGGTGCCGCCGCCGATGTCCACGAGCGCCACGCCCGCCTGTTTTTCCTCTTCGGAGAGGGTGGCATCGGCGCTGGCGATGGGTTCGAGAGTGAGGTCGGCGACTTTGAGGCCGACTTTCTCGATGCAGCGGTAGATGTTGTTGATGGCCGTGATTTGGCCGGTGATGATGTGGAAGTTGGCTTCCAAACGCACGCCGCACATCCCGACAGGGTCGGTGATGCCCTGCTCGGAGTCCACGGTGAACTCTTGCGGGAAGACGTGGATGATTTTGTCGCCGGGCGGCAGCACGAGTTTGAACATATCGTTCACCAGCCGGTCAATGTCGCGGCGGGCGATTTCGGTGTGGTCGCTTTCGCGCGTCAGAATGCCCCGGTGTTGGAGGCTTTTGATGTGCTGGCCTGCGATGCCAACGTGAACCGAGCGAAATTTCATGCGGGCGTTGCGCTCGCAGATTTCGACGGCTTCGCGGATGGCGTTGACCGTTTTTTCGATGTTCGAGACCACGCCGCGCAACACGCCAGCGCTTTCGACTTTGCCAATGCCGATGATTTCGAGTTTGCCATGTGTGTTTTTGCGGCCAGCGAGGCAGCAGACTTTTGTGGTGCCGATGTCGAGGGCAACTACAACGTCTTGGGGTTGTGGGAGTAATTCCGTCATAACGTTTCTGTTTAAGTGGTCGAGTTTCAGTTTGTTTTCTCGTTTTCCCCTTGCAGCCGGCACGAAACTCTTTTCCGTCAGCAAAGGTATTTTTAAATTTTTTGTTTCAAAATTTTTTGTTTTGTTTTTCTCTTGCCTTGTCATTTTGAGCGTAGCGAAAAACCTGCACAAGCCAAGTGTCTTCGGGTGTTTCAAAAAATGTTGTTCGTTTTTCGCTTCATCTCCTCGCGGTTTGGCTTTTGTAGTTCCCTCACTTCGTTCAGGATGACAAGACCGAGGCGGCTACCTTCTTCAAGTTGATTCCTCCCCCGGTTTTCATTCTCTATTCAGTTTTCTAAAACTCCACAGCCCCAAAATCAAAATTGCCACATCCAATAGCATTAGTTGAACAACCTGATCTTCAATAGATAACGGCCATCGAAGCACAACTAAAGTCAACATTCCAACTGCTAGCATCATGATTCCCGATTTCGATTCTTTCTATATTCTAATCAATCCAACAATCTTTAAAAAGTAGGCTGAAATAATGATTAACAAAAGCTGCCAAGACCACCCCAGACTTGCGAGTAAAAATATTAAGCCATATCCCGCAAGCATGAAGTTGAACAGTATGCTTACTCCAACCATGATGTTAAGCAACACCCTACTTTCTGCAAACGACTTGCCCACTATATTTCAAATTTATTGTTTCATACATCCTCCACCCCGAATACGGCATTCCCTGCCGGTAAAATATCTTCAGTCGGTTCAGTTTGTCGTCCAACTTTCTCGCCGAACCCAGCACGATTTTCTGGTCGCCCACCAGCGGTACGAGGATGAACTCGCCCGCGTTGTTGACGTGGATCTGCTGGATAAACGAGGCCAAAAACTCGTCGGCCAGCAGGGTTTGGGTAAGGGTGAAAAGGTCTTTAAGGGTTGTGCGTTTTTTCTCTTGAAATTCGGGGGTGTAGGGCGATACGTTGCCAGTAGCCACGAGCACACGGGCGGCGAAGTTTTTGGAAGGTGGCATTTTTTTGCCCGCCGCGTCCAGATAGTAGTTGCCGCCGTTGTTGTCAAGCACGCGCAACACGGGTTCGCGCTGGGTGACTTTTATGTGCAAATTGTTCTTTTGGTCAATGTAGGTCTCGGCATCGAGTATGAACGGGTCTTGCTCCAACACGCGCTCCATACGCTCCACTTCGAGGCGGCCGAGTTCGGTGCCTTCGAGCGTGTTGCCAAAAGACAGGAGCAATGCCTGCCGCACATCGCGTTCGCTGATGAGTTTGTCGCCGCTCGCCAACGGTATCACCTCTACCCGCAGCCCTTCGGCAAAAGCATCCATCTTCTGCCGGATGGCAGTGAAGAGCACGAGGCCGACGATTAGGAGGAAAACCACCCAAGCGATGCGGTCGTAGCGGAGATGTGGTGTGCGTATCATTTTATCTGTTGGTTATTGGTTGTTGGTTATCAGTTTCTTTATCGGTTCAATCATAGTATCAATATCTCCTGCCCCCATCGTCATCAATACTTCCAATTTTTTGGTTTTCAGGACATTGAGCAATTCAGCCTTGCTCGTCAGCGTCACGTTTTTGTTTTTCATCAAACCCGCAATCATCGCCGATGTCACGCCGGGAATCGGCAGTTCTCGGGCAGGGTAAATGTCGAGCAGGATGCACTCGTCCAGCCCGTCCAATGCTGCCGCGAAACCGTCGGCGAAATCGCGGGTGCGGGTGTAGAGGTGCGGCTGAAAAATGCCGGTGATTTTGCGGGCCGGGTACAGCATTTTGGCGGCACTGATGGCGGCTTCGAGTTCGGCAGGGTGGTGGGCGTAGTCGTCCACATACACCACGTTTTCATTTTTGAAAATTATTTCAAAACGGCGTTTTACCCCTTTAAAATCAGCCAACGCGGCGGGCAACTCGGGTGTAAATCCGCCCGCGGCGAGCGTGGCCGCGATGGCTGCTGATGCGTTCAGCACGTTGTGCAGGCCAGGATAGTTGAGCCGCAAATCGCTCCAATCCACGATGCTCGTTTTAAGACCGAACGCCATTTGGCCGTCTTCGACGTGTACGTTGTAGGCTTCGTAATAACCTTCTTCGATGCCGAAGGTGAACACAAAGCGACCGCTGGCGACGAGTTCCGCCGCTACATCGTCGAGCGGAAGGCCGTGCCGGTAAATCAGTTTGCCGCCGGGTTTGATTTGGCGGGCGAACTGCTTGTACGATTCCACGACTGCCTCTGGCGTACCGTAGATGTCAAGGTGGTCGGGGTCGAGCGAATTCAGCACGGCCACTTCGGGGTGCAGGTGCAAGAAACTGCGGTCATACTCATCGGCCTCCACCACGACCCAGTCGCTAGCGCCTTCCACGAAATTGCTGCCGAGATTGAGCGAAATACCCCCGACAAAAGCCGTGGCGTCCACGCCGCAAGCGCGGAGCAGGTGGGCGGTCATGGTGCTGGTGGTCGTCTTTCCGTGCGTGCCGGCGATGGCGACGCAGCGTTTGGCCCGGCTGATGATGCCGAGCACTTCGGCGCGTTTTTTCACGGGGAAATGGTGTTCGAGAAACCAGTTCAACTCTGCGTGGTCTTTCGGCACGGCAGGGGTAAACACCACTAAATCAACATTTTCGGGTATGAATTTCACATCGTCGTCATAATGGACGTGCATCCCTTCGGCGGCCAGTGCGCGGGTCAGGTCGGATTCGGAGCGGTCGTAGCCATGCACGTCGGCGCCGTGTTTTTTGAAATAGCGCGCCAGTGCCGACATCCCGATACCGCCGATGCCGATGAAGTAGATGCGTTTTATGTCGTTGAAATTCATTTTAATTGTTGATAAAGGTCAATGAGAGTTGATGAAGGTTTATGCGGGGTTGAGTATCCAATTGCCGGTTTTGAGGTGCAAGTCGCGTTGCGGGAAAGGTATTTCCACAGCGTTTTGCTGAAATGCTTCCCAGATGGCGAATCGCAAATCGCTTTTGGTGGTTTCTATTCGGAAAAGGTTTGCACTATAAAAAAGCAATGTAAAATCTACTGAACTCTCGCCGAAATTGTCGAGCCGAACTTTTGGTTTTTGTGAATCTATGTTTGTGATAACATCTGGGTTGGCATAGGCGCAATCCAGGAGTATTTTTTTCACTTTCTGCATATCGGAGTTGTACGATACACCTACTACCACACCAAACCGGGAAACAAAATCGTCGTGGCTCCAATTGACTACGTTGTCGTTCACGAATTTATGGTTTGGGATTATCATCATTTGGTCGTCGCGGTTGCGAAATTGGGTGGTGCGCAAGTGTATTTCTTCTATACGCCCTACGACACCGGCTACTTCTACTATGTCGCCTTTTTCCACAGTACCTTCAAACAATAGAATAATGCCGGAAAGCAGGTCTGAAAAAGTTTGTTGGAGCCCGAACCCCAAACCCACCAGTATAGCGGCCGAACTGGCCAGCAGCCAAGTGAGTTTCACACCCGCCGCACTCAACATGGCGATAACTGCTATTGTCCATATCAAATACCTGAACAACAGGTAGAAAGAATGCTGGCGGCCTTCATCTATCTTTCGTTTTTTAGTGAGGTTCATGAAAAAACGATTGAACAATACCTGCATCAAGCGAGCGGCCATATAGACTGCAATAAGCAGCACAAGCGTATAGACCGACAGGCTGTATCCGCCTATCTCAAATAGTTTGTATTCAAGTATTTCTCTAAAATTCATCTATTGCTGAATTAAGATCAATGTATCAGATTTAGTCCGCACTTTAAGCCAGTCAAAAATGCGCTTTTGGTCGGCTTGCGAGATTCGTTTGTTTGTGTGGACATAGGCAATTGGCAGTGTGTCGTTTTTTTGTTTTTGAAAATCAAAAAATATATTGCTGTTCAATGAAAATTGCTGTACTGCCGGTTGCAATGCCTTCAATTCGTTGGCGATGGCGCCGGCATCGGATTCGAGCCGGTGGTAGCGGTCGAGTTCGGATTGCAATAGGCTGATTTGTCCTTCTTTTTGCAACAAAACTTCCTCGTTTCGCCGATAGAGGTCTTCCAAAATCCCGGTGCGCAGAGCAGTCACGTCCACGTTTTGCTGCGCCGTCACGCCTTGCCGGATTTCGAGTTTTGTGCCATCGAGCCTGTGTGCCGCCAGCCGCGATTCGAGCTGATTGACGGCCAAAGAATCCAACGGTGCGCCGACGGCATACAATCGAATGACACAAGTTTTCCGGCTGTACAGACTTTCCGATTTCAGGAGTTGGGTATTTCTGAAATTGAATTCCTCGCGGACAAAACGCTGCACTTTTTGGTCGAAAAACTCTTTTTGCACAATGTTGTACGCCAAAAAGACACTCGGCAACACGGTGAGCAGCACCATCGCCGATATGTTGCGCTGCACCCGGCTTTGCACCTCCGGGGATACGAATGAGGTTTTGGGAAATTTCAGCAACCGCACCACGATCAGCGAAGAATAGGCGATAAAAACGGTATTGATGAAAAACAAATAAAATGCACCCAAAAAGTAACGCCATTGCGCGGTCGCCAAGCCATAGCCTGCCGTGCAAAGCGGCGGCATGAGCGCGGTAGCGATGGCGACTCCCGCGACTACATTGGTTTTTTCTTTCCGCGTGACGCCCACGATACCTGCCAAGCCCCCAAAAAAGGCAATCAGGACATCCCAAATGGCGGGCGACGTGCGGGCCAGCAACTCTGAACGCGCCTCCGACAAGGGGGTGATGAGAAAATAGAGGGTGGAGGTAGCCAAACTGAATGCGACCATGACAGCGAGGTTTTGCGCCGCTTTTTTGATGAGGTCAAAATCATAAATCGCCGTGCCGAGGCCGATGCCCATAATAGGCCCCATGAGCGGCGAAATGAGCATAGCGCCGATGATAACCGCCGTAGAGTTGACGTTCAGGCCGACCGAAGCGACAAACACGGCAAAGATGAGCGTCCAAAGGTTGGTGCCTTTGAACACGATGTTGCGCCGAATCGCCTCAATCGTATCCTCCGGGGCTTCCTGGTCCTCGCGCAAGTCGAGTCGGTAACGCAGGAAATTGCGGAGGTATCGCCACAATACGTTGGTTTTCATGCCTGTGACTATTTTTTGACGAGTTTTAAGGTTTCCTCTTGTCCGCCGCGGTTCATTTCAAAATCCAGTGCGGTGCCGTCGGCTTTGAGGATTTTTACCATGATTTCTCTTTTGCCGGTTTCGGTGGTGTAGAGTTTGTCGTTGTCAGTGCGCCAAGTACCGTTTTGGGTTTGGTTGCCAAAAGAAGCAGTGTAGGTGCCATCTTCTTTGAATTCAAAAAGTACCTGCGCAGCGTCCATTTCTTCGGAGGGCTTGTCGAATATGAGCCATTCCGTGCCTCGCCATTGGCCGAGCAGGGCGGGGTTTTTGTCGTTGACTCTTTGGCAAGCAGTTAAAGAAGCAATTGCCAGAGCGATTATTAAAGTGCTGATTTTCATAATCTTCTTTTTTCAGTGGTGTCGGTGAATTCTGTTTTTTCGGTGTTCTTTTTTCTCAAAGAGAACAGTGTCAACACCGAACACGCGGACTACACCGTTTTTTCTCCAAGTTTGATGACTTCCCGCGCTATCGCCTCTGCCGCATTGGGCCGGCCCAATTGCCGGATGCTTTCGCCGAGGCTGAACGCGAGGGCTTCGTTTTCCAAAACCAAGAGGGCTTCTTGGAGCATTCTTTCGTTCGCCTCTGCATCGCGGACGAGGCGAGCCGCGCCTTTTTCCACGAGCGCCAAGGCGTTTTTGGTCTGGTGGTCTTCGGCTACATTGGGCGACGGCACGAGTACCGCCGGTTTCCCTACGAGGCACAACTCGCTGATAGTGAGCGCGCCCGCACGGGAAATCACGACATCCGCCGCCGCGTAGAGCAAATCCATCCGGTCAATAAAGGTGCGGAGTTGGACGTTTGGCAACTTTGCCGTGCTGCTCTCTTTGAACTCGTATTCATAAAACTTGCCGCACTGCCATAGCACTTGAATGCCATCGTATTTTTCCAAAAACTTCGTGTTGTCGCGCATGGCCTCGTTCAATGTCCGCGCCCCCAAACTGCCGCCGATGACGGCAACGGTTTTTTTGGCTGGGTCGAGGTCATAGTGCTTCACGCCTTCTTGATGTTTGCCTTCCAAATTCAAAATATCGGAGCGAACGGGGTTTCCTGTGAACACGATTTTTTCCGCCGGGAAAAACTGCTCCATGTAGTCGTAAGCGACACAAATCGTTGAGGCTCTTTTGCCTAAGATTTTATTGGTCACGCCCGCGTAGGAGTTCTGCTCCTGAATCAAAGTCGGGATGCCCACCCGTTGTGCTGCCCGCATCATCGGCCCGCTGGCATAGCCGCCGGTGCCGACGACGACATCGGGCTGAAACTGGCGGATGATTTTTCGGGCTTTCCACAGGCTCGTCAGGAGTTTGTAAGGGAACGCCAAGTTTTTGATACTCAGGCTCCTTTGAAATCCCGCGATGTTCAAACCCTCGATTTTGTATCCAGCCTGTGGCACGCGCTCCATTTCCATTTTCCCGCTAGCGCCGACAAACAGAAACTCCGTGTCGGGCCGCGTTTTTTTAATAGCGTCCGCGATGGCGATAGCCGGGAACACGTGGCCGCCCGTACCGCCGCCGGTGATTAGGATTCGCAGTTGTTTATTGTTGCTTGTCATTTCGTCATTCATCATTAAGGTCATTGAGGCCGTCTTTTCTTTGTCATTTTGTAAAAATCTGCTTTCCCTACGGCGCAATCGCGCTCGCCTTTATCATTCATAACTCATATCTCATCACTCCAAACTTTCTATAAATTTCGATACACTCAATATCATCCCCAGCGCCACGCAGGTGAACAACATACTTGTGCCGCCCATGGAAATCATTGGCAACGTGAGGCCGGTGGCGGGTACGAGATTGACGTTCACGGCAATGTTCGCCAATGCCTGCACCGTCAGCATCAAACTGAGCCCGATAGCGAGGAACGCGCCGAATGCTTTGGGGCTTTTGGTCACGAGTTTCACATTGCGCAGGAACAGCAGCACATACAGCGCAAGTATTACCGTGCCACCAAACAGGCCGTATTCTTCGCAAATAATGGCATAGATAAAGTCCGCGTGGGCATACGGCAGAAAGTTGCGAATGATGCTGTTGCCCGGCCCTTCGCCGATGATGCCACCGTTGGCAATGGCGATTTTTGCCTGCTGTACTTGAAAGCCGCCGTCCTCTGAATTGAGAAACTCATCCACACGCGAAATCCAAGTATCCACGCGCACAAGGCCAGAATCGGGATAGAGCTGGCCAACTACAATCAGCCCAGCAAAAACAACCAAGCCCAACAATCCCAACAGGAAAATATACTTCCAACTCACCCGCCCGATAAACATCAACAAAATGCAAGTCACAAAGAGCAGTACTGAAGTGCTCAGGTTGGCCGGGGCGATTAACCCGCAGATAATCAGCACCGGAACGATGATGGGCAAAAAGGCCTGTTTGAAACTGGTGATGTATTCTTGCTTCCGCGTCAGCTCTTTCGCGATATAGATGATGAGAGCGATTTTGGCAAATTCGGACGGCTGAAAACTGATGCCGACGACGCTTATCCAACGGTTGGCATCATTGATATTTTGGCCAAAAAACAACGTAAACACTAACAATGGAATGCTCGTCAGAATAAGCACGGGCGCCACGCGCGCATACTGCCGATAGTGCAGCAGGTGGCACATATACACGATGAACAACCCAAACGCCAGCCGCACCAAATGCGAGACGAACATCACAGTGGTGTTGCCGCCGCGCGAACGCCACGCCTCCCACCCAGCCGCAGAATACACGGCCAGCAGGCTGAACAGGCTCAGCACGGCGATGATCATCCAGATGGTACGGTCGCCTCTTAATTCTGCTGCGATTCGGTTGCCGAGTGACATTGTTTTTTAATTATGAATTGAGAATTATGAATTATTTGCTGAGCAGACGTCCTTCTTAAATCAGTTGGAAAATTGACCAAGCAACAATTAAAACTGTGATGACGGCTGCCGCTTTGTCTTTCAACATATTGGCCTTTTTGGATAAAATGATGCTGCGCAATAGCTTCAGAGCTTCTTCTGCGTCTTTGTGCAGCGATGTGAATTCAGTTTCACTCAATACTTCGGCGGCGTAGAGCAGCTCTAACCAGTACATTGTCTCATCGGTCTCTTTCTGAGCGATTCCAAGTTTATGCACGAAGTCGGCATCGCTTTCAGCATTTTGGGCTTCTCTTACCATTGCCCCGGGATTTGTTCCTGATCTCAACAATTGTTTTGAAATCGTGTATTCGTTCTTTTCTTTTGCTAAATAGCGATACAGTTTTACAACTCGCACTGCCAACGCAAAAGACTTCTCTTTCACAGCATTATGCTTTTCTTCGGTTTTTGAAGTTTTTTTGTCTTCTGTTGTTTTCATGGCAAAAAAGCCTGAAGATGAAATGATTTTATTGACAACAGCGCGTTCAACTCTAAGTCGGAAAATAATTCATAATTACTAATTCATAATTCCCTTTACCGCTTCCCGAAACTTATCGCCTCTGTCTTCGTAATTTTTAAATAAATCAAAACTCGCGCAAGCCGGGCTTAGCAAAACCGTATCTCCTTCTTCTGCAAAACTTGCCGCCGCTCTCACGGCTTCCTCTGCACTCCGTGTCTCCACCATCGGCTTTTTGAACTTCTTAAAAGCACTGACAATCTTCGAGTTGTCCACGCCCATGCACACGATGGCTTTTACTTTTTTGCGCACCAATTTGAACAGTGGGCTGTAATCGTTGCCTTTGTCTGTACCGCCCATTATCCAAACAACCGGCGCATCCACTGCCTCCAAGGCATAAAAAACCGAGTCAACGTTGGTGGCTTTGGAGTCATTGATGTAGGTCACGCCGTTCACTTCGGCCACTTTTTCCAGCCGGTGCGGCGGGGGCGCGAAATAGTACAATCCTTCTTCTATCACCCCCGGCTCCACGCCCAATCGCAGCGCCACCCGGACAGCACATGCCGCGTTGAATGCATTGTGCGCGCCTTTTAGCGAAGTATTTGCGATGTCAAATGCGAGGCTCCGACCGATACAGACATACCCTCCTCTAAAATCCCGTTTGCGCACCCGCTCTATCCGGCACTTGGTCGCCGTCGGATGTTCTTTCAAATAATTGACAATGTTTTCATCATTCTGATTGATGATAAAAAGGTCGCCGCGTTTTTGATTCATTGTTATCCGAAACTTGGAGCGCACATAATTTTCCAACTTATATTCATAGCGATCCAAATGGTCGGGCGTGATATTCAATAAAATGGCGATGTCGGGGCGGAATTTTTGAATGTCGTCCAATTGAAAACTTGACACCTCCAGAACAAAAATCCTCTGTGCCTCTGTGGCTCCGTGTTCTAAATCACTATAAACCATTGTCGCAAACGAATTACCCACATTTCCACCTTTGCGCACGTTCAACCCAGCGTATTTCAATAGATGATAAATCAATTCCGTCGTTGTCGTTTTGCCATTCGAGCCAGTGATAGCGACTATTTTGCACTTGCCCGCATAACGCCATCCAAACTCGATTTCACCAATCACGTTGATGCCTTTCGCCCGCACAGCTTGCACCACTTCGCTCTTCTCCGGTATGCCTGGGCTTTTGATGATTTCGTTGGCTTTCAGGATTTTATCCATTGTATGCTGGCTCTCTTCCCAAGCGATGCCGTGCGCATCAAGTTGTTTTTTGTATTCGTCTTTGATCGCGCCTTTGTCGGACACGAACACGTCGAACCCCTGGCGTTGGGCCAAAAGAGCCGCGCCTGTGCCGGATTCACCGGAGCCGAGTATGACGATGCGTTTTTTCATGTTTATCGAATCTTCAAGGTTATTACTGCCAATACCGCCAACAGAATCTGTACAATCCAAAAACGAATAGAAATCGAAACCTCATGATAGCCCTGTTTCTGATAAT
>CAYZVM010000036.1:11191-35303 GCA_964481485.1 uncultured Saprospiraceae bacterium | reverse complement strand
CAGACGGTGGTCGCCCGGCAGTATCGCGGGCAGTCGCTGCTTCCTACCACCTGTCTCCTGTTGGCGATGAAATACTGGAAAGAATTGCTGACCTCCGAGGCGTGGTGCTGGTACGACGCGCTGAGTTACAAAGCTTATCTGGCCTGCGCCAAAAGCGCATCCGAGTATTATCCTTCCCACCGCGCCGAAACGCCGGCGCAGGTTCGGGAAATACGTGATTTTGTGGGAAAAACCCGCTACGGCGATGCTTACTGTGCTCGGACGGGGACGGTGGCAAAGGAAATCAACTACCTGAACGACGCATCGGTGAATATTTTTGAAGAAGACCTGAACGACCCCGACGTGGCGTTTTTTGCCGAGGCCAATCCGCGTCATTCCGACGGCCACGGGCTGCTCGTGCTGGCGCCGCTCAACCGGAGAAATGTGTTCAATTTGGCAGTTCGGTATTTTAGCCATTCGCTCAATGGCCGTAAAACATCTGAAAAAACGGGCAAAACTTCCGGCAGACCGGCCTATTCGACTCTATAATCCAAAACTGATAGCGGTGAAAATCAAAAGCATAAACATCCACCGGGTACGCATCCCACTGCGGCTGCGCTTTGAACAATCGAACAGCAGCACTGCCGTTTCGGACAGCGCCATTGTCGAACTGACGACCGAAGGCGGCCATGTCGGCTATGGCGAAAGTTGCCCCCGGCCTTATGTGACCGGCGAAGATTTCGACTCGGTGGAGCGTGACATTCAAGGCATAATCGCTTGGTTGAAAAATGTCGAATTCCAGGCCATTGACGACATCTGCGAATTAGTGACCCAAGAACTGCCCCGGCGCATCGGCCCGTCGGCTGTTTGTGCACTCGAACTGGCTTTGCTCGACGCTTTTTGCAAAGAAAACAACACGACACTTACACAGGCATTGGAACTGCGATTGCCCGAACGGGTCGAGTATTCCGGCGTGTTGCCCTTGCGCAGCCCGGAAGGAATGAAACAACTGATGTCGCTCGTCGGGCGATTCGGTTTTCGCGAATTAAAACTGAAAGTTGACAGCGATTTGGCAGCCAATCTTGCCCGCATCGAGGCTGTCCGGGCAACATTTCCGGCAGCAATCCCTATTCGGGTGGACGCGAACTGCGCTTGGTCACAGGAGGACGCTTTGCGGCAAATTCCTGCCCTGTCGAAGGCGGGAATTCAGGTATTTGAACAGGTTTTCCCCAAAAATGCCGACGAGGAGATGGCACGTTTGCAACGGCTTTTTGGTGAGCAGATTTTTTTGATGGCTGATGAATCCCTGACGACAAAAACCAGTGCAGAACGGCTCATCCGACAAAGTGCGTGCAGGCGTTTTAATTTGAAAATCTCCAAAAACGGCGGCCTGTTCAACACGCTGGAGGTGTATCGTTTGGCGCAGCAAAACGGCATCGGGTGCCAGCTGGGCGCACATTTCGGAGAGACGAGCATCCTTACCGCCGCAGGGATATTATTCGTCGCTATGGCGGGGCCGCTGACCGCTGTGGAGGGCGGGCTGGGGACGCATCTTTTGGAATACGACCTCTGTTCACCCCCGCTGCAATTCGACAGCCGGGCCGGGATAATCGGATTGGCGGGGTTGCTTTCCAACCCCGGCCTGGGTGTTCGGGTGCAAATGCCCATGTAAGAGGACATCGATCGTTGCCCTCACCCCCACATCATCATGTGGTTTTTTGCCCTTTATGAGCCTTCTAATTTTGCACTATCATTTATAGCCAGATAGTCTTGCAAGGTGCTGATTGGCAATCGAATCAATCGGCTTAATCTTCGAAAATCGAAACATTCGACTATGCCATTTCCCCGGAATTTGAAATTTGAATCTGCGCACCAGAAAAAATCATCGCTGTATGAAAAAGATAGATGAACAGGCATGGGACAAACAATTGGACGCCGTTGCCTTCAAGAGATTGTTCAAAACCAATCCCTTTCGCCATGGAGCCGCTGTGCTGCTCAATTGGGGCCTTATTTTTATCGGAATTTTCGCCGCCGAATACTTCCAGTCGCCCTTCTCTTATGTCGGAGCAGTGATCCTGATCGGCGCCAGAATGCACGGCTTGGGCATTCTGGTACATGAAGCGGCGCATTACCGGTTTTTGAAAAACCGATACTGGAACGACCTGTTGACCAATCTGACGGCCACTTACTTCATTTTCACCACGGTGGATACCTACCGGAAAAACCACTTGGCACATCACCAGCACCTGAATTCGGACAACGACCCCGACTGGGTGGCCAAACTGGGGAAAGGAGCCTACACTTTTCCAAAATCCAGGTTGGAATTTCTGCTCAGGGTGCTTTCCTACCTGTTTTTATACCAGGGTATTCTGGATGCTTTTTGGTTTTTGAAACGGTTCGGCGGCAAGAAAAAAGCGACTGATCCCGCGAAGGACAACAAATGGATTCAGCTGGGTTTCAATGCAATATTATTCACTGCGCTCACCGTGTTCGGCGGGTGGAAATATTACCTGTTGTATTGGATAGTGCCCTATCTGTCCACCTTTTTTATGTTTCAATACATCCGGAGCGTTGCCGAGCATTTTGGAGATCTGGCGTATGAGCATGACCTGAATTCAACCCGCAGCGTCAAACCGAACTGGCTGGAATCCTTTTTTATCGCTCCGCACAATGTGGGCTATCACTTGGAGCATCACCTCTACCCGGGAGTGCCTTTTTATCATTTGCCCGAATTGCACCGCATGCTGATGGAATTGCCCGACTATTCGAGCGCGGCACATATCACACAGGGCTATACCACGGGCTTGTTGAACGAATTGGGCGCTCAGAAGACTGCGGCAACATGATTCAAAATAGGTTTTCGGCAATCTGGCAAAAGGAGCTTACCTCTTGCAGGTACGCTCTGGCGAGCGGGTGTTTTCGGAAAAAATTATTGTGCAGTAAAATTGTCGCGCCACTCACCGGGCGATTTCGAGCCACCCGGTGAGTATACCGACAAGAAAATGTCCCCTGTATGTCCTGAACTCAACTATTTTTTTATCCGACCCCAAAAAACATGGAAACATCGGAAGTGACGTGTTATTTTTGCCCGCAAGTTTATCCAACCTGCCGGCGCTTCACATCATTTCTGCGCGTTTCCACAATCCTCGCCGCTTCATTTGCCGGATTCCCTGCTGCCGGCTTCTACTCAAAAAGCGCATAGCCGCCACACGCTCGACGCAAACACTACTTCGCTTCTTTTTTCATCTTTTCTTGCTTTTCATTCAGATTGCTCGTGCCCGGCACGACTAATCGGTAGCTAAGTTACCCTGCATTCGCCTATGAACATCGTAACCTTATACGAATACAGCGACCTCGCCATGCGCAAATCCCTCGACCGGTATTTGTCGCAGCTGTCGAGGAATGGCGATGTGCGTATTTGGAACGACGAAATGGTGCTGCCGGGCGAGCAGCCCGACACCATTTTACAGGAGCAACTGAAAAACGCCAACCTCGTACTGCTGCTCGTCAGTCAGGATTTTTGGGCTTCCGAAACCTGCTACCGTCAGGCTCTGGCGGCACTTGAAATACGCCAAAAAGACCCTAAAAAGAAAATGGTGGCCGTGCTGCTCCGCCCCAATAGCATCGAGGACACACCTTTTAAGGATTTGCCGCGATTGCCTGCTCAAGATGTGTGCATCACGCAGTACAAAGACCCAGAGCAAGGTTATTGGGACACCTATCAGGGGCTGAAAACGATCATCAATCCGCACCACCGCTATAAAAAACGGCCGAAAATAGCAGCTTTGCAGGCGACTGCTTTGGGTTCTGGCCTGTTGCTTTTGTGGTGTTTGTTCGTCTTGCTGCTTCCGGTTATTTATCCGCAGGAAGGCCTCAAAATAATGTCCAACCCCGTCTTGGCCGCTCCCGACAGTTTGTCGTACAGGATTTTCAAATTGGACAATGCCGCGCAATCGGGTGTGCTGCTTTATTTTTCGATAGACCCTTCCGACACCGTCCAATACGGTCAGTTGCAGCCGCAAACTTGTCTGGAAAAATTAGGCGAAAAAACTTGGTGGAAAAATCAAACCCAATGGGTGATGCCACACGAAAATTGGATAGACGATGACGACCATTATTTCAGCCAGTGCATTTTCGCGGATTTCAATCAAAACGACGCGGGCGAATACCGGTATTCGGTGAAATTCGACAAACCCTTGAACCCCGATTTATTGTCCGATTTTACGGGCAAATTGCGTTGCGGCTACACGCCCTGCGAGTCGCCCGAAGCCAATTGCGAGAACGTCGGCACCTTTTCGTTCCGGCACTATTTTTATCTCCCTGCTGCTCGATTGTACGCTTCTCTGCTCGCTTTTGCCCTCTTGACCATACTGCTCACCTCTTTTTTCACTATTAAAAAGACTTCATCTTATGGCAACAATTAACGTCACCGTCAGAGCGGTTCACGCCCTTCAAAACAGCAGGCGATTCGCAGCCACCGTCAGGGCAAAAAACCGCAGCACCGGAGGCCAAATCATAGAAGATATCCCCCAGTCGGGTGGTGCGCTCGGTTTGGAGACAGATACTAATTACGACATCGTCGCTGACCCGCGCGACGGCCAGTTTCAGGCAGGCAGCAGGTCCAACATTATGATACGCCCGAACACGAGAACTGTGAATGTGCGAATCGCGCCGATGGGAGAGGAATGCCGTATTTGGCTCGAAGAAATAAAACGGCTGATTGCAAAAGGGGATGAAAAAAAGGCGAAACAGCAAATTCGGCTCGCCAAAAGCGTGTACGCAGGTTTGAGCGACCCGCCGAAAGAAACGGCAGATATATTTGAGACCATACTCAAGTTGGGGAACGGGTTGCCTTGAACGCTCGCCCAAAAAACAAGTATTTCTACGCGGTATTTCCCGCAAAAACACCTGATTGCACAAACCGGGTGTTTCTGCGCTTCCCTGCGAATGTGGACACTCCCACCTTTGTCGAAGGTTTTTTCTGCTCCAAATGTGTCCGCCTGACCACATCATCATGTGGTAGGAGCCTCCCTGTATTCCCCCGACCTTTGATTTGCCAAAAGCAAATGCTGTTCCATGCTCATACCCTGAACGCACCAACTTTTTTAATCTGACCCCCAAAAAACATGGAAACATCGGAAGTGACGTGTTCTTTTGCCCGCAAGTTTATCCAACCTGTCGGCGCTTCACATCATTTCTGCGCGTTTCCACAATCCTCGCCGCTTCATTTGCCGGATTCCCTGCTGCCGGCTTCTACTCAAAAAGCGCATAGCCGCCACACGCTCGACGCAAACACTACTTCGCTTCTTTTTTCATCTTTTCTTGCTTTTCATTCAGATTGCTCGTACCAGGCACGACTAATCAGTAGTCCGCCAGCCCATTCGTCTTGCTCGCTTCGCAAAGACTAACATCCTCATAACCAATCATTCAGTTCACCTAAACCATTTCAACAATGAGAAAATTTGAAACCATCTTTTGCTGCCTCGCCTTTTTGGCATTCAGCCTTTGCCACCTCTCAGCCCAAACTGCGCCCACCCCGACCACCTACTACATCGTGGACTACATGAAAGCCACGCCCGGCCATGCGGGAGATTACGTCCGGCTCGAAAAAACCGTGTGGAAAGACCTCCACAAAGCCCGCATCAAAAAAGGCGGCTCCGAAATCGGCTGGTGGCTGCTTGAAGTGCGGATGCCCAGCGGTGCGAGCACGGAGTACGATTATGTGACCGTCACCGCCGTGTCGGGCTGGAACGGCATTGACAGCCTCTACAACAGCTGGGGCGACTTGTTCGGGGGCATGACAAAAGAGCAAGCCAAGCACGTGGACTCGACCGGGATGTTCCGCACCCTCGTGCGCACGGAGATTTCCAGCCAACTGGATCTGATAGTTAAAAACACTGGCGATGCCAATGCAGCCCCGCCAAAATTCTGGTTTGTCAATTTTATGGACGTACCCGCTGGCAAGTGGGACGATTATGTGAAAATGGAAAAAGAACTCGTCAAACCCGTGCACCAGGAACAGATAGCCAATGGCCACCGGGCAGGCTGGGGTTTGTACAGCCTCGAATTTCCTTACGGTGCCGACATGAAATATAACGCCGTCACGGTGGATTATTTCAACAAATGGAGCGACGTCACAGCCGACAATGTGGGAGCTATGTGGCAAAAAGTGCATCCCGGCAAAAAAATGGAAGACATCGGCAAAACCATCGAGGCCGCACGCAAATTGGTGCGCAATGAAGTGTGGGTACTGCTGGATTACGCGCAGTAGGCCCATCCTAGTCGCATAATCCTATAAGGTTTTCAAAACCTTATAGGATTCTCTACTTTCCTCAACTTTGAAATTTTCAAACAATGAAAAAATTTATCAATTCCCTCATTTGGGCAGTCATTTTCTGCCTATCCAGCAACTTTCTCCCGGCACAAGGCGACGGGTCCCAGGGCTACTACTCCTTCGACTACATGAAAGTGAAGCCCGGTATGCACGACGAATACCTGAAATTAGAAAAGGCGTGGAAAAAAATCCATCAGGCAAACATCAAGGCGGGCAAGTACAATTTCTGGGAACTCACACAGGTAGCCTACCCTTCCGGCGACAACGAAGAATACAATTATGTCACCCGCATCAACTTCAAAGGTGAAAAACAACTCGCCGGCTACCTCGAAAACTGGACGATGCCCGACCTGAGCACCTTGCTCACGCCAGAAGAACGGGCGCTCGTGGACCGCACAACTGAAATCAGAACGCTGGTGAAATCCGAAATCTGGTCGCACGCAGACATGGCAATAGGCAAAGACATAGACAAAGAAAAGATTGTGGTTTTCAACTATTTTGATTTCCCCGAAACGGGCAGCCGGACCGACCACCAACGGGTGGAACGGGAGATCTGGAAACCCGTGCATGAGGCCCGCATCAAGGACGGGAAAATGACGGGCTGGATATTGGCCTCCAAGGAGTTGCCCTGGGGTTCCGCCGATGCCTACCACGATGCCACTGTGGATTTGTACGCTGATTGGGAACAGTTTCTTGCACAAGGCAGCCCCATCCCGTACTTTGAAAAAGTGCACGCCGGAAAAGACGCGGACAAGTTGTTCGCTGAAACCAGTGCCGCCTGCGACCTGATACGGCAGGAGGTGCGGATGGTGGTGAACAATTCGACTATGCCCGACGATGCTTCCGCGAAGAAGTAATGGCCGGACAGAATTAACTCAAACAACTTCTTACAGTGCCGCCGAAAAGCGACCATTTTTCAATCTTAAAATTTTCAGACAATGAAATCAACCAACCTTTTGCTCGCGTTTGCCGTGAGCGTGCTCGCATTCGCCGCGTGCCAACAAGCCCCACCGCCCGCGCCCGACCTCGCCAAAATCCGCACCGAAATACAAGCGATGGAAAACGCTTTTGCCGATGCATGGAACGCCAGAAACGCAGCCGCAGTCATGGCTTATTATGCCGACGACGCGGTGAGTCTGGCCAACAATTCGCCCATTCTTACCGGCAAAGAAGCGATACTGAAAGACCTAGAGGCAAATTTCGCAAGAGACACGTCCAAAATGACCGCTTCCTTTGAAGTGATGGACATTTTTGCAGCAGGGGGCTTGGTGGTCGAGACGGGAAAATCCACCTTCAAGGATACGTCCGGGGCAGTAGTCATGACCGGCAAATATATATCCCTCTTTGAGAAAAGGGATGGGAAATACCTCTGCATTCGGGACTGCTTCAACAACGACAAGAAGGAATAGACGGGCAAGAAATCGAGCCATATACCGGGGTTCGGCCTGATGCCGAACCCCGATTTGACTGCATGATTATTCCATTCTGCGTCAAACAAACACCCGGTTCACATCCCGAGTTTTGAAAACACAGCAGTGTCATCAATAATTTTGAATCAAGCCTTCATCAGGTGTTGATGTCAAAAACCGCCTTTATGGTCAAACCTCGTTTTATCATAAGGCTAATCTTCTTACCATGAAAACATCTCCCGCATTCCTTCAAAAAGATCCCAACCGACCAGAGGCAGAAAAAAAGGAAGCGACCGGATACGCCACCTTCCTTTTCCATCCCGAACAGCAGCCGACCGCCGCGCCGACCACCTCCTGCCCGCATATTGCTTGCCACCAGATTTCAGGCGATATTTTTCTTCAAAAAGTCCGACTGCTCGTAGAGCAGCGCCTGCCTGACGACATCCGGGTGGGAGAATTGGCCAAGGTGCTCCATTGCACACGAGTACAGGTATTTCGCAAAATAAAAAGCCTGACTGGCCAATCGCCGAGCCAGTTTATTCGGAAAATACGATTGGACAAATCGCTGGAGTTGCTGCAAAAAACCGACCTCAGTGTTGCGGAAATCGCCTACTCCGTGGGATTCGACGACCCCAAATATTTCACGCGCGTTTTTGTGGCCAAGTATGGCAAAGCACCCTCGGTATTTTGCAAGTAGGCTGCTGTGCCGCGTGTTAATTTTTCAGCCCAACACCTCATTTTTCAAAAGATGTAACATAAGTCCACCTCTGGCGGGAAGAGCCGCCCACACTTTTACACATCCCGCGGAAAATGCCGATGCAAAGGGGAAAATATTCAAAAAAACAAAAAAATGGCAGAAAACAATCTCTTTTCCGAAGCCCAGTTCAAAAACCTCTCTTCCTTCCTTGAGCAAAACCAGCATATTGATATCGCACATGCTGACCTCAACGATGCCGAAGTGCTTGCCGGGTTTGACTGGCAAAAATTGGCAAAACAAAAAGACACGACAGTAGAAATCCTCCAGGCCTACCAGCGGCTGAAAAAAATAATGCCCGAACTCGGCCACACCGCCACGCTCGCCCTGCTCAAGGCTGGCCTCCACTCGGCCCTGCAAATCGCGGCACTCCCCAAAATCAAGTTTCTCCACGAATATGCCAACCTATTTGGCGGTGAGCCAGCCGTCATTGAGCAGTTTTACAACAATGCTTTGGCCATCCGCACCCAAGTGCTGCTCCAATATATGGAAGTCAAACAGGCCAACGAGCCTCACCTCAGCACCGCGAAAATTTGACCGCAAGCGCAGCAAAACCCGCCCCCCCCTTTTCGACCAGCCCAACCCAACTTATTAGGTCTTTAAAATCTTCCCAACCATGTCAATGTCCACCGGACTGCCCACCTACGAACAACTGTTCGGCGATTTGGATTTTAAAAAAGGAGACGAAGCCCGCTCCATTTATTCGCCCGCAGCCTACCTCACCGATTTGCTCCAACTGCTGGACGATTATTTTGAAAATGCCGATATTGACGACCGCCGGGCCGACATCAAAGGGATTTTGTTGAACGCAGAAAACTCGTTCAACCAAACACCCTATCTCGATATCGTCAATCGGGTCCTGGAACACCGCATCGGGCCCAAAGTGTACGATGACCTGCGCATGGCGCGATACCCCTTCAATATGCCGTTTGACCTCGCGCACGAGCGGGCCAAACTCTACCTTGCCTTTATGGAGCTGAATCCGCAGGACTTGTTTCGCCAATTCTTGACCAGGCACGACGGGAACAGCAGGGAAAAAATAGCACGCGAAGTATTGGGCTTGCCCGTGCAGGCTTATCGCAATATCGTGATGCCCGGAAGCCAAAGCGAAGTCGCAGCCTACTACGGACTCAGCAATACCAACGAATTCATTTTCCCATTCAAAGTGGAAAGGTTTCTGCAAATCACGGGCCTCTCCGGAGTGGAGTTGAGAGAATTGCTGTTCCAGCAACTGAGTGAAACATCCACAAACCCCAGCGGGCGAGCCGAGCGCAGCGAGGCCGGCCGGTTTTTCATCCACCACGGCCTTGGGGGCTATGCCGACCTCGACGCCAATGAAGAACACATCATTTGGCTCGAAGCTTCCGAAGAAAGCCCGTTTGAGGCATGGCAGTGGTTCGAGCGCGTCAACCGTTTTGTGCGCCTCGCGCAACGCACCGGGCTGTCGTTTACCGACCTCGACTGCATCCTGCGCAACTGCTGCGACAACACCCTCGGGCATGACCAGTTGGGGACAATCGCGCTCGTCCGCCATTTGCACAAAACATACGAACTGCCCATAGATGTGGTGTGCAGCCTCATCAGCGGTTCCATGAACACCCTCGGCCAGGGCAATGAAAAAGAGCCACAGGATCTGTTCAACCGCGTGTACAACGGGCGTTTCGCAGCTATCCATAAAACATATTTTTTGCCGGAAAAAGATGCCCACAAACCATCTGCCTACAAAGATTTTTCGCCCGTTGACGGCGCGGGTGACTTGTTGGCGCCCGAACAAAAAAACCTCCGGCTGCGGCTGCAACAGGCACTGCAAATCGGCAAAAAAGACCTCTTCACCATTGTCAACGCTTTCCGCGAACGTGCCGAAGCAATCAAGAGAACGAGCATCCTGTCCGGCCCGCTGAACCACGCCTCGCTTTCCCTGCTGTTCCGCGTGAGCCAACTGATGGGCACGCTCGATATCAGCGCACAGGATTTGGTGGATGTGCTGGGCATATTGAGTAAAGACCCTTCCCTGCGCAAGTCCCGCCAATTCCCGCTCTTGATGGAGGATATGGCATCCGCGGGTTTTCTCCCCGCCCAAAACGGTTTCGACATTTTGGAAAAAGGCTCCGTCGCCGACACGCAATGGCTCGTGCAGATGCTTTTTGCGGTAGTGAAATGGATGCAGGAATACGACTTCAGCGGTGAAGAACTCCGGCAAATCATGCTCGGTGCCCTCCGCGACGAAAAAGCCGCCGCCGCCGCGCAGGAGCAGCAAATCGCCTTTTTGGAAAACCTGTACCGCCAGTTCCTGCCCGTCATGTTCGGTAGTCAGCACCTCATGGCCGACGACGAAGACGATGCCCGCACCGCGCGGGTGCTGCACGCGGCTTTGTCCAACTCCGCAAACGTCGCCCCCCGCGACAAGCGCATTTTGCAGGTCAATGCCGAATCTGTGTACCATGAAGCCTATGAAGCCCTTTCGCAAATCGTGCAAATCAGCCCCGAAGATTTCACCGGTTTGGGGCTTTCGGAGGCGTTGTTGGCAAAACTGCACAACAACCTCATCCTGAAAAATTACCTCAGCCCCGAAGGTGTTTTGAACGAAGACCGCTTCCCGGCCCGGGCGGAGGATTTCGTTGCGGCCACCGACTTCAGTGCCCAGCGCCGCCCGCTTTTCGACATTTTGCAAAAACTCTATTTGCAAGAACTGGAAGATCTTCCAGCAGACGACATTGATGCAGAATTTTCAGAAGAAGACGAAGGGGCGGAAGAAACAGCGGTCACAGCAAACAACAACATTTCCGAAGTGTCCTTTTCCGTGTTCCTGTCTGATTTGGACGAGCTGAACCTGTCGGCAGAAGTAAAAGCCGAACTGTACGACAACCTCATTTTCAATGGCCACATCGAAGAAACGGGCGATGTGCGGCAGCCCGATTTTTTTGCCGACGCGCAAAACGCCGATTTTTTTGAAGTCAATGTAAAAATAGGTGCTCACGGCGCCAGCATTTATTCGAAAATAAAAGAGCGCACCGGGAGGTTCCTGTTGGAGCCTCTGCGGCTGAATGAAGAAACGTTCGAGGACTTGGGCTTGAACGAACGCGAAATCGCCCAGTTGGTGGAAAACCTGCAATTCAACGGCTACATTGACAAAGAAAAAGTGTTCGCGGACAAGGCCGCCTTGCTGGCCGCGTCGGCTGCGGATTTTAACCTCGCCCTCGTTTTTTACCCAAAACGCCACAAAATCCTGAACGCGCTGCAAGCGGCGATAGGCCAGTTCAAAGAAAAATTCTACCTGTTCAAACCCGAAGATTTTGCCGACACTGCCGACCAAATAATGGCGCAGGCCGTGCACGACGCGATGGCTGCCGACTATTTCCCCGATGGCAAACTCAACGCGGAGCGTTATGCTTTTTTCTGGCAAGAGGAAAACCGGCAGTCTTTTGAACTTGACCTTTTGCTACCGGAGCAACATATAAACGCCGTTTTCGAGGCGATGAAAAATCTGGCGGCCACGGTGCAGCAATACCAAATATCGCCCGCAGCCATGACGGAAATCGGCTTGGAGCCCGACGAGCAAATTGAATTGGTGGAGGTGCTCCAAAATGCCGGCTGGCTCAACGATTGCAACCAAATCCCGGAAGCCCATCTGCCCTATTTCCTCAATGTCAACAACGCGCTGGTTTTCCAATTGGAAGACTATACCGACTACAACAAGGACATCTTTTTTCTGCTGAACGCCGCTGCCGTGAAGACGGACGAAAAGTTGCAGGCCACCGTGGCCCAATTGACAGATTTGTCTGCGCAACAGCAACAAGTGGTACTCGACGCATTGGCAGAAGTGCTGGGCATTGAGGCGGAAGTGACCAACGTGCTGGCGCGCGAAATCTTGGGGTCGGAAAGCCATTTGGTGGCCGACATCGTGTTGCCCATGCTCTCGGTGGTGGATTCGCTGGAGCGCGTGACCCAAACGCCGGAGAACAACAAATTTGAACTGGCTTACCGGCGGATGCACCAGTTTGCCCGCCTCGCGTCGAAATTGGGGCTGAGCAAGGAAGAGACCGAAGTGGTTTTCCATGACCAAACCTTGGTGGAAAAATTCCCAGAGCCACTCGTTTTGCCGGATGGATTCCACAGTTTTGATGCTTTGCTCGAGCTCCGCGACGAGGAGATTGAGATAAATGACGTGACCTACTCGCACCTGATTTACCTTTTCAAAAACAACCTTTACTGGGGCTACGATGCCCTCACCTACAACCTCGTGGTGCAGCCGTCCCAACTGTCCCGGCTTTCCGAACATTTCGCCAAGTTCGGACAAGTGGACGCGGCTTTCACCGACCACCAAAACAGGGCATGGGTCATCTCTGGCGGACAATATTTCAACAGAGAATTCGGGAAAAAAACATGGAAAAGGCAGGAACGAGACTGGGGGGCGGTGCAGAACAATTTTGACAACCCGGAACGGATAGACGCCTCTTTCATGGATAACGAGGGCAAAACCTACCTGTTTAGCGGCGGCCAGTATGTGCGCTATTCACATGGCTACGACCACGTGGACGAGGGCTACCCGAAGAGCATCAAGGGCAACTGGCGCAACGAACTCTCAGACATCGCGCTACCAACGGCTTTCTACGAATCTATTGACGCTTCGTTCCAAAGCACGGAAGGTGTAGCTTACCTGTTCAAAGGCGACAACTTTGTCAGTTCCGAAGATTTTTCCAAAGAACAGCCCATCCGAACATCTTGGGGCAAAGTCAAAAACAATTTTGCCGAAGCAAACAAACTGGACGCAGCCTGCGCCTACGGAGGAAAGGCATATCTCTTTGCCGGCAATCAGGTCATGGCTTATGCCGACAGTTTGGAAAACAATGCCGTGAAAGGCATGGACGGCAGCCCCATGTCGCTCGAAACATACCTGCCCGGTCTGCCCGATATTTTTGACAACGGCGCGGATGCCGTTTTTTGTCAGGACGAAAAAGGCGCGGTCATGCACCTGTTCAAAGACGAACAATACCTTCGATACCAGCGGACGGCGACCGGGAAACCACCGACAAAACTACTGGCAGAAAATACCAAGGCGAAATGGGGCAAGGTCACCAACCACCTTGCCGAAACGGGTATCGTTGATGCAGCCTTTGTGGGCTTGGACGGCAAAACCTACCTGTTCAGCGGCGACCAATACTTTCGCTATTCCGGCTATAATTACACCGAAGTGGACGAAGGGTTCCCCCGATCAATAAGGCACGATTGGGGCGGGTTGCTGCGGGTCGACGCGGCTTTTATCCTTGATGGCAAAACCTATCTCTTTGGGTCGAGCGAGTCGGGCGCAGGCCAATATGTGCAGTATTCTACCCGAGACTACCGCATCCCCGATGAAAACTACCCGCAACCGGTGGGCGACAATTGGTGGAACCTGCCGGCTCGGCTGACCCAGGCGGGGT
Organism: uncultured Saprospiraceae bacterium; assembly: GCA_964481485.1. GTDB lineage: Bacteria > Bacteroidota > Bacteroidia > Chitinophagales > Saprospiraceae > M3007. The sequence goes on along the minus strand of CAYZVM010000036.1, from coordinate 21,407 downwards.
TCGGTACTCCTGATGCGGTTTTTGTCGGCCACGACGGCAAAGCATATTTGTTCAAGGGCAGCCGGTTTATTTCGTTCAACCACTTGGAGCGCTGGTGGTCCGACCCGCTCTCCTTGTCGGAACATTGGGACAGCATTCCGTTCCCGTCCGTGTCGGCGGCTTTTAGCGGAAAAGACGGGAAAACGTACATTTTCACAGCAGGCGAAGTCCAGAAGCCGGAAGGAGTGGCCAAATCGGCGGCCAAACCGACGGAGCCGCAGTTTGTGCGCTACTCCGACCGCCAATACAACAAAATTGACGACCGCTACCCAAAATCCACCAAACAGCATTGGGGCAAAATCGTCAACAACATCGCTAAAACGGGCAAGGTGGATGCCACTCTCGTGCTCGAATCGCGCGTCATTCCCGAAGGGGGGACAGAAGCGAACGCGCAGACCTTCCGGCATACCTATCTCTTTTCGGGCAACCAGTTTTTCCGCTACACGGATGCCGATTTCAGCAAAGGCGCTATCCCGACAGTGGACCAAGGCTACCCGCGATATATCGCCACCTCTTTGAAAAACGAGCCTCGTTTTCAAAACCTGCACGTTTCGCTCGAAACCGGAGTAGATGCCGCCTTCGCCGACCAGCGCAATGTCTATTTGTTCAAAGACGACAAATGGCACGTCGTTTCCGAATCGCTCCACAAGGCGTACCCATCTGCTGCCACAGCCGCCGCACAATGCGTCTTTTTGGACGGCGGGCAGGTGTTTTTGGAAAAAGCAGGCCAGTGGCAAAAAGTGGACAGCCTCGAATCCGCGCTGCCGAGTTTTGTGCCCGCCTTGCCGCCTTCCCTGCGCGACGTGCCTGTCGAGTTCGCCGAGTTCAGGCAAAATCTGGACGCCGTGCTGCACGGCACCGATGGCAACACCTACTTGTTCAAAGGCGCTAAATGCTACAACGCGTTGCTCGAAAGAGCCTACCCGCTCAATGAAGAGTGGGGCCGCAGCAAAAACAACATCTATTTCGACAACCGCGTGGACGCAGCCTTCGTCGGGCGCGACGGCAAAACCTACCTGTTCAGCGGCGACCAGTTTGTAAGTTACACGCCCGATAAAAAAACGGGCGCAATTTTTCCCAGCCTGACCGACGGCAACCCAAAACCCATCGCAGCGCACTGGGGCGGGCTTTCCGAAATAAAGCTCGCCTTCGTCAAAGGCGACAAAACCTACCTGTTTGAAAAGCCCGACGCGAGCGGCAATATGCGCTATCAATGCTATTCCGGCACGGATTACAGCAAACCCGATTACGAATACCCGAAAACGACCGATGCCAAATGGTCGAATTTGGCCGAACCCTGGGCGCAGATTCCAGACGTGTATGTGGAAGAAGGTTTTGATTCGGTAGATGCCGTGTTGTTTGAAGACGACAATATGTTCCTCATCAAAGGCCGGGACTTTGTGCAGTTCAACGAAAAATCGGCGCATTGGTCGTACCCCAAACCGCTCGACCGCACCTGGCGCGATATGCCTTTCAACGAAACCAATTTTGAAACTATCGTCACGGCCTTCACTGGCCCTGACGGGAATCATTATTTTTTCTCCGACGAGGCATTCGTAGTGTACCAATCGGGGCTGCTCGTGCCGCAAAACGGGAAAATCATCAACCCGGTACGCGCGACGTGGGGGCTTTCCGACAACGATTTTGTGCGCGAAAACCGCATTGACGCGGCCTTTGTGGACGGCGAGGGCTTCACCTATCTTTTTTCAGGTGACCAATATGTGCGTTATGCGCGGGGCAACTACCGCTTCATTGACGAAGGCTACCCCCGCGACATCGTCGGTAATCTTCGGAAAGAAAAGCCCTTTGCCAACCTGCCAGAAAGTTTCGACGAGGAAATGGAGAAGATGCTGAAGGATAAACAATCCATCGGCGGCGTGATTGCCAACGGGCGCAACGTCTATCTTTTTGGGAAAGAGGGCTTCCAAGTCGTTTCCAACAAAGCGGCGGCCTCGTATCCCCTCGATGCATTGGGAAAAATCAGGAACAACATCGAGCAGAACAACCGCGTGGACGCGGCTTTTGTCAGCAAGGAAGGGAAAACCTACCTGTTCTCCGGCGACCAATATTTCAGGTACTCCGATGCCCCGTATATGTTTGTTGACGAGGGATTCCCGCGCGCGATAGCGGGCAATTTGGCCGCTGAACTGAGCCTGCCGGGTTTCCCGGCGCAATTCGACTACGGGCTGGACACCGTGTTCACCGGTGCCGACGGGCAAGTGTATTTTTTCAAAGACAAAAACTACTACGCCCCCGGAAAAGGCGAAAAACCCATAGCCGGGAAATGGGGCAAGGTCAAAAACCTGTTCGCGGAATCAGCAGGCCTAGACGCGATATTCCATGCGCCCGACGGCAAAGTCTATGCCTTCAAAAACGGCCAATACACGCGCTATTCCAATTCCGAAAATGAATTTGCCGACGAGGGTTTCCCCCTTTCCATCAAGGATAACTGGGGCAACCTGCCCGTGAGTTTTGAAGCGGGGATTGACGGCGCGTTTGTGTTCGAGGGGCGGACGTATTTCCTCAAAGGCGATGAGTATGTGCGCTATTCGCGGCGCGACTACCGGGCGATAGACCCGATTTACCCCCAACAATTTGTCAACCGTTTTGGCCCTTGGGCAGATTTCCTATTGGGCGACCTGCGTGCCATCAGCCGCTACAAACGGATGCAGGACGAGCACAGCGGCGGCGACTACTCGTTGACAAATCTGTTGCACCCCGCCATTGTGCAAAACGACCCGTACAAGGCGCTCTCCGAGTTGTTTGACTGGGATATTGACGAAATAAAATGGCTCAAACGCAATCAGGCGTTCTTACCGCCGAGCAAGTTTTTCGAGGTCACTTTCGACTTGGAAGCCGTGCTGAAGATGGCCGAAATCTTTGCGCTGTGCGGCAAGATGGGGCAAGCCCCGTCGGTCGTCTATGCCGAGGTTTGGAAAAACTGGTTTGAAAACGGGCAACTTGCCGAGGCTGCTTCCGCGCTCTACCGCTTTTTGGGCGAAATGAACAGCGAAAAAGACTGGGCGGTGTTGTCGAAACAACTGCACGACGCGGAAAACGTGCTGAAGCGCGACGCTTTGCTCCCTTACTCCATCGTGCGCATCAATCAGGCAAACGCCGGGAATGGCTCCAAAATCCCACAACTCCGCGATGCCCGCGACCTCTACGAGATGCTGCTGATAGATGTGGAAATGGGCAGCTGCGGCAACACCTCCGTGATATTGGAAGCCACCGCCGCCATTCAACTCTATTTCCACCGCTACTTTGTCAATTTGGAAGAAGTGGACTTGACGGGTAATGAGGACGAAAAAACCCGCGCCCAACTGAAAAAATGGTGGCAATGGATGAAAAACTACCGGGTGTGGGAAGCCAACCGAAAGGTGTTTTTGTATCCAGAGAATTTTATCCGCCCTGAACTGCGCGACACCAAAACGCCTGCTTTCAAAACCTTGGAAGAAGACCTGCTGCAAAACGAAGTGACCGACGAGGCCGTGCTGCGCGTTTACAAAAAGTACCTGGACGAATACACGGAAGTCTCGCGCCTCAAAATAGCGGGCGGCTATGTATATGACGACCCAGAAGTGCTCGACGACAAACAATTGGTGCTGTTTGGCCACACCAAAGCCGAGCCGCCCCGCTACTATTACCGAACCGCACGGTTTGTGGGGGGCAACACAGATGCCGTTCAGTGGGAGGCTTGGCGACCTTTCAACAACATGATTGACGCCAAGCGGGTGCATCCCGTTTTTGCCTTCGGGCGGATTTTCGTGTTCTGGGGGAAATTGGAGGAGCGCCTGAAAGACTCAAGCAAAACAGTCATCGTCAACGAAGGCTCCAACTACTCGTCGGAGAGCGAAAAGGAATACGAAATCAAGATTTTCTTCTCGTTCTACAACCTGAACAAGGAGTGGGCTTCACCGCAATTGCTCGACACCAAAATCGTAGAGTCGTATAAAATCACCGACTTTGAACTCTTTGTAGAGAACTCCAACCTGTTGGAAAATCAGAAGCACGAGAACATCATTGTCAATTGCGCTTACGGTTGGAAGCCAGTGATGTCGAAAGAAGCCAGCGCGGAGTTGGCCCAAATAGAGGCCAACATCAACACCTTGAAATCGTGGGGAAACTCGTTGGGAAGCACATTTTTTGCGCAAGCCATCGCCGATTTGGAGAAACACTTGGCGGATGCCAGGGCTTATTACAATACTGTCACGCAGACGAGTGCCGCCTATTCGCTCACCCCGGAGCTCTATACTGTAGAGTTGCAAAACAAGCCAGTTTTCAGCAACCAAGGTTTGCAGGTATTCCAGAGCATTTTTGCCAGCACAGAAAAAATCTCCATCAAGCGCGAAGTGCAGCTTTCCACCTACGAAAATTCCACCGACGGCCCCTGGTTCAGTTTCGACCACAAAGGCGGCAGTTTTTTGGTGAAGCCTTCTGTGCCAAAAATCACCGTCCACCCGCAAAAGGTGGCAGACAACCCGGCGTTCCCCAATTGGGCCAATCTCGACGCCGCGTTTGAATTGGGCACAGAGCGTTTTTTCTTCAAAAACAACGTGTACGTCACGTCCCAAAAACCCGGAACAGAGTTGCCGATAGATGCCCGTTGGGGCAAACAAAACCCTGGCCCCGTCGTCGTCCGCAAAGACACGGCGCTCGTGGACGGCAACCTGACTTTCTTTTTCAACGGCAACGAGTGTTTGATTTTTACCGGAAACAAGTACGAGTTGAGCGCCCGGAGTGGTCCCTTTACCCTCCAGCAATTGGCTTTGTTGCCCAACCAAACGGCACCGCACTTCGGCGCCATGCTCGCAGCCGGTTGGACGGGCTTTGACGCCGGCGTGCGAATGCCAAACGGGAATCTGCTGTTTTTCAACGGCACCAGCTATATGCTCAACGGCGGCATCGCGTCCGAAACAGTAAAAAACCGCTGGGGCAAATTGAAGGCCAACTCCTTCACCGACCCTGCCCGCAGCAAAGTCGTGGCCGCCTTTTCGCTCAACAACGACGTGTACCTTTTCAACAACGAAGAGTTTGTCAAATACACCGGCGGCCAACTCGACCACATCGCCCCGGAGTATCCAAAGCCTTCCAATTTAGCCGGCCTGCTCGACGACTTGGGCGTGGCGATGACGGCAGCCAAAAGAAATGAGTACAAGACACTCAAAATCGAAGGTGCTTATACAAAAGACGGCAAAATCTTCATCCACCACCACCCGGGCAGGGGCTTCGAAATCAACCCGGTTGCCAAAACCGTGAGCGAAGCCAACACCAATCCCAATATGTTTGAAGTCGCCTACGTCAACGAGCAAGGGGCCGTGGTCAAGCAAACCGAAGGACAAACAACGGTGGACGCGGCATTTACGCAGGGCGGCAATTTGTACCTTTTCAAAGGCAAAAAGTACCACCAGCAAAGCACGATTCCGGCGGCTTTTCCCACCATCAGCGATGCAACATGGGCCAGCAAACCCAATATTTCTGACCGTTGGGGGCTTGCCGAGACGATTGACCGGGTGGACTCCGCTTTTATCCGCGACGGGAAACTCTTCCTCACAAAAGGCAATCTGTACGCCCGCTATTCCGGCTCGAACCTCGATTCGATGGACGATGGCTACCCCAAACAACTTTCTACCAACAGCGAGAACCTGCCCAAATTGGACCGCCTCGACGCGGCTTTTGTGGGCAATGACGGAAAAACCTATTTTTTCAAAGACACAAAATTCAGGACTTCCGACAATCTGAACGCCGAGCAAAACACCAAACCCCTTTGGGAAAGCGTCGCGTTCAGCATTGCCGAGAAAGGAGTGGACGCCGCCTACATCCGCGACAAAAAACTTTTTCTGCTCAGCGGAAAGATGTTTTTCAGGTACACCATCAGCCCATTGGGCACGGTCGGCGAGTTTGCCGACGCGGGCTATCCCAAACCCATGCCCGCTGAAATAGACGCCGCATTTGTCCAAAACGACCTGGTTTATCTTTTCGCAAAAGACCAGTATTACAAACTCTCTGGCACTGCCGAACCCGACGTGCTGCCCGCGCCGAAAAAAGTCAAGGGCAATTGGGGCAACATTCCCGGCCTGTTCCAGAATGGCTTTGAAGCCACGCTCAATACCTCGGGCAAACTTTATTTGTTCAAGGCCGGCCAGTACCTCGAATACGAAACCAGCGACGGCAAAGCCACACCTTACGAGATAGATTCCGCGCGCTTCGACATCATCCGCCTGACCACCGGCACCGGCTACAAGCTCAACGAACGCCTGTTCAGCGGCGGCCTGCCAAAATTGCTGGCGCTCGAAACGCAGGAACTGGACGAGGTGCCTTCTTTCAGCGACAAAGCAAACTCGTCGGCGCCCACCATGATTCAGGTAGCCCCCAACAAGGTGAACATCCTACCCGTCAGCGACCACCTCGATTTTTACAGTGCCAACGGGCCATATTACTGGGAAATCTTCTTCCACGCGCCCTTCCTGCTGGCGCAGTATTTCAACTCGAACCAAAAATTTGAGGCAGCCAAAACTTGGTACGAATACATCTATGACCCCACCCAAAAGTCGGATTTCTGGAAATATCTGCCCTTCCGCGAAGCATACCTGGCAAATGCAGACCTGAAGCCCCGCGCCTACACCGATGCCGAAATCAGGGCCTATCTCGACGACCCCTTCGACCCCCACACTATCGCCGCGCTGCGCACCGTCGCTTACCGCAAGGCCATCGTCATGAGCTATATTGACAACCTGCTCGACTGGGGCGATATGCTTTTCCGACAATATACGATGGAAAGCATCAACGAGGCGCGTATGCTCTATGTGCTGGCTTACGATATGCTGGGCGACAAGCCGGAAAACCTCGGCGTGAAAAAACTGCCCGAGCAGAACACCAATTACCGCGGGCTGCTGAACTTGATAAAAAACGCCGCCCAGAACAAGGCTTTGCTCGCTTTGGAAAACGCCCTCGACGCACACACCGCCAGTTCCGCCAAATTGGCCGCCGGCACCGTGCACGACACGATACTGACCCATTCCGTCTATTTCTTCTCGCCCGAAAACACCCAGTTCATCGAATACTGGGATAGGGTGGAAGACCGCCTCTACAAAATCCGGCATTGCCTCAATATCATGGGCGAAGCACAGCCCCTTCCGCTGTTCCAGCCGCCCATAGACCCGATGGCATTGGTGCAGGCCGCTGCCGGGGGCGGCGGTTTCGAGGCCGCGCTCGCAAGTTTAGGTGTTTCAGTGCCACACTACCGTTTCGCATTCATGTTCGACAAGGCGCAGCAGTTGGTACAAAAACTCAACGAACTTAGCAGCGAACTGCTCAGCGCGCTCGAAAAGAAAGACGGCGAAGCCTTCAGCATCCTGCAAAACCGGCACGAAGGCATCATTCACGGCATGACACGCTCCATCCGGGTCGCCAACATTGAGGAAGCCAAAAAGAACATTGATTCGCTCAAAGAGAGCCTCTCAAATGCCCGCCTCCGCGAAACCCGCTACGGCCAGTGGATAAACGGCGGCCTCAACTCGCTTGAATCTACGCAGTTGGGACTCATCATCGCGGGTGCTTCCCTGCAAGGCGCATCGGCCATCATTAAAGTGGCGAGCGGTATCGCCCATCTGTTCCCGAAGTCTTCCTTTGGCGTATTTATGTTTGGTGTCACAACGGGCGGGGATCATGTAGGCAAAAGCCTTGAGAGTTTTGCAGAAGCCCTCGAAACCGGGGGTGAAGCCCTGAGCATGGGCGGCGAAGCGGCGGGCATAAAAGCACAGAACGAACGCAGCAACCAAGACTGGGGCTTGCAAAAAGACATGGCCGCCAGCGACGCCCGCCAAATAGAGGCGCAAATTGCCGGAGCAGAATTCCAACTGCAAATCGCCCAGCGCGAGGCCGAGATTTTGGAAAAAGAAATCGAGCAAAACGGCGCCGTCGCCACTTTCTACAAGGAAAAATTCACCAACGAGCAACTTTACCTCTGGATGGCGGGCAAACTCTCCGGGCTGTTTTTCCAGTGTTACAAATTGGCCTACGACATGGCCAAATACGCCGAACGCGCATTCCAGTTTGAGCGCGGCATAAAGGAAAGCGAGGTCAACTACATCCAGCCGACTTATTGGGACAGCCGACGCAAGGGACTGCTCGTCGGGCAAAGTTTGGCCTACGACCTCGACCGCATGGAAAAAGCCTTCATCGAGACCGATGCCCGCCGGCTTGAAATAACCAAGCCCGTGTCGCTGCTCGAACTTGACCCGCTGGCATTCCTCCAACTCAAAAGCCGGGGCCGCTGCGAATTCAGCCTGACGGAGGCGATGTACGACTATGATTTTCAGGGGCATTACAACCGCCAAATCAAAACCATCTCCATCTCTTTCGAGGGCATGGAAGACCAAGTCGTGAACGCCACGCTGACCCAACTTTCGCACAAAACCGTGCTCGAGCCAGATACGAAAGCCGTCAAATTCCTGCTCAATCCGAAAGACCAGCCGCCGCTCAGCATCCGCAGCGATTGGCGGCCCAACCAGCAGATTGCCCTTTCGTACGTGGATGTGGAAGACCGCGAAAAGAACAACGGCCTCTTCGAACTGCGCTTCGACAGCGAGCGGTACTTGCCCTTCGAGGGTACCGGCGCGGTGTCCGACTGGCGGCTTGAACTCAACGGCAAACGCGGTTCCTACGATTTGAGCCAGCTCACCAATGTTGTCATTCAGGTAAAATACACGGCCTTGCAAGGGGGACAAGTGTTCGGGCAGGCGGTAAAAGGGCTGTTGAAGCCCTACCTCACGGGCGTGATGTTCAACGTGGCCGAAACCTTCTCCGACCAGTGGAGCGAGTTCCTCGAAAGCGACAGCAAAGATTTGGAGTTGAGCTTCACCCGCGAGATGTTCCCCAACATGAGCAGCAACAAGATAACGGGCATTTTTGCCCGCTTTGACCTCTCTGCGCCCGGCTCGGTCAGCATGGTCGTCAATGGCGACTCGGATATGACGCTCAAAGACGGGAAGTACATTGACACCAGCGGACTCAGTATCAGTAACAAAGGTACTGCGTTGACTTTCAACGTAAAAGGCAACAAAGCGCTGCTGAGCAATATCAGTTTGGTGATGGGGTACAAGGCGCAGGTGTAGCGGAACCGAGGTTGGGAAAATTTGGCCATTAAGAATCCCGGTAGTCGGAAGCCAAATTTTCCCAATCTCGATTCTATACAATACTTTTTTCAAATTCAAACCAATTGTTTTCACGCATGGGCAAGCCGAAAAAAGGGGCGCAAAAACGCAATAAAAAACCCAAGACCAAAGATGTCCGCGTCTCCAAGCCGAGCCTCATCGCTACGGCGACCGCTGCGAGCGGCAGTTCCGGCGCTTCTCCACTGCCGAAGGTCGATCTTTCGAAGAAAACCCTGCAAACCACCCTTTCCCAGCTCGGCGTGGACGGCGACGATGTTTCGGCAGAAGGCGGCAGGCAATACGGCACCTCGGGCGGGAGCAGTTTTCCGGGCGTGTCCTCGGTTACGCTTTTTGCCCCACAAAAGGAGACGCCTTTGACGCCGAAACGCGCCCTCGTACAGGTGCCGACGGGTGTCGTGCCCGACCGCGATCAATTGCGTACAGCCTTGCTCAAACCCATGCTGGAGGACGGCGGTGAATTGCCGAACGAAATCATTTTTTCTATCCCCAAACCCAAGCCGTCCGAGGAAAGGGGGGTGCAAGACACCCTCATCGACACCGTGGAGGATGTGCTCGATGTGGCTTTCGAAAATGGTAATTACCACCGCATCGGGCGCAGGATGACTGTTGATAGAAGAAACGACCGGCTGGCGGTGCAGTTCAATTCTACCCTTGTCGAACCCGGATTGCCTCCTGCGGCAGCGGTGGCAGCCGCCGCCGCCGCAAGCAGTGCGTCCAGTAGTGCCGTCGGCGGCGACCCTCCTTTAAAAAGAAAAAGATTTTTGGATGAGGACTTGCCCGACGATGACGAGGCAGCCGACTCGGATTTTGCCCCGAGCGAATCCGACGATGATTCAGACAGCAGCAGTAGGTCGGACGACAGCGATTCGGACGGCGACGACGCTTCCAGCCCCCAAACCCCGTCAGGCGGCATCAAACGTCCGCGTACCGAACCAAAACCTGCCGTCGCGGGGGGGTGGGGGGGCGCCCCCGGCCCCCCCGCCCCCGCCCCCGCGGGGCCC
>CAYZVM010000036.1:0-11181 GCA_964481485.1 uncultured Saprospiraceae bacterium | reverse complement strand
CCTCCGCTGACCCGCCCCCCCACGCGCCTCTGGCCCCCTGCCACACCCCCCCGGCCACCAACCGCACCCGCGACGGCGGGACCAATCGAGCAGCGGAAATTCCTCCAGCAATTTGGTGATAAAAAGCGCCCGCAGGGCAAAGAAGTCGTCGTCCAATTGGAAAAAGTCACCATTCCTCTAACTGGCGAGAACATCTTGCGCCCGGTCAAAATCGAGGCTCTCGTCTTGCCTACCATTACGACGGACCGCCCCAGTGCGCCGGAGCCGATTTCCATGTTTCGCGTCAGCCAGTCCGAAGCTCCAAAAAAGCGAAAAATGGACAACAAACGCAACACGGGCGCTATTGACGTGCAAAAAGGCCATCTCATCGCGCTCGAATTGGGCGGGCCGGACGTGCCGGAAAACATCGTCCCACAGTGGGCCAACTTACAGTCCAACGGACTTTGGCGCAACATGGAAATAGGCATACTCGACCTGGCGAAGAAAAACCCGCAGGTACACATGACCGTCGAACCAAAGTACCGGCCCGGTGCGCAAAATTTTCACGGCTTAGCCTTCCCGACGGGGTTCGAGGTGACCGTCAGCATACGCGACAAAACCGGCAAGGAAATCGAAACCCGCCGCTACAGTTTCGATCAGCACCGCGACGCGACGGATGACAAATTGGCCGAACGGCAATTTGCAATTATTGACGACGAGGACGACATATAGTTGACAAAGAATGGCGGTGGTATTTGAGCAGAAAAATTGGTGTTTGAAAAAACCCAAGGTTTGCGCCCTGCCTATTGATCTCCATTTGCCGGTGGCGGGAAAAATTTTCACCCAACAATTCTAGCTGCGATATGCCAAAAAATAAGAAAAGACGCTCAAACAACAAAAACAAGACGTCTTCGAAAGGGATTGGGAAGCACTCCCACGTCCCCTTCGACCGCAGCATCAGGAGCGGCATAACAACCACAGAACTGAGAGCCTCCGACATCACCCTGCCGTTCATGGCCAGGTTCAAGTCGCCCGGCAAATTCAAGCGTTACGAAGGAAACACCCCCAAACTCAAAACCCTCTTCAATGCGGTAAAAATCATACGGTTTGAGGCGGAAAAACAAAGTAAACTCTTTGTGACACTCGAAAATGACGAGGCTTTAAGCCCCCCTTTGTTCGGCAATGCCCTCCAGGCTGCCATTTTAGGCCCCGAAGGGGCGGCAATACAAGACCCTTTTCCCGACGAAATCATCGTGCAGGCGGAAGCTGAGCAGGAAGAAATAGAAACACAACTGCGGGAAACGCTTGCAGCCCTTGAAGAAAGCACCGGCGATGCGTCGTTGGAAATTACCAACGTGGAAGAAGAGCCCTCGAAAAAACGCGGACGGACAAGAGCCTTTAGTTTTTCCACTCGCCCCGCAAAACGGCCGCGTACAGCCCCTGATGAAGACGAAGATGAAAAAGAAACGGCACTGCCGATGACCACGTTCGGCAGAACGGGAGGAGACAAAAATCCGAAAGTCAGTGGAAAGGGCAGCTCCGACTCCAGCGAGTCAGGTTCAGGGCGCGGAACAAGCGGGGATGGCAACAAACGCGACCGCAAAGGGGAACGGACGGGCGCTGGCGGCAACGGTGATGATGATGGCGACGACCCGCGCAAACCTTTCAAAAAAGGCAAGGGCGAACACGACGACCCGCCAAAAAAGCGTAAAAAGAAGAAAACCGAAAAAGACAGGGAAGAAAACGATGAAACGCCCGAAAGCGCTGGCGACGATGCCGAAGGCCGCAAGCGTGGAAGGGCGGGTGCCCGCAAGTCCGATAAACGGCCAAAAAAGACAAAGACAAAAGCGGAAGTCAAAAAGGTACACCAGTTTTTCGGTGTAACAGTCAACAATCTCTCCGACGATGAGCTGAAAGACCTCGAACCTACGGTGGAAAATCTGTATTCGGAACACACGTTTCAAACCGAATTGCTCAAGGACTGGGGCGTGCGTGCCAGCAAAATAGGCCTCGAAAAATACACTGGCAAGCCCATTGCCGACCAAACCCTGCGGCTGCAAGCGCCCTCTGTCATCATAGCTGAACTCTCTACCCGTCAAATCGAAGAGATTTTGGCCGCCTCATCAAATGACGACTTCAGGGAATTACTAGCAAAATACAAGAAAGCCAAAGACCCCGGTCTGTATTTGGCGGCTTTGTTGCACCACGCAAACGCGAACAAAAAATGGCTTGGCGATCGGGAAATCATAATCGCAGACCTGATGCGGCAAATATTTGCCCCTGCCCAAGGAAGGGACGTTGAACAGATCATTAAAGACACCCTCGCGACTTGGAAACCCACCTTCGACATCGAAGAAAAACGCGCCACCGTGTTAGCCGCAGTTGAATCTGTCAGACACGCTCTTGAAATCTTGAAACGCACGGAAGACTACCCCGAAAACACGGGGTTGGTGCTAAATGAATATTCTGACAACATTAAAAGAACTTTAAAAGAAGATGCCGGCAAACTCCTGATGGCCTTGTACGACTATGCCAACACTGAGTTTGGGAAATACAGCGCCATTGATACTCCATGGCAAATCAATGATTTGGAGCAGGCGTATCGGATACTTGCAGCCCAATTGGCTCTTTCGCACACCGTGATGCAACCCGTACCCGCCGACTCTTGGGTATTCAGGTGGAAATCCGGCGACGAGCCGATGCACCACCCCGGCACCTTGATTTCCCCAATGGCGCTGTGGTCGTGTTCGCGTGGCTCTATGGCCAGTGAGGGCTTTGGCAAAAAAGAAGAAGATCTCACCTTTTTTGCCATTCAAAAACCGCGCAGCGGGCGTTTCATCCAGCTCGTCACCGGCACCAACAAATGGTACCAGCGCGAAGTGCTCTTTCCGGCACATGCACAATTTGTAGTTAAATCTAGATTCGAGTTCAACGCCGGCAGAAAAGACAAAAAAGGCATTCCGTTGTACGATGTGGGCTACGTCTTGGAAGAAGTCGAAGGCGGTGTGCAGCAATTGCTCACAGACGACATTCCCAATATCGGGCTGCCAGCGCGCGAGGGAAAACTCAGCATCCTCCCCCCCTGTCTCCTTGCCAGCCTCGTGGACGCCCGGCACAGAAAACTGTTCGAGGGCGCCAAGACTTTGACTGGCGCTCAACTCGAGACCGCAGGCATAGAATTGAACGGCAGGCGGGAAACCGACAACATTCCCTTAGAATCTATTTATGGCGAAGAAACACACAAGGCATGGTCAGAAATCATGCAAACCAGGCATCCCCGCCGCGACATCCTCACCCTGAAAGTACTGAAAGAATGTTTTCTCGGTCTTAAAACACGGGATAAAAAAGGTGCGCTCCACAAAGACGCTATCCGGGATTTTGAAACTGGATGGGGCGAATTCCAAACCCTGAACGCAGCACAGCGCCAAGCCCTCAAAGCGCACGGCTTGCTCGTCTATCCCACTTTAGAAGCCAGTTCGGAAGAATTGAACGACTACATAAAATGGGTGAGAAAGAGAAGTTTTGGCCAGCCCATTCAGTCTATAAAAGGCCGGATGGGGAAAAAAAATTATTTGGAAAGCCTTGATGAAAAACTCCGCGAAATCAAATCATTGGAATCGCAATTGACCAATTTGAAGCGCGTGCGGCGTACGACGGAAACTGTAAAGCAAGCAAAAGACTTGGAAGAACAACTGGCGGCCTCAAGAGTAGCCATCCCTGACGAGCACATGGTTTCTTTTTTACACGAAACCCGACAAATAAAGCAAATAAAAGATTACAACGCCGACACACAGAAATATGAAGTCAGTTACGGCCACCCGATTAGTGGACAAGAAAATGTCATGCTCACTGACCTGAACGAATCTCTTGATGAGTTCAGCATCGCCCTCGAACAGAGTCTCGCTCTATACGTCGGTCAGCATCTCAGCCAACAAGAATACGTCGCAGCCGTGTACCGGCTGGCTGCCTTTGTCCAGCAGGCACTCGTAGCCGCCCACCCATTCACCGATGGAAACGGTCGTCTCAGCCGTCTCATCATGTACAAAGTGCTTATGGCCTACCTACCTGTCGGGGAACTCCAAAAAAACGGGCTTCCAATCGTAGCGGAACCCGGAAAAGACCTGCTCACCGAAAAAGAAGCATGGGCGCAAATATTGGTCGAGAGCCAGCATATCCCCGTCACGACAGCTACTTCAACCCAACCCGGCACTCCCTCCGGCGACGACTTGGGCAAAGGTGACGGCGACAAGACGGGCGACACGGGCGGCTCAAAACCAGGTGATTCGGGAACGGGCGGCTCGAACACAAGCGGCTCAAACACAGGCAACAAAGACGGCGACAGCCAGAAACAACAGCCAAGACAAACCTACGACGCCAGCGACGCCAGTGGCCGCCGACTTCAAGTCTTCACCACTTCCGGCAGCGGCAATTGCGGTATTCATGCAGTCAACGGCTCTCCCAACAGAAATGGCGTCTTCGCAGCCGATAACCATGCAGCAATCAGACGCGACCTTTCCCGGGAAGTTTTTGAGCGCAGGAACGGGCCGCACCGCGAGCGTTTCATCTTTTTGCTCAATGCTTTGCTCATCCAAATTGGCTCAACTCAGCGGCTGGGTCAAGATATGTTGGCGCTTTGGAAAAATATGAACTCCCAAATCCCAGGTCTGCCCCAACTGCTGAAAAATGTATGGGAAAAAAGCCAAACCACACAAACCGACATGCAAAAAAGGCTAGAAGATATCAAAATAGCCATAGCCAGTTTGCTCTTGGATGGGCAAGAGACAACCCATGCACTCCGAAATTTACTGCGGGGAGAAATTTTGAAATCCAATGCAATCAACGTTGTTGACTTGAAGGAGCCTGTTCGTAATGTAACCACCCACGAAGAATTTATTCAACTGCTGTTGCAACTTGAAACAAGCAGGCTTCGGGAATTGGTTTTCGAAAACCTGCACCTGCTGATGGATAAATTGCCTGAAAGTGCCGGGCAAATCCAATTGGATTACGCACAATATCAGGCCGAGGCAACGGCCACGCAAAGCCCGTTCAGGGCATTTACAGAAGCGCATTTTGATGCACTGATGCGGGCTTATTCGGACAGCGTGGCAATTGAAGGATATTACCTCCGGGATGAAGACCTACGAGTGTTGGCAGATATGTCGCAAAGAGGTTTGGTCATCTATGTAGCAGACCGCGATCACCGCGACCGTTTTGTGGAAGCTGTCAACCATAATCCCCAAAACTATGAAAATGTCATAGAAGTGTTTCATCAAGGGGATCATTATGAACGGGCAATCCTTGGATTAATCTAAGAGCCAACATCTAAGTATCACCATGGCAAAAAAGAGAAAGAAAAAATTCTCCAAAACCAAACAGCGCAGCAAAAGCAAAATCCGTGCGGCGATTGACAAAATAAAAGCAAGGTTGGGGCAAGGCACCTCCTTGACTCAATCAATGGCGCAGGGTCATTTGAATTCCTTTTTGGATGCTGACAATGCTACGAATATTGCCCCGGGCGAGGCAATTACTTCACATCCATCTTTGCACGGCAAGGTCGGAGTAATGTTTTTCAGCAAATCCGATGCAGAGGGAGGTGCACCCAAAAGAGTAATGCACATCAACTTTACCCAAACGACCCCAACAGGCGAATCTGCCTTGAACGATGCCCTCCGGGCGGCTATCGAAAATGACGGCAATTTGCCGACAGAAATAGCCGTGAGCGCAAAAAACGGCGATTCGGAAGATGTTCTGTCCCAATTGGAGCAAATGGTCGCCGACATGAACGAAGAAGCGCGGAGCGACAATAACAAACCCCAATATAAACTTGAACTGCTGACCACCACGCCGGTCGTGAACCGGAGCGGCCTTTTTGCAAAACAACAGGCAAACCTCCAGTTCCGATTGGCACCGATAGCGGCCGATGCACCGCCAGTTGTGAACGCCGTCATGGAGAGCGCCGAACTGCGCGAAGGGCTAGGCAAGGACAGCAAACTGACCGGAAGCACACAATATAAGAATATGTTAGCCGCTCTCGATGCCTATCATGCCCACTTAAATACCTACAGACAAAGTTTGGACAATTATACGGACAGCCCCGCTGATTTGACAACAGCAGAAGGCCTCAAGCGCAGATTGCTCGCAGCCGTTGATGCCTACTTGAACAAACACAACAGAAACACAGGTGGCAAGAAAAATGCTGCAGAACGGATGAAAGACCAGCTCAACGCAACTGACCAGTTCTTGGCTGCAAAACAAAAAGCAATAGGAGAACGAAGAAAGATATTAATAGGGGGAAAAGTGATGGACGTGGAAAAAAGCGATCAGAACA
Source organism: uncultured Saprospiraceae bacterium (assembly GCA_964481485.1). Lineage (GTDB taxonomy): Bacteria > Bacteroidota > Bacteroidia > Chitinophagales > Saprospiraceae > M3007. The sequence goes on along the minus strand of CAYZVM010000036.1, from coordinate 4,874 downwards.
GGCGATTATATAAACTTATAGAAGACCAGTTTGGAAAAACAGTTGGAGACGTTTGGTTCAATTCGGCTGACGAACTGAACAACTGGATGAAAAACAAAGGAAAATTGGAAGGAATAGGGATATGGAATGGGCGATGGATGAATCTCAACGGTAAAGGCCCAGTAGTTTTTGGTGAAGAACACAATGATGTAAGAGAGGATTTTGTCAAAGCCCTTAATATCAGCCATCGCCTTATTGAAGGGGCTTTTGAAAGAAGTTTGTTTGGGATGGCAGATGCCGATATTCCTCAGAACTCAAAAGACCCAAACTCGCATAAGAAATATTCGGGTGATGCAACGGGAAAAGCATTGGAGAACTTTTGGGTCAGGAGCGCTCAGTCTATGGCTCGGTTTTTTATCGGTTTAGAAAAAGATTTGGCAAAAATAGACTCTCAAAATCCGAATATAGGCCAACTAGAAAGACTCGATGAACTGGAAGAAATAATGCGCACAATAGAGGGCATCAAACCAAACCCGACAGATAAAGCAGGAATAGAAAAAGAAATAAACGATGAACTCACCGCTGCAAAAGCCTTCTTAGACAGTGCCAATAGGGCAGGTCTCCAAGAATTGTTGGACAGTATGAAAAAGGACTATCGGGCATACCGTTCAGGCCTGAAGGATTTGCTCGCTAAATTTAATACAAAAGAATTGCTTGACAACTTCTCTGGATTTAGAAAATCCATCGAGAATATAGGCTACCTGAATTTTAAGGCAAATGCGACCCCGGAAGATATGGCAGCCGACGATTTGACAAAAAACAGTGATGAGCCATTCACGGTGTGGGGCGGGCGAAGAGAACTATTCATGTTGAAAAATCTAGAAGATGCATTAAAGCAGACCCCGCCTCCCATGATCACGACTTTGGGTAATGCCCATGCAACAAACCAAAAAGGAAAGTTGGAAGAGATGTTGAAAAAATATGGAGGGACGCTGCTTATTGTTAAAAAACCAGCAGAAGGGGCGGTGGCAAAAAACATCTTAAGTGAACTGGAAGATTTCGGCGCTGCACTACCAAAAGCAAAGGGTAATTAAAAGACTTGTTTTGAGCCTTGCTGAGAGTGTTCAGCACTGGCATATTGATGTCGAGCAGCACTCTGCATCACAAGGCTCTTCTTCCAAACCTTCCAATGCATCCTGCTCGTTGAGGGCGTGGACGGATGTGGAAAAAAAGAGCCACGCGATGACAAATCGCGTGGCCTTTTCATGCTAAAACTCTAAGTGTATGAAGTCGCATTTATGAAATTCAAAACAAACCGGAGCGCAATTGCCTGAATCCTGTCCACTCCGGTTCACCCGCTGTAGCCTTGGCAGAGGCGGGCATTTCATCATTTCACCGCAGCCTTGGCGGAGGCAGGTTGATCGTTTTCACTTTTTCATTTCGCTGTTTTGCTGTTTTTTTTAAATCGCTTCAAACGCCGCCATTCCGTTTAATTCCGGCACCACTTCTTCGCGGCGGAGGGTGTAAATTTTCGGCTCGCGTTCTGGCACTTGCAGGCGCGGGCTCACCACATTGAATTCCGTTTCGTCGTATTGGTAGAGCGACCAATTGCCGTTTGAAAATTCGAGCGCGGTGAGGTGTTCCACCCAGTCGCCGCTGTTCAAATACTTGATTTTCTTGCCGTTTTTAGCCTCCACCTCACGCATTTGCGGCTGGTGAATATGTCCGCAGATGACGCAGTCGTAATCTTTTTCCGAAGCGATTTCGATGGCTGTGTCCTCGAAGTCGCTGATGTATTTCACCGCGCCTTTCACGCTTTTTTTGATTTTGGCGGAAAATGATACCGGCGCGAAGCCGAACAGGCGACGCACCCAGTTGATCGTCCGGTTGATGCGGATGAGCATATCGTAGCCCTCGCCACCGAGTTTGGCGAGCCAGCGGGCGCGTTGCACACTCGCGTCGAACACGTCGCCGTGAAATACCCAGTGCGTTTTACCGTCCACCTGAAAAACGAGTTTGTTGCGCAGGTGGAAGAGACCGAACGACAGCTCGCCGAATTTGCGCAGCAGATCGTCGTGGTTGCCGGTGAGGTAATAGACTTTCGTGCCGTTCACCGCCATTTTCATGATGCGGCGCACTACTTCGAGGTGGTCTTTCGGGAAATAACTTTTTTTGAAATACCAAATGTCGAAGATGTCGCCGTTGAGTATCAAGGTGCGCGGCTGAATACTTTTCAGATAGTTGTTCAATTCGCGGGCATGACAGCCGTAGGTGCCGAGATGGGTGTCTGAAATGACAACGATATCAAGTTCGCGTTTCATAATTTAATGTCGGGCGGTGTTTTCAAAAAGCGTGTTTCAAATAAAAAAAGTGACGGGCAGGCTGTTGGGCTTGCCTATCTATGTTGGAAAAAGTGTTTGAGAAATCCCGCGCCGAGGAAAGCGACCCATCCTGTGTAGAACCTGAAGCAGAAAGAGGAGAGTGCCCAAGTGACTGAAAAGAGCGACCGAGTGTAGAATGGGCGAGTGGAGCAATGTGGCGCGGGTATGCTTTCATATAATTTCTGTGCTGAAAGAACGCACAAAAGTACCCCGCACCATGCCGGTGGGTGTTAAGCCTGTGTGAAGTTAGGATTAATAATATAGTGTGATGGGTGGGAGGCTCAGCTTCCTTTGATGGCCAACACAATTTCTGCGAGGCCGTCGTCGAAGTTATTTTCTTTTAAATCAACGGTATGCACCTCTTTCAATTTGCGAATTACTTTGGGCAAATTGTTTTTCAAATCAACAAGTTGAGCGATGTCATTTTGCAAATCACGGGCATCTCCCCCCAACTCCTCTAACTCTTTGATGGTGTTGCGCAACGATTCCAATTGTTCATTGATGGCGCGGACGGCCGTGACTTGGAATGCGGGCTGGAGGAATTCGTCGTCCAACCGAGCGGGCACAAAGTATTTTTCATCAAGCCATTCGGCATAAGAAGCAGCGAGGCTTTCTTTGCTCACCCAACCAGATTTCAGGCTATTGGAAGACACGACCGAGAGCACGAAATGGCTCTTTTTAATGCTTTGCTCGATGAATTGCTGGATAGATTGCCCCGCCTTTATTACCTCGCGGTCAATAATGACCTCAATTCCTTGCTGCTTGAGGTGTTTGGCAATCTTATCTACCATTTCTTTGTCTCGATGACTATATGAAATAAACACGCTCGCCTTGACGGTCTGTGGTTGTTCGCTGGAAGTACTCGCTGGAGGGCGAGTACCAGGATTTGTAGGCACGCTGGCTCCTGAGGTTGGGGGCTTCATCACCATCTCCAGCGCCGCAAAATTGACCCGCGCCTGAATGCGCCCCCAATCGCCGAAGTCTATCAACCCGAGATTGAATTGCTTTTCGCCATTGTTGTACTGTGCCTGTAGAAGCAGTGCGTCGGGATCCATCTGCACCAAAAGATTGAGGGCGTCTTTTGTTTGCCCGGCAGCAATAAGTTGTTGGATTTGCTCTTTCATTGCAGGTTGTTGCGCGGTCAAAAAAGTTAGGAAGAGGTTTGTTATTTGACTGCGCCAAAGGTAGAAAAACGTCGGGCGTTTTTCCAAAGCACTGTTTTTTCCGCCGCGTTGGGAATTTTTTAGCGCGACTTGTTTTTTTGTCAAGGCGCGTTGTACCTTTGCGCTCCCTTCGCAAAAGAGCGGGCGAAAAATTGAAAACACGGGTCATAGCTCAGTTGGTTAGAGCGCCACGTTGACATCGTGGAGGTCACAGGTTCGAATCCCGTTGATCCGACATAAAATGAGAAACCCGCCTTCGCCAAGGCTTCGGCGGGTCAAAGGGTGATTAGCTCAGTTGGTTTAGAGCGCACGCTTCACACGCGTGAGGTCACAGGTTCGAATCCTGTATTACCCACCAAAGTGAAAAAATTGAGGGGAGTGAGAAAGCGAGGTTTTTTTATGCCTGCTTTCTCACCCCTCTCCTTCTCACTTCTTGCTACGGGATGTAGCTCAGCCCGGTAGAGTACACGTCTGGGGGGCGTGTCTTGTAGTGGGTAAAGATGGGTAGAAAGCAACTTTTAGAGGTCTCAAAGGTAAGACCTTTTTTGCAATCTAAATGGCTTATAATCAGTATTTTCGGGATGTAGCTCAGTCCGGTAGAGTACGCGTCTGGGGGGCGCGTGGTCGCAGGTTCAAATCCTGTCATCCCGACCAACAGTGAAATAACAGTGATTTCGTTGTAAAAATTACCGAAAAGAGGGGGTAGGGGCAGAAGCCCCACCCCCTTTTCCGTATATTGACATTTCACCTATATAATATAGGTGTAGGGTATTCCTACTCTTCCTCCGGTGGCCCTTCGGGATTTCTACTCATATATATAATGTACGCCACGAATCCGACCACTGCCAAAATCCAGACGGTCGTGAAAGGGTTTCTCTCCATCCAGTTGAGAACAACAAGGACGATAAACACACCCAACAATATAAGCTTGTTCATATCTTTGCTCTCCATGACGAAAAGTTTTACAAGTGAAAAATCTTAGTCGTACAAATGTACTAATCATCATTGGGGTTGCACTAGTGTTGTGTTTCCCACTCGTTAGGTATTTGGATAAACCAAAACCAAAACAGGAAACAACTAACGAGCAAACACAAAGCAACGAAAGTAATAACGTAAAAGATTCCCGTGATGCAAAGGATGATGCAAGGAAATTCAGGGAGATGACACAAAACCTACGGGAAATAGCAAAGGGGTATGGTTGGGATTCTACCACTACGGAGTTCGGGGAAAGTGGAGAAGTAAAACTGCGCAACGCAGACTTTAGAGTTGGTTTCCATGTATCTGCCGTTACTTTCCAAGTTAAGAACGGCAAGACATACGCAATATGTCCTGATAGTTGTATTGCGAAAGA
>CAYZVM010000035.1:0-35401 GCA_964481485.1 uncultured Saprospiraceae bacterium | reverse complement strand
GGATTTTTACAAAATGACAAATTTTTTGATGTTCAGATTTTCGTCAACTTGCCGATTTCTTCTTCAGTCACCCGCAGCCGCTCTCGGCAAAAGCGCACCAATTCGGCAGCACGGGCTATTTTGGCGGAGAGTTCGTCAATGCCCACGGCCTCGTCCTGCAAGTCGCGTACGATTTGCTGGAGTTCGGTAAAAGCCGATTCGTAAGTCAGTTGTTCCGGTTGCTTTTTCATAAAATCAACCTTGATAAACTTTTATCAACCTTCATCAACATCTTTTTCAAACCAAACTTTCGAGCGGTTGTCCGCGTCGCCATTGTAGTTGATAAAAATCTCTTCTCCGGCGGGGATAGGTTTAATGCAATAAAAATCAATCGTTTGCGCCTCGAAGTCCATGCCGTACTCAGCGTTTGGTTCGTAAGAATGGTTGTAAAGCGAGCCGTAACCAAGACAAAACGCGAACCATTCGCCCTCGCCGCCCCAATCGAAATAATAATCGTCGAGCACCGTGGCGCGCACATTGGCAAGTTGGGATTTTGGAAATAAAATAATGGGACAAACTTCTATCACCTCGCCTTCCTCAATGTCGCGGGCGGCAAAAACGCCTTGACCGTGCGTGTCGGAATGTGCTACAAAAATGGCTGCTTGCTGAACGCTCATCGTTGGTGATTGGTTATCAGTTACTGGTTATTGGGAGGAAACATCGGCTACCGCCATTGTTAACTGCTACCAATCGCCACCCGCGCCGCCGCCGCCAAATCCGCCGCCGCCAAATCCGCCGCCGCCAAAACTGCCGCCGCCACCGCCGCCCCAGCCGCCTCCACCGCCGCCAAATCCTCCACCGCCGCCCCAGCCGCCGCCGCCAATCCACCAATCGCCGCCGCCGCGCCGGTTGCGCCGGGAGGTCATCGGGCCAGAATGTGTGTACGCTGTGCCGTGCTTTTTCGCTAAAACGGCCATCAGAACAATGAACCCAAGAACGAAGAGAAAAATGAGCAGCGGCACCCACCAAGGCATCGCCTTTCTTTCTTTTTCATTTTTGTACTCGCCTGATAATGCGCTGATAATGTCGTCAATGCCCGCGCTGATGCCCTGTGCGTATTGTTCGCGCTGGAAATAGGGGATCATCGTGTTGCGGATGATGCGCCCGGCGGTAATGTCGGGCAGCGCTCCTTCCACGCCGTAGCCCGTGGCGATAAACGCGCCCCGCCCCGGTTGTTCGGTTTTCACGAGCAGCACCACGCCGTTGTTTTTGTCCTTGCGCCCGATGCCCCAACGCGTGCCCAATTCAAAAGCATAAGAAGCCTTGTCGTAATCGCCGATGTCGGGGCGAATCATCACGACGATTTGGGTGGAGGTGGAGTCGTAGTAACGGACAAGTTTTTCTTCCAAAACTGCCTTCTCGTGCGGCGTGAGCCACTCCGCATAGTCGTGGACATAGACGGCTGGCTCGGGCTTGGGCGGGAACACATCGTCTGCTTTTTGGCCGAACCCCGGCATCAGCGTGACCAGCAACCAGCAACCAGCAACCAGCAACCATTTAACCATAGATGATTTCATCGGGAAGTTCATTTTCGTTTTTGTCATCTTCTGCTGCCGGGAAATGTTCGCGCAGGCGTTCGCCGATTTGTTCTATCACGAGGCACATTCCGTCCGCTGCCTCGTCGCGTTGGAGGTGTTCTCGGAGGATACGTTTTTCGGCTTCCCAGAATTGGAACCCAACGCGCTCGTGGATGCCCGTATCGCCCCACAGGGCGAATTGGTGCGACTTTTCGGCAAGGTAAATCATCACGCCGTTTCGTGCTTTTGTGTTGAACATCCCGAACAGGTGGAACACCTCGGCTGCCCGCTCCACTGGGTGGTCGCGGTCGCAAAAGTCCTCCACAAACACGCGGATTTCCCCCGATGTGCGGCGTTCTGCCGCCCGGATGGCTTGCACGATGCGGGTTTCTTCTTCTTTGGTGAAAAGCATAGAACTGGTTATTGGTTATTGGTTATTGGTTATTGGTTGTTGGTTATTGGTTGTTGGTTATCGGTTGCTAACTGCAGCCGGTAATTGTTGTCACATCAATAGTTCTTGACAAGTACCAACAACCGATAACCAATAACCAATAGCCAATAACCAACAATTAGAACTTGACTTCGGGTGCTTTCTCCGAACCCGGAGCGGCTTGGAAGTAACCTTTTGGCGAAAAACCGAACATCCCGGCGATGAGGTTGGTCGGGAACTTGCGGATATAGGAATTGTAGTCCTGCACCGTTTCGTTGAATTTTTTGCGCTCCACGGAGATGCGGTTTTCCGTGCCTTCGAGTTGTTTTTGCAAATCGAGGAAGTTCTGGTTGGCTTTCAAATCCGGGTAGGCTTCGGCCACAGCCAACAGGCGGCTGAGTGCGCTGGAAAGTCCCTGTTGCGCCTGCTCAAAACGCTGGATGTTTTCTGGCGTGAGGTTGCCCGCATCAATTTTGACTTGCGTGGCAGAAGCGCGGGCTTCCACCACTTTTTGCAGTGTTTCCTGCTCAAAGTTGGCATAGCCTTTCACGGTGTTCACAAGGTTGGGGATGAGGTCAGCGCGGCGTTGATATTGGTTTTCTACCTGCGACCACGCGCTTTTCACGCCTTCGTCTTTGCCAACAGCGGTATTGTAGGAGCCGCACATGCTGAACACGAGCAATGCACCGAGGCCGAGCAGGATAAGGGGGAGATATTTGCGAAAATCTGCCATAGTTTGGAAAGTTGAGTGGTTGGTTTTGTTTTTAAAATGATGTGCGAAAGTAGGGATTCAATGGAAAACGCGGTATTTATTTTCAAAACAAAAGCCGCAAACCCAGAAAGGGTTTGCGGCTCGGAAAAGCGAATCAGAAGATTCGCAATACTTATCGCATCAGCGTCACGTCGCCCTTGTAGAGCAGTGTGCGTCCGTCAATCAATTCTATTTCAGCGTAATAGACAAACACGGCGGGGATTTGCAGTTTGCCGCGATAGCGGCCATCCCATCCGTGCGATGGGTCGTTCGGCTGGAAATTCTGTTGTTGGAACAACATGGCTCCCCAGCGGTCAAAGACTTGGAACGATTTGACTTTCACGACTTGGTCGCCGTCGGCAAAGATGTAAACGATGTCGTTTTCGCCATCCTCATTCCACGGAGAGAACACGTTGGGGATGTAAATGTGCGGCTCGTTGTCCACCCGAATTATCACGCGGTCGGTGGCTTGGCAGCCGTCGCCGCTGATGACGGTGACTTTGTACTCGATGGGCTTGAACGGCTTGGCCATGGGGTTGAGCAAATCAAGGATGGTGTTGCCCTCGAATGTCAGCCCGTCGAGCGGCGCCCAAATCACGGTGTCAATCAGCGCAAGCGGATAGCCCTGCGGCAATGCGGCCTCTATTTGGAGCGAATCGCCGAGGTCAATGCTGAATTCGGGTATCAATGTCACATCGGGGTCGGGTGCTTTTGGCACGTCGAGCGTTTTGTGGAATTCGCAGCCATTCGCGTCTTGTATCCAAAGGTCGTACTCGCCGGGTGTGATTTTCAAGAAATCAATGGAGGACAAGTAGGTTTGGCCGTCATTGATGGAGTAGGTGTAAGGCCCGACGCCGCCTGTGACCTGACCAAAGGTGATGGCACCGTCGTTGTCTTTGCACGACGGGTTTTTCAGTTCAAAGGCAAAATCGGTCGGCATATTTGTTTCCAAAAACACTTCTACATTGTCGGTCTGGGTGCAGCCAGTGGTCGTGTTGGCCACGGTGAGTATATAAACTCCTTGCTGACTGACAACGGGGTTTGTCGTGTTATTGCCAGAAACAATTTGGCCGCCGGACGTGCTCCAAGTGTAGGTGTAGATGGAGCCGGTAGAGCCAGAACCTTGCAGTGCCACTTCTTGAACGGTGCAGGTCAAGGTGCGTGGGCTGCCAGCATCGGCTATCGGCAGCACGATGTTGTCGGTGACCGTCACGGTTTGGGTGCTGGAACATCCGGTGGCGTTGTTGAGTACGGTGAGGGTGTATTGACCGGAAGCACTGACAACGGCAGAATTGCTGCTACCGCCGCTCAGGATGTTACCGCCTGTGGTTGTCCATTCGTATTCAATGCCCGCGCCGCCTTGAGAGCCGCCGCCGTTGAGTGTTACCTGCGGTTGCACACAAGTGATGGTGGCGGGAGAAGCGATGGCGACTGCTGGTGGCTGGGTGTTTACATCCACCAACGTTTCATCTGTAGAAGTGCAGCCATTGTCCTCATTTACAACAACTAAGGTGTAAGTGCCACCGGCCACGACGGTCGGTGTCAAACTATTGCCGCCCACGAGGATTTGGCCTGTGGTGGTAGTCCATTGGTAGAAATAGTTACCGTTTTGGCTGGAACCATTGCCATCAAGTTGGAGCGAGGTGACGGCGCAAGTGAGCAGCCCGTTGCCGCCGGCGTTGGCCGTTGGGTTCAGGATGTTCTGTGCGACGTCCATCGAGATAGTGGCTGTGCAGCCGTTGTCGTTGTTCGTCACTAACAAGGAATAACTGCCGGGTTCGTTCACAACGGGTTCGAGCGGATTGGATTGGTCGGTGATGTTGCCGCCGGTTGTTGTCCATTCGTATTCAAAATTGCTGCCGTTGCTGGATTGTGTGGCGTCAAGCGTGATTTGCGCCGCTGTGCAAGTCAATGTCGCCGGTTGCGCAATGGCGGCTACCGGCTCATTTTGGTCGGCCAATACTTCTACGTCATCGGTGCTGGAGCAGCCGTTCGATTGGTTGGTGACAACCAATGAATAGGTGCCCGTCGCGTTCACCGTTGGGGTCAATGTACTTCCGCCAGAAACGATTCCTGCGCCTGTCCAGAGATAATTGAAGGAGCCGTTGGAATTGACTGAACCTGAAAGGTTGATTGAAAGCACCGTACAAGTCAGGGTCGGTGATGCACCGGCATCAATATTAGGCGTCGCCACGTCTTGGCTCACGTTCACACTGGAATACGAAACGCAGTTGTTCGTGGTGTTTGTCACGGCGAGTGTGTAGGTGCCTGGTTCGTCCACCGTCGGCGAGAGGGTGTTGTCGCCGGTCACTATGTTGCCACCATTTGTGGCAGTCCATTGATACGCGAATTCCGCACCTGTGCTGGAGCCAGTGCCGTTCAAGTTGATACTGATAACGGCGCAAGTCAGTTGCGGGGCATTGTTTGCCAGTGCGACCGGCACGTCGGCTGCTTGGCTGATTTGCACGTTGGAAGTAGCGGTGCAACCATTCACCGTGTTGGTGACCAATAGGAAATAATCGCCCGCGCCATTCACCGTTGGATTCAAGATATTTGTGGCGGTGGTGAAATTGCCTGTGTTGGTCGTCCATTGGTAGGTGAATTCTGAGCCGGTGCTGCCAGTTGCATTTACGGTATAAGTGTTCTGGGCGCAAGTCAGTTGGAAAGGTGTGCCGGCATTGGCGGTTGGCAATGCAAAATCGGTGTTGATACTCACCATGTCCTCTGATGTGCAGCCATTGACGGTATTGGTGACGACGAGTGTGTAGTCACCGCCTTGGTCTATGATGGCTGTCGGCGAATCTGCACCCGATACAATTCCTGGACCAGTCCATACAAAAGTATAGTCTGGGCCGGTTGGGTTACCGGTGCCACCAAGCACTTGTTGTGGGTTGTAGCAGTTCAAAATCAGGTTGGCACCCGCATCAACGGGCGGCGGCGTGATGTTTTGATTTACAACAACCGTTTTGTCAGAGGTACAGCCATTGGTCGAATTAGTGATGACCAATGTGTAATTGCCGGGCTGGTTGATGACTGGGTTCAAGGTCGCATCGCCCGATAAAATACCGGGGCCGCTCCATTGGTAGGAAATGTCGTTGCCTGTGCTGGAGCCGGTGCCGTTCAGGGTGGTTTGCAAAGTGATACAATTCAATGTGGCTGGTGCGGCTACTTGCACCACCGGGTCGTTGGCATCTTGCAAAATTTGCACCTCATCGGTCGAAGTACAGCCGTTTTGGGTGTTGGTGACCAAGATCTGATAGGTGCCGGGCTCATTCACCGATGGGTTCGGAATATTGGTCGGGGTGGTAAAACCACTGCCCGTAGAGGATGTCCATTGGTAGGTAAAATTTGGCCCTGCGCTTGAACCACTGCCATCCAACGTAAATGTAGGTTGTGTGCAAATGAGCGTTTGGCTCGTGCCTGCGTCGGCAATGGGCGATACTTCGTCCGCATCCACATTCACAGAAAATGTGGCGGTACAGTTGTTCGTCGTGTTGGTCACGAGCAAGGTGTACTGACCAGGCTGACCGACGGTTATTATCTGTGTGCCTTGCCCGTTAATGATTTGCCCGTTGATGGTGCCCCATTGGTAACTGAAATTAGAACCGGTGGATGAGCCATTGGCATTCAAAGTCACTTGCTGAACGGCGCAGGTCAAAATGCCCGAAGGCGTCGCGATGGCTGTTGGCAAATTTGCATTAGTCGTCACAGTGGCAGAGGCCGAGGAGGTGCAGCCGTTGACATTATTTGTCACTACCAATGTGTAGGTTGCTGCTGCGGTCACGGTTGGCGTGAGTGTGGCTCCGCCCGCGCCAATACCTCCGCCTGTGGACGATGTCCATTGGTAGGTAAAGTTCGGGCCGGTGCTAGAGCCAGTACCGCTCAATTGCAAGGCTGGCGTGGTACAGTTCAACTGGCCACCCGGTGCCACGACCGCCGTCGGGGCGGTGATATTTTGTGCAATGGCCACAGAGGCATTAGCAGAGCAACCGTTGTCTGAATTTGTAACAACCAAATTGTAGGTGCCGGGCTGGTTCACGGTTGGCGTGGGGGTGTTATTCCCTGTAAGGATATTGCCGCCGGTAGTCGTCCAAGTGTAAGTCAAGTTCGGGCCGGTCGGTGCATTCGAGTCGCCGAGCATGAGCGTGGTGGTGGCACAGGTCAAAGTGCCCGGTGCGCCAGCATTTATGGCGGGCGGCTGAATGTCCTGCGCAATGACGACCGTGGCGGTGGCGGTGCAGTTGTTGACTGTGTTTGTCACCAACAAAGTGTAAGTTCCGGGCGCATTTACCACAGGATTGAGGGTGCCTTGTCCTGAAACAAAATTGCCGCCCGGTGTGGAAGTCCAAGAAAAATTGAAATTTGAACCGGTACTGGAGCCTGCTCCGCTGATTGTCAATTGCGTTGTGATGCAATCAAGGTCGCCATTCACGTCAGCATTGGCGACAGGAACGGAGTTGTCTTGACTGACTGTCACGGTCTCGCTATCGGTGCATCCGTTCGCGTTATTGGTCACGACGAGCATGTACTGGCCAGGTTCGCTAATGACTGCATTCGCTGTGGCTTGGCCGGACTGGATGTTGCCATTGGTGGTAGTCCACGAGTAGCTCAGGTTGCCTGTTGGGGTGGAACCGCCGCCATTGAGCGTGACGGTGGTGGCGGTGCAAGTCAGCTGTGCCGGTGTGGCGATGGCCGCGTTCGGCGGTGTAGTGTTGCTGGTGACGGAAACATTGTCCGTTCTGGTGCAGCCGTTGTCATTGTTGGTGACGACGAGCGTATAGGTGCCTACGGTGGACACGACGGGGTTGAGCGTGCCGTTGCCGCTGATGATGGTGCCGCCGTTGGAGGCTGTCCATGTATAAGAGAAATTGGCACCTGTGCTGGAGCCATTGCCATCGAGGGTGACGTTGGTCAGCACACAAGTCAGGACTTGGGGGGAGCCTGCTTCTGCCGTGGGCAGGGTATTATTGGCAGTGACTTGTGCGACTTGCGATGCGGTGCAACCATTGGCCGCATTCGTGACGACGAGTGTGTAGTTGCCGGGCTGGTTCACGATTGGGTTGAGCGTACCGTTACCACTGACGATGTTGCCGCCAGTTCCCGCTGTCCAGTTGTAGGTGAACCCCGTGCCAGTGCTGGAGCCTGTGCCGTCGAGGGCGACAGAGGTGGTGACGCAAGTAATTTGGTCGGGCGCTGCGGCGACGGCGTTTGGCGGGGTGAAGTCGCCGGGGACGGTAGCCGTCGTCGTTCTGGTGCATCCTGATTGGTCGGTGACGGTGACGGTGTAATTGCCCGGCGCGAGATTTTGCGGGTCTTGTCCGGTGAAGCCGCCCGTCCAAACGTATGTGTAGCTGGGTGTGCCGCCGGTCACTGTCAAGTTAATATTGCCGCCGCTGGGATTTAAGCAATTTGCACCCTGTACAGTGGTGACCGTCGGCTCGAGCACAGGTGGTGCGTTGACGTTGAATGCTTGTGCATTGGTGCAGCCAAATCCGTCGGTCACGGTGACATTGTACATGCCTCCCTGCAATCCAGTTGGGTCGGGGAAATTGCCGATGGGCTGCGGGCCGTCCCAACTATAATTATAGGGCCCCTGTCCACCCAATACGGTGGTATTGATGGAGCCATTGCTCGAGCTTGAACAAGTGGGATTTGTCACAACACCTGTCAAATTGAGTGACGACGGCAGTATTATTAGGATACCCTGCCCTGGCCCCTGACATCCATCTGCGTCAATCACGCTTATCACGTTGTAGGAGCCGGGCTCGTTGATTTCCAAGTAATACGGGTTGTCCGTTATGCCCACTATCGGTGTCTGTAAATTGCCATTGTGTGTATAATTGAGTTCAAATGGCCCGACCCCAGTGAATGTGACCTGCAAAAAGGCTGATTGCCCGGGGCAGAGCTGTGGCGATGGGCCGAGCAGTTTTGCGGTGGGCGGGGATTTGACATTGATGCGGGCTGTGGTGACATAAGTTTTGCCACAGTTGTCCGTCACCGTCACTTTGAAGTTGGTGGACACTGCCACATACTGTGTGATAGAAGACGTATTGCCACCGATGCTCCATTGATAGGAATAAGGCTCTACGCCGCCCGAAGGTGTCACACCGACGGTGCCCACGCCTGGGCCACAAATGACGGTGGTATCGGGAATAGCGGCCAAAGGCAGCAGGTCGTTGATAGTCAGCGTAATCTCCGGGTTTAAGCAAGAGCAAGGATTGTTCAATTTGATGATGATGGTCTCTGCGCCTTCGGTAAGCAGGTCAGCGACGATGTTCACCGTGATGTACAGTTTGTCTTGTCCAGCGGGGATAATCGCTGTCAGCGGAATGGGCGAATAGTCGGCTCCCGGCGTAGCTGTGCCAGAGATGGTATATTGTACCACGAGGGGAGAGTTCATGTTGCCGCCCACGCGGTCGAATAAAAGTTGTACAGTGCCGCAACTTTCATACACCTCGTTCACATCGGACATTCCGTTCACCAGCCATTCTGCGGAAGCATTGCCGCCAGCATCGAAAGAGCCAGATTTCAGAAATACTGCGGAGTCAAAAACGCCATCGCCGACATCAGCGATTTTCAACTTCATACGATACGTCTCGCACGGGGTTACGTTGGCGATTGCCGTCATTTTCCGTGTGTAGCCGTCGTACTGTATCTCGTTGACTGGGGGGTTAGCGGACGCATTTTGTCCGCAAAGATTGCCGCTGGTAGCGGGTTGGTTGTTAATGTAAAGGCCAGCATTGGTGAGGTGGTTCACATTGTTGATGGACACATAAGAACCTGGCCCCAAAGCAGCGATATTGGCAGAACCGCCAAATGGCCCGTTGATGCCAGGCCCGGAGATGAAAAAGCCAAAAGCGTCATTGAATTGCGAGCCGACGTATTCGCAGTATTCTTCCGAAGCGAACACATACTCGAAAGTCAACGAAGGTTGCGTGGGGGTGACGTCAAATTCGATATTGGCGAGGTCAAACAAACTGCCGCTGCCCGAAAGCTGCGACAAATCGGCATCTGCGGAAGGATTGCCAAAACCGCCGCTGGCACCGTCTTGGTCGTTTGGGCCAACAGCGACGTTGCAATCCCCGGTCGCCATTATCATCCCGGTTTCAAAACCAACATTTGTTTGCCCGTTTGAAAATGTGCCGATTTGGGAGCCTTGACCTGTATATGTCACGTTTGTGATGTCGAAGCAGTTACCGCCGATAAGCACATCTTTTACCAAATCTTCCGCCGAACCGCCGGGGGATATTTCAATGACGGCCAGCGCTTTGAGGTACTCCTTCAAATCTTTTTTGAGGCAAGTTTGACAAACGAGCGAGACGTAGTGCCGGGGCGGGTTGTCGGCGTTCCAAGTGCAAGGGTAGTTCAATTGGAACGACATGGTGGCGCTCGTGGCGGTGAATCTCAGCTGGTGCGCCGCGGCATCGTAACCAAGCACCTTTGCTTCCGCGTCGGTGGCTGCCACATCTGGCATACAACCATTTAAGGCGGGGTCTTCGGGTACATTGAGTGAGTATGTTTCTCCGGGGATAAGGTTTTCAAAGGTGAGCACTTGGCTCGTTGATAGCGCCGAGATGACATGACGCTGCTGGTGTCCGTCGAGCACCACAGGGGCGCTGTTCGCGGTCTGGGCTTGCACGGCGGCGGGCAGTGCAGCCAGCGCAAAAAACCAGATGAAAAGAGAGAAACGACGGGGTGTAAATACGCGCATAGACAACAAGGATTTGATTCGTTAATGTGTATGGTTGAGCATGGTGGTTGTCTGAAACATTGGAGATGCAACGACACCGGGAAGTGCTGCATCATTTTCGGTTCAATACACGCAGAATAATTTTTATTTGGCTGCTTCCAATGTGTCGAACGGGCAAAAATGGCCGCCCAACTGGAAAAAGTCGGGGCAAACTTGTCAAGAGCGCACGGGAGGGAGATTCCTGAAAACGGGAAGGATTATGAAGAAACCGGGAACTTTGGATATGTGTTCTGCGCCCCGCGATTAGGTCGTTCGGCAGTTTTCAGGGCAGAAAAATCGTGTATTTTAAAAATACAAGGTGCCTGAAAGAAAACTGCTCGAAAAACCACGCAATGATAGAAAATAATTTTCCACCGCCGTTCATCATTTTTTCAAAAAGTCGCCGAATCGGTCATTTTGACAAACAGAACCGAGCGGCAACCTCACAATCATTGAACATTATTTTGCAAACCGACGGAATTCAGAATTGCCGCAGAATATAATTTTTCGGCTCTCGCGATTTTTCCGGCAATTGCCAAAGCGAAGTTTGTTTGCCAAAAAATGCAGCGTAAGTTTGCAGCCGAAAAATGGTTACTGGTTATCGGTTGTTAGTTATTGGTTCGTAGAGTTGATATTTGCCCTCAGCGACCAACTACCGATAACCAATAACCAATAGCCAATAACTATCTCACACTCAATGGACAGTGATCCGTTATTACACACGCGAAAAACGCCGCTTGGTCGAGCTGACCGAGCTGGATCCCGGCTGTTGGGTGCACCTCACCCCACCGTTCGGCCCCGACGAGTTGGAGGACTTTGCCCGCCGGCTTGAGTTCGACCCCGTTTTCCTCACCGACTCGCTCGACCTCGACGAACGCGCCCGCTATGAGCGCGACGAGGACATCCGGTTTATCCTTATCAACACCCCGGTCAAAAACAAAAACGCGCAAGAAGAAAACGAGGCGTACTTCATCACCGTGCCTATCGGCATCATCTTGACCATCGAACACGTCGTCACCATATCGGCGATGGAGACCCCCGTGCTGGACAAGTTTTTGGAAAACAATGTCCGCAATTTCAACCCTGCCGACGAAAAACGTTTCGTGCTGCAAGTGCTGGAGCAAAACGTGTATCACTTCCTTTCCTGCCTCAAAACCCTCAACCTCCGCCGCAACCGCATCGAAAAAGAACTGATGCACAGCAGCCGCAACACCGACTTGATGCAACTGCTCGCCATCGAAAAAAGCCTCGTCTATTTTGTCAATTCGCTCAATGCCAACGAATTGCTCAAAATGAAAATGAAACGCACCGACTTTCTCCACATCAACGGCGACGAGGACATGAGCGAACTTTTCGAGGATATTATCATTGACAACTCGCAGGCACTCTCGATGGCCAACGTGTACACCAACATCTTGAACGGCACGATGGACGCCTATTCGAGCATCATCTCGAACAACCTCAACCAAGTCATCCACCGCCTCACCATCATCACGGTGGTGCTCATGGTGCCGACCCTCATTTCCTCCTTTTTCGGCATGAACATCGCCAATGGGATCCCGGACAAACCCTGGGCATTTTATACCACTATTATTGGGACGGCGATGGCAACCGGCTTGCTTTATTGGGTGATGCAGCGCAGGCGGATGTTGTGACCGCATTGAGATTTATCAATTGCGGGCGTGGCAGAAGTCATTTGCACGGAAAGATTTTGACCAGAATTTTGTGCCATCAACTCAAGAAGGGTTGGTTCAACTCAATCATTCTCAACAAAACAAAAGGAGGTCAATATGTCACTCATCAGATGGAACCCAGAAAGTAGTTTTTTCCCCTCTATTGCCAATTGGATGGACGATTTTTTTCAGGACAACGGATTTAAGCCCGCGATTAAGGGTGTTTCGATTCCAGCCGTCAACGTCAAGGAAAATAAGGATGCCTTCAAAGTGAATGTGGCAGCACCCGGCTTCAAGAAGGAAGATTTCAAATTGGAAGTGCAAAACGGCAATCTGATTATCTCCGGCGAAACAAAAGAAGAAAAAGAAGAGAAGGACGAAAAATACACGCGGCAGGAGTATAGCTACAGCACATTCAGCCGCT
Organism: uncultured Saprospiraceae bacterium; assembly: GCA_964481485.1. Classification (GTDB taxonomy): domain Bacteria; phylum Bacteroidota; class Bacteroidia; order Chitinophagales; family Saprospiraceae; genus M3007. Next base: position 22,838 of record CAYZVM010000035.1, on the reverse strand, counting down.
CGTTCACGCTGCCGGAAAACGTCAATGCCGAAGGTATTGCGGCTCAGTATGCCGACGGCGTTTTGAAAGTGACTTTGCCCAAAAAGAAAGCGGAAGAAAAGCCGGCAAAACAAATTGCCGTAAAATAAAGAGAGGTTTGGAATAATTTTGCTGTCAGCAGGCCGCTCATGCCGGGCGGCCTGTTTTTTTGCTTCGCAACCAAACCATGAGTCAAATCTCCGGCACTTCCATTCGCCAACTGTTGCTCATTCTGCTCATCGCGGTCATTGGCGGTGTGCTTTTTTGGAATCTCCGCTTTTTTGTGCCTGCCCTTTTGGGGGCTTATGCGTTGTATGTGCTGCTGCGCGGCATTTTGTTCTATCTGACCGAGCGCCGTCGCTGGCCGGTGAAAGCCGCAGCCGCGGCGATACTCTTAGCGTCGTTCATCGCCATATTGTTGCCCCTCAATTGGCTGTTCGCCATGCTTCAGGTGCGCGTCATATCGCTGTTCCAAAATTCCGACCAACTTTTGCAAAATGCCGAACACCTCATCCGGGGGTTTGAAAGTCAATATGGTATCACGCTGCTCACGCCGGAAAACATCAAAAGCCTGACGGATTGGGCGGTACGTGAAGTGCAGTACATCGTGGGCGCTACGGTGAATGGGGTGTGGCTGATGTTGGCCATGTACCTCATCCTGTGGTTCATGCTGACGGAGGGGAAAAAGATGGAGCAGTCGTTTTTCAACTGGCTGCCGCTCCGCACGGACAACGTGGAATACGTCAGGAAACATCTCAACGATATGGTGTGGTCCAACGCGTTGGGCATCCCGCTGATGGGCGTGGTGCAGGGCTTCGCCGCGCTGTTGGTTTATTGGTTGGCTGGCGTGGATGACCCGTGGCTGTGGTTTGCCATCACATTTTTTTCCGGGATGCTGCCCGTGGTGGGCGTGGCGTTGGCATACATCCCGCTCTCGCTCATTCTGTTGGCAAATGGCATGGAGATGAAAGCCCTGTTCATTTTTCTGTACGGGTTCATCGTGGTCGGCTCGGTAGACAACCTCGCCCGGATGTGGGTGTTGAAAAAAATCGGGCATACGCACCCGCTCATCACGTTGTTCGGCGTCATCGCGGGGTTGAAATTGTTTGGGTTTGTCGGGTTTATTTTCGGGCCGATTTTGATAGCGATGTTCGTCCTGCTTCTGCGGATTTACCACAAAGAATTTGACCGTCCAATTGGGGGGGCGGATCCAGAGTCAAATATTATTGATAATTTAAAATAAAAAAAGCGTTCAAAAGATTGCAAACCACTCAACTTGGTCGCCATGAAAAAAATCCTCGTTCCCACCGATTTCTCCAAATGCGCCAACAACGCAATGAATTTCGCGCTCGAACTCGCCACGCGCGCCGGTGCATCTGTCCACATTTTGCACGTCATCTATCCCAATGAAGGGGTGGACAACAACGTCTATAACGCCTTTTGGATTGACGAATACTACGAGCGGCGCAAGCACGATTTGGAAAATTGGGCCAAACGCTTCCGCAAAAACGCGGCGTTCAAAGACGTCAACATCACGGCCTCGTGCGAAATCGGCTTCCCGGTCGGTTCTGTCAAAAAAGTGGCGAACGAGCAAAAAGCCGACCTGATAGTAATGGGCACCACCGGAGCCACCGGGCTACGGGGTGCTATCATGGGCAGCACCGCCTCCGGCGTGATATCCGAGGTGCATATCCCCGTCTTTGCGATTCCGGCCAAAGCCAATTTCCTGAGCCACACGGATTATGTGATGGCCACGGATTTTGATGTGCGCATTGATAAAAATTCGTTGAAAGTATTGAAAGAAATCCTGCGCGTCCAACATGCAGGCATTCACGTTTTGCACGTACTGACCACACCTGGCGAAGAACCCGACAAGTCGCATGAAGTAAAAATGAAAGCCCTTTTGGAAGATACGGCATATCAATTCCATTATCTCCACGATGTCAATGTGCCCCGCGCCATCAATAATTTTATCGAGACCATCCGCGCCAATGGCCTGATTGTCATATCGCACCACCACTCGTTTCTCTATAAGTTGGTGTTCCAGCGCGTGTCGCGCGTGCTGACCCACCACGTCAAAGTGCCGATTTTGGCGCTGCACGACAAATGATGGAGATAGATGGTTTAGAGTAGTTTAGATGGTTTAGAAAAAATAATTGACTTTGAAAACCAATGATTTAAGTTCCAAATCTAAACCATCTAAACCATCTAAACCATCTAAACCATCTAAACCATCTAAACCACTCTAAACAAACCCTCACTTCGTCACCACAATCTTGTATTTTTTCCCTTTCATTTTTTCCGACTGGATGGCTTTCAGCAATCCTCCCACCACGTCTTTTTTGACAGCCACAAAGGACATAAAATCCATCACTTCGATTTTCCCGATATCCTCTTTTTGCAAACTTCCCTTTTTGGAGAAAAAACCCACGATGTCCATTTTACTGAGTTTGTCCTTTTTCCCGCCGCTGATGTAGAGGGTAATCCACGGGGACGGCTCCGGCAAGGTGTCGGTAGGGGGCAGTTCGAGCAGCGGCGGCGGTTCCGGCAAATAAACTGGAATCGGCTCTTCCGGATGCAACAACAGATAGGCCGTACCTTCCGAGTGCATACGGGCGGTGCGCCCATTGCGGTGCAAAAAGTCATTCTGTTTCAGGGGAACCTCAAAATGGACGACGTTTTTCACTTCCGGGATATCCAACCCCCTTGCTGCCAGGTCGGAGGCCACGAGATAAAGGATGCTGCCGTTCCGAAACTGCACGAGGGTTTTCTCCCGTTCTGGCTGCTCCATGCCGCCGTGAAAACAGGTGCTGGCGATGCCCATGCCGGAAAGGGAATCCCGCACCATTTCGGTGCTGTCGCGTTGATTGCAGAAAATCAGGGTAGGCTCGCTCCCCAAATGGCACAGCAATCGGAAGAGCGTCTCACTTTTGTCTTCCTCGGCCGACATCACTCTTTTCACCACCAAACCGTCGGTAGATTTTTCGGTTGCTTTGTTGAAATTCAGTACTTTAGGTTGGGTGATGCCCGTAAAAGCCGGGATGCTCAGTTTGTCGGTGGCCGATACCAAAATGCGTTTTTCCAGAAATTGCAGCCCTTTGATGATGTCTTTCATCTGTTCTTGAAAACCCATGGACAGCGATTTGTCGAACTCATCCAGCACAAGGATGCGGATGCCCTCCAGGGCAAATGTCTTGCGGTTGATATGTTCTAAAATTCGACCGGGCGTGCCAATCAAAAGAGCCGGAGGCTGACTCAAATTCTGTGTTTCCGTTTGCATCGAATGTCCGCCATAACAAGTATTGACCTTGAAACCGGTGGACATTTTCTGCCAAACGCGCTCGATTTGTATACCCAATTCTCGGGTGGGCGACAAAATGAGGCACTGCACGCCGGGCGTATCGGCTTTTAGCAATTTCAAAATGGGCAACAGAAAAGCCAGCGTTTTTCCCGAACCCGTAGGCGCCAGCAAAATGACATTCGGGTGGTTTTGGATGGCGGGCAAAGCAGTTTCCTGCATGGTGTTTAAAGCCGGAATGCCCAGATGCGAGAGTGTTTTTTGGAGTGTTTGTTCAAATTCCATGCAGCAAAGGTAATAGTCTGTTGAGATGGTTTAGAAAGTTTAGATGGTTTAGAGACATGTTTTTCAGTCAGTTGCATACATCCGTTGTTCAAAACCACTTACAACTTGAAGCCCCTGTGCTCATTCAAAAGTGACAATCACATTCCCCGTTTTTTGACCGCTGTCCACATATTGGTATGCCTCCCGGATGCTTTCCAAAGAGAATTTTCGGTCAATCAAAGGTTTGAATTTTCCTTTTTCTAAAAGGTCTTGCATATAAAGCAGACTCTTTTTGATGTTGACAGGAATTGGAAATATCACCTTTTTGCCGCCTCGGATTTTTGTGATGAGGGGCAAATACAGGTTTTCCGCATGAGGCCCCAGTTCCGATGAGATATAAATGCCGCCCGGTTGCAACAAAGGTTTGCACTTGCCAAAAGTGCTTTTGCCGACAGCATCAAAGACGAAATCAAATTTTTCTTCCAGCCGGGTAAAGTCCTCTTTTGTGTAATCAACGACCTTATCGGGGCCCATAGATTTCACCAATTCGATATTCTTGGTGTCGCAAACCGCCGCCACATAAACACCCATGTGTTTCAGGATTTGCACAGCCGCCGAGCCGATGGCGCCCGTGGCGCCATTGACGAGCACTTTTTTGCGGGCATCCAGATATACTTTATTGATGAAATTATAGGCATAATGCGCCCCTTCCGCACTGGCAGCGGCCTGCTCGTAGGTGATGTGTTCCGGTATTTTCAATATCGCTTCATTTTCAGGCAAGGTCAGGTATTGGGCATGAGAGGCCAGCCCATTGTCGTTGAAGCCCCAAACTTTGTCGCCGACATTGAAAGCCGCCACATTTTTGCCCACCGCCACTATTTCCCCAGCAAAGTCGGTGCCCGTGGTGGGTGAAGTAGGTTTGAAAAGCCCTGTGAAAAATCTTATGACGAACGGCTTTCCCCAGAGGATTCCACAATCCGTCCGGTTGACCGTGGCGGCACGAACCCGGATCAATATTTCATTGTCTTTGGGCATCGGCGTTTCCACGTCTTCAATGCTGAGCACATCGGGCGAGCCGTATTTTGAGCGAATGGCTGCTTTCATATTGCCTGAATTAAGTTTAACCTATTGCAAAGAAACGCCCCTCCCAAAGGACGTTCATTGACTTGGGTTAAGAAAAAGGGGGGATTGGCAATTTTTGAAAAAATGGTTTCTGAGGATTGGCGCTTGGCATCAATTCACCACCGTCACATTCCCCTGAAAATGCTTTTGCTCGCCGCTGGCATATTCGACCACCGCCAGCCAGAGATACACACCCGTCTGGACAGGCTGACCCCGCCAGCGGCCGTTCCAGCCTTTTACCGGGTCGTTGGGCGGGAAGTCCCGGCGCTCAAACACAATGCCTCCGCCCCGGCTGTACACCTGCAAGGCAACAATACGCGCCACGCCTTCTCCGGCAAACATCGTGAAATAGGCATCTTGATTGCTGCCGGGCATGATGACGTTTGGAAAATAAACATTGGTCTTCTCTACTTCCACCCGTACTTGGTCGCGGGCAATGCACCCGTCTTTGGTGCTGACTTCGATGGCAAAATTGGTCGCGCTCGGGACAATGGCCGTTTGCGCCAGCGAGTCTTGCTGGGCAAACAAATCCGGTGGCCGCCATTCGATGGCCGATAGGGGAGTGCCTTCCGGGGTCACCACCGCTCTCAACTGAACCGTACCGCCTTCCGCCACGGTGTCTTTGTCTGAAAACAGTTTTACCTCCAATGGCTCGGGTTCTGGTACCGTGACATCCCACTCTTTCACACAACCCGACGCATCGCGCACATAAAAAGTGTAGATACCCGGCCAGAGCAAATCAAACCTTTTGTTAGTGCTAAACGATTGGCCGTCAATGGAATAATAAAAAGGATGCTCGCCCCCAAAGACGGTGTCAACAGTGATGGCACCGTTGCGGAGTCCATAACATTGGACACCTTGCACATCCAGCCGAATACTGTCCACACAGGCAGCGGAAGTAGAATGTTGGAACCATAAAAACAGAAAGGCGGCCGACAAACGTCGGAGTAGCAGTGTGCTCATGGTACGGATGATGGATAAAAATTTGGTCAGCGCTACAGTCCTTCGGAATTGTGGCCTTAAAGGTAGAGAATATTCTGTCGCTCATCCTAACACCTTCGCTACCAATCGGTGAAAGTGGTGAACGCCCCGCTCTTGTTTGGGCGAAAAACGCCCGTGGCGATAGTATCTGGAACGAGTGCCAATTTGCACCTGCTCCACCACCGCTTCATCCTCCCGCTCCACCAAATCGAGGTCGGCGCCCGCGCCCTTGCCAAGTTTGGAGGCATCCCAAACGTAGGCTCGAAAACTGACTTTTGTCAAATTCAACTGCAAAGGCCGCACGATATTGAGCGACAGGCCCCAGGGGTAAAAATTGAACATGATGTTCGGGAACAGCCAAAAATAATAACCCGCGATGGCCTTTCCGTGGTCTTCGTGGTTCTGCGGCAAGTCGAAGATTTCATCCCCACCTTTCGACACGCCGATTTGGACATTGCCCCAATCGAACAATTCCGTCCGGTAAGAACCCCAATCCAGCGAGGCCGCCAATGCCTTGTGTACGAACGGTATATGAAAACCTTCGAGGTAATTGTCGCAGTAGAGCGCCCAATTTGCCTTCACCAAATAATCGCGCGAACGCGCCGCATCGAAACGGAACTGCTCCACCGGCAGAAAGCCGATTTTACGTTCCATGCCAACTATCCAATCTTCAAATAAAAAAGCCGGGTCGAGCGAGCTGAATGCGAATTGCCGCCATCGTTTGACGGGCAATTGGGTCAGGTTGTCGTCGGCGCAGGGAAAATTTTCCATGCCCTCGGTCTCGGGCATCGCCGCAAACCTGCCGTCCAGATGGAACCGCCGCCCGTGATAACTACAAATAATGCCGCGCTCAAGCCGACCGGGGTGTTCCACCAAAACCTTTCCCCGATGGGTGCAGACATTTGACAGGCACCGCAGTTCGTTGTTCGCCTCGCGCAGCAGCAAGAGCGGTTCTTCTATAAAATTGTCCATGAACTGGAACGGCATCGCATCGTGCGGCAATTTCACCGTCTCCTCGGCGTGGACGACCATTTGCCACGAGCGGGCGAAGATTTTTTCACGGCTCGCCTCAAACACTTCAGGCGCGTTGTAAAAAGTGCCGGGCAAGGTGGCGGCACGGCGGATGTCGGGCTCTATTTGAAACATGGCGAGAAGTGTATAAAAAGTGAGGGGTGAGGAATGAGACGTGAGGATGTCCCTTACAACTCACTCCTCACGTCTACAATTTAATACCCAAATATTTCTTCCAACGTCAGTTCCTGCACCTTCCCGATTTTCCGAAGATACTTGAAATCAATGCGTTGGCGGTCGCCAAGCACGAGCCAAGTATAGTGGCGGCCTTTCACATGGCGCTGTTGGTAGTGGATAAGATCAGCGGCATCAGCCTTTTCCAATGCGTTGTAAATGTCGGCGCGGAGGTCGCGGTTCGGAAAGCCCCGGTCGCGGTTGGCGCGCCAAGCCCAGTAAAGTTCCGCTTTGGTGATGCGCCCGGCTGCAATTTGTTTCAGCACACTTTGGCGGGCGTGTTCTATTTGCGAAAGTGACACAGGCATATTTTCCAAAATAGCCTCGAACGCCTCCACGGCCTCGCGGAGTTTGTCGGGCTGGGTGCCGACGTAGGCTTGCAGGAAATGGGCGCGGTTTTTCTTGGACGGGTTGGCGGCATAAACGTAAGCCGAATAAGCTAGGGCTTTCGACTCCCGAATTTCCTGAAACACGATGGACGAAAGACCCGAGCCAAAATACTGATTGTACCACTCCGCAAAAACGAACTCGTCCAGCGTGAACTTCGGGGTACCTTTCGAGAGCAGCATCAGTTCGACTTGCACGGTAGGGAAATGCACGAAATAAACTTTGTCCTTGCGGGTAAGGAGTTCGGGGTACTTTTTGGCGGAAAGGGGTGGGATAGAGGCCGGAGCAACGTGATGTTCTTTCAAAATATTCGCCACCGCGCGCGGGCTTTTTGCCCCAAAATAAAATACCTCATGTTTGAACGTCAACAAATTGTGTAGCAAATCGGTCAGTTCTTCCGGTTTGACGGCGAGCAATTGTTCTTTTGAAAGTTTGTCCGAAAACGGCGACACGGAGCCGTATTTGGCGTAATTGAACATCCCCTTCGTCAGCACGGTGCGCTTGTCTTTTTTGTTGTTGTCGCGCCGGAGCAGCACATCGGCCACCAGATTTTGGAGTGTTTCGGCATTGGGCTGCGCGTGTGCGATGAGGTGTTCCATGAGTGCCACGCCTTCTTCAAAAGACTCTTCCAAACCCGAGAGCGTCAGGTAGAAATGGTCGTCGTGACAGCTGGCCGTGAAGTGAATGCCCAATCGGTAAAATGCCTGATGCACCTCCGTCGAAGTATAGCGGTCGGTGCCGAGGAAGGGTACGTAAGAGGCCAACAGCGCCAGCCGCCGGTCGCTCAACCGGCCAAAATCGAAGGTGTAGTGCAGCCGAAAAAGTTTGCTCTTTTTGTCCTGAACGGCGTGAAGTTTCAGGCGCGGCGTGATGGAGGCTTTTTTGATATTTTTCTTAAAATCAACGAATTGCGGTGCGACATCGGGCGTTTCTTGCGCCAAAAACTTTTGGGCAAAACCTGAAGAATCCGCACGGTTCACTTCGATGGGCGTGATGGGCGGCTTTTCCACTTTCATCACCGAAGGGTCGTCGCCGTGGTGTTTGAACACGACCACATAATTGTCCGGGCGCAGGTGTTTTTGAGCAAAAGCGACGACATCGGCTTTCGTCACTTTTTCCAATTTCTTCCAACGCCGCACCATGTCGCCCCATTCCACACCGAGCACAAATGCGCCAGTGATGGCCGCCGCGCGACCCTGGTTTTTTTCAAATTGCTTGATTTCGTGGAGTTTCAGATCTTTCACCACCGCCGCCGGGAGCCAATCTTCAAACTGGCCGTTGCGGAGATTCTCCATTTGTTCCAACAACAGTTTTTCCACCGCCTCGAGCGACTGACCTTCGCGGGGTTTTCCATACAGCAGCAAACTCGAATAATCCTCGTACACACGCGGGTAGGCGTGGGCTTCGAGCAGTTGTTGTTTTTGAATGATGTTCACATCAAAAAGACCCGCCTGATAGTTGTGCAACACATTGGCAATCAATGGCAACATCAAGGCTTCCTCCGAATTGGCACCAGAGAGTCGCCAGCCCATTTCTATCCATTCGGCCTCGTTGCCCCATACGTCGCGCTGCACTCGCGCTTGGAGTTCGGGTTGTTTTTCAAAAGAAAATTTCGGCACCGGCTTCGTTTGGTAATGCCCGAAATACCGCTCTGCCAACGCCAATGCCTGCTCCGGGTCGAAGTCCCCAGCGAGCACGATCGCCATGTTGTTCGGCACGTAATAGCGGTCGAAAAAACGGTAAATATTCGTCTGCGAGGGACTTTTCAAATCTTCGCCGCGCCCGAGCGTGGTCTGGGTGCCGTAAGGGTGCGTCGGCGTGAGCGACTCCTGCATCGCCTTCAAGGTTTTGCGGAAATCCTTGTCCTGACTGATGTTGTATTCTTCAAAAACCGTCTCCAATTCCGTGTGGAACAATCGCAGCACCGGGCGGCGGAATCGCTCGCTCTCCAACCCGAACCAGCGCTCCAACTCGTTTGAGGGAATGTCGTTCACATACACCGTTTGCTCCACCCAAGTGTACGCATTCGTGCCTTTTGCGCCGATGGCGCTCACGAGTTTATCGTATTCGTTGGCAGCGGCAAATTTGGCGGCCTCAAAAGAAAGCCGGTCAATTTCTGCGTACAACTCCTTCTTTTTCTGTGGGTTCTGCTCGTTGCGGTGTTCCTCGAATTTTTGTTCGATACGGTCGAGCAGGGCTTTTTCCTTCGCCCAATCGAGGCTGCCGAGCCGGTCGGTGCCTTTGAACATCATGTGCTCAAAATAGTGCGCCAAACCGGTGGTGTCCGCCGGGTCGTGCTTGCTGCCAGCGCGCACCGCTATTTCGGTGTAAACGCGCGGTTCATCTTTATTGACAGTCAAAAACAGGCGCAAACCGTTGGAGAGGGTGTGTTCTTGTACCTGAATCGGGTCGCCTGGAACGGAGCGGAGGGTCGGTTTGGCGAGTGTGCGGGAGGGAGCGTAGTCGTGCATATTTTGAAGAGGATTGGCGTGTGAACGATTTCGGGGTTGGTCAAAACGCAAAAGTAAGACGTTGTGTTCAGGCTATTTGAATTACAATTCGGTCAATACCGAAACTCCAGCACCTCCGTCTGCCCAATGCCCTTCGTGATGGCGACATAGAGCAGCCCATGTTCGTCGTCGGGCATATCTGGGTACACCTTGCTGCCTTTCAGCCGGTTGAGCAATTGAGGAATGGTATTCTGGTGGCCTACCACGAGGTAGCGTTTCCCTTTCCCTTCTTCCAATTTTGCATCCAGCCAAGCATCCTGCATATCGGGCGGGTATGTCTCTGCCGACGGCGGCTCCACCATTTCTCTGCGAATGCCCTCCGCCGTCTGCACCGTGCGTTTGAACGTCGTCGAACACGCCTTGTCCAGCCGAACTTGCGCCATGATTTTGCCCAACCGCGTGGCGCGAGCCTCGCCTTCGGGCGTGAGGCTGGGGTTGTTGCCCTGGTCTTTCCTTTTTTCAGCGTGGCGGACGCAGTAAAAAATCGTGTATTCCGTGTCGCCATAGTGCGGGATACGGACAAAAGTGCTGTCGGCAAAAACTGCGTCGCCATCAATGATGCCCAATAGCGCCGGGGCGGGAGGGGCAGGCGGGAGCTGCGCAGTGGGCGGCTCGACTTTTTTATCCATTTGGCAAGTCCAAAACAAACCTGACAAAACGGGGATCAAAAGATGAAATGAAAAAATGTTTCTTTTGTGTCGCATAGCTGCGCTTCGTTTATGAATCGTGTACTTATTTTTCTTCTTTCTCTACTGACTGTCAATCATTTATCGGCGCAGCCGTCGCTGGCGGTCAAATGCTCGCCCACCTTGCAGCTGCGAACGGACGATGCCGCACCGGGTAATTTCGCGCTGTTCGTCTCCGACCTCCCGACATTCCAAACGTGGGCAATGGCCGAAGGTTTTGAAATCCTGCGCACCTATCGCCCGGCGAATATCATCGTTCTGCGCACGAGCCAAAAAGATTTTTTGGAAAAAATACTGCCGCGCCCCGACGTGGCCTTTGCCGACCGGGGCGATGCCGAGCCGCAAGAAGAATTGCCCGTGCCGGGTCACAATCTTTTTGTCAACAAATTCAACGTGGCACACGCCGTTTTCCCCCATCTGAACGGCGACGGCATCACCATTGCTGTCAAAGAATATCAATTCGACTCCGCCGACGTGGATTTCAAAAACCGCGTCATCCCTCCGCTCAATGCGATGGAGCAACTCACTTCCCACGCCAACATCATGGCGACGCTCGTGGGTGGCGCGGGCAATTCAGACCCGGCGGGACGCGGCGTAGCGTGGGGCGCGAGGCTCGTTTCTTCCGGTTTCACCAATTTGCTGCCCGACGACGATGCCGTTTATACTGCCCAAGACGTGTCCGTCCAAAACCACTCTTACGGCGTTGATATCGAAAATTATTACGGCACGGGGGCGCTGGCCTACGACCACAGCGTGGCGACGCACCCGGCTTTGTTGCACGTTTTTTCTGCGGGAAATAAAGGTTTAGAAACCTCTAATTCAGGCATTTATGCCAATGTGCCCGGTTTTTCCAACCTGACCGGCAATTTCAAAATGGCGAAAAACGCGCTCTTGGTTGGGGCGGTGGATTCGTTCGGGGCGGTGGCTCCGTTCAGTTCGCACGGCCCGGCGCACGACGGTCGCCTAAAACCCGACCTCGTGGCTTTCGGGCAAGACGGCAGTTCGGGCGCGGCAGCACTCGTGTCGGGCGCGGGCGCGGCGGTGCAGCAGGCTTTTTGGGAGCAAACAGATTCGTTGCCGACAGCCGCATTCGTTCGGGCGGTTTTGCTCAATAGCGCGGACGATGTTGCCCCGCGCGGCCCCGATTTTTTCTCCGGTTTTGGAAATTTGAATTTTAAAAATGCCCTCCAAACGGTTGTAAACCAACAATTTGAAACCGGCGCGGCTGCCAATGGCGAAACCCAAAGTTTTAACCTCGAACTGCCAGCCAATGTCCACCATCTCAAGATCACGCTCGTTTGGGACGACGTGCCAGCCGCGCCCAACGTGACAATATCGCTCGTCAACGACCTTGACCTGAAAGCCATTGCGCCCGATGGCTCGGTGTGGCTGCCCTGGTCGTTGAGCACTTTCCCGCACCCCGATTCGCTGCTTTTGCCAGCCGTTCGCCGCCGCGATTCGTTGAACAACGTGGAGCAGGTGACGCTGGATTTCCCTCAGCCGGGGCAATACGCGATGCAGGTTTTTGGCTCAAAAATTTTGACTGCTTCGCAAAAATTTTCGCTCGTGTGGGATTGGAAAAAGGCCGACGAGTTCAGTTGGAGTTTTCCCCAAAAAAACGACCCTGCTGTGGCCGCCCACGACGTGTTGCTGCGTTGGGAAAATACTTTTTCAGACACGGCGGGGCAGTTGGAATACCGGGTTTCCGGCGCGGCGGATTGGATGCCGATTGACACGGTAGTAAATCTTGAAGCCGGGTATTATCGCTGGTTTGTGCCGGATATTTTTGCTGAAGCGCAACTGCGGATGCGCGTGGGCGGGCAGTCGTTTGAGTCGGATACGTTTTTGATTGCCAGAGAGTTGCGGATGAAAATTGGATTCAACTGCCCCGATTCTGTTTTCCTTTTTTGGAATGCTGCTGCGCCCCAAGCCTCGTATTTGTTGTCGGGCTTGGGCAGCCGATATTTGGAACCATTGATGGTGTTGTCCGATACTTTCGCGGTGTTGAACAAGGCGGATTTTCCGCAACCAAGATTCAGCGTGACCCCGGCGGGTGAAAGCGGCAAGTTGGGTTTGCGCAGCGCCGCACCCGACATCGGCGAGCAGGGAGTGGGGTGTTGGTTTGAAAATTTTTTAGCGGAACTGAACGACGATTTTCAGGTAGATTTGAAACTTAGCGTCGGCACGGTGTACGGGATTCGGGCGCTCAATTTTGAAAAAATGGAGGCCGGGCAGTTTGTTTCGCTAAAAAATTGGCAGCCGCTCACGTCGGAATATTTTGAATTTACTGACGAATTTCCCCAGCAAGGCGTGAACCGCTACCGCGCCCACATTGAACTCGAAAACGGTGGCGTTTTGTTCAGCGACACGGTGGAGGTTTATTTTTTGAATGACAAAAAATTGTTGGTTTTTCCCAACCCGGTCGCGCCGCGAGGTCGTTTGAAAGTACTTTCTGACAGCCCGGAGGAGGTTGCTTTTGTGTTGTTCGACGTGTTGGGAAAACTTATTTTGGAAAAAAAATTGGAAGAGCCGCGTGAGGAAATCCGGCTGCCGGGGCTGCCGCGCGGGGTCTATTTTTGGGGAACAAGGGTGAACGGGAAATTGGGAAAAATAGGTGGCGCGGTGGCAGTTGAATGATAGACTTCTTGCGAAAGTTATTTTTAAACACAGAGTTGCCGAGTCCAAACACAGAGAATCTCAGAGGCTCGTTTTTACAAAAATCACGCTCTGTGCTTTTTCTCCTTTACTCTGTGTTAAATGCACTAAAAACAACGCACTATGGAAAAACACTCCTTTTTCACGCTCCTGATTTTGGCGGCGACGCTGGCCGCCTGCTCCCCCAAATCGAAACCGGAAGACCCCTCGGTTTGGAAAAAAATCAAGTTTGACCTCACTCGTTTGGATGAAAACGGCTTGGCCGGGCCGCCCGACGGCAAGGTGGCGGTGAGTTATGAATTCTGCATCCCGGCGGATGAAACAAAATGGCGGGAGGTGCAAAAAACAGACAGCACGGCCCAGAAAAACAGCGGCAAAGGGCGCATCGGTTGCACAAGCGAGCAGTGGCTCGTCATTGGCTCTACGCACCAGAAAAACCATCGCCGGGTGCTGTACGAACTGGCGGCGCTGGTTTATGTGCAGGAAATCCGGCAAGTGTTTTTTGAGTGAGCGAAGCCGTTGAGCCAATAAAATGACCCAAGTTGTGCGCCCGTCGCACAACTTGGGTCATTTCGGTTGAAATCCAAAAATGGCTCAGCCGCTTACTTCCCGCCCCCGGCGCGGTAGATGTATTTTTCTATCTCGCGCCAATCTTGCGAAGACTGGTTGGGGAAATCGCGGCGGATGCGCTCGTAGGCTTTCACAGCTGCTTCTTTGTTGCCCTGATACTCGTTGAGCATCCCGAGTTTTTTCAAATAATAAGTCGCCAACAGGTCGTTTTTGGTAGCATCGGCGGCTTTTTCGTAAAAATCGAGCGCCTTGCCGTAGTCTTCTTTTTCAGAATAGCAATCGCCGAGCGCGCCGTATTTCATAGCAGGCAGGAGTTCGCCTTCCGGGCTATAATCTTCCAAATATTGGATGGCGTTGTCAAAATCGCCCATTTGGAGGTAGCAGATGCCGGCGTAATAGTTGGCCGAATTGCCTGCCGGGGTGCCGCTGAATTTGTCGGCGATGGAAACAAAACCGTCGAAACCGCCGCCGGGATTTTCCAGTGCCAATTTGAAGGAGTCGCGGTCAAACTGTTGTTGTGCGTGCCACATAGCGGACACGGCTTCTTTTTGTTTGGGCGCGACAATCATGCTTTTGTACAGCCACCAGCCACCCACTGCCAGCACGATGGCACCGAGGATGTATGGAATCAGGTTCGGATATTTATCCCAAATCGGTTGAGCGGGTGCGGCGCTCACTTCTTGCACCACCAATTCTTCAGCCGTCGGAGAGACTTTACGTTTTGCCATTGTTCAAATTCAAAAATTACAAGGTTTAAAACTTCCCTTTTCAAAAAGGCGGGCAAAAGTACGGAAAGTTTGAATCAGCGAAGGGGTGGGGCGAAAATTTGTTCGTGCGTTATCAGTTCGCCCACGCGCACCCGTTCCCCTGCCCCGTCCTGCGCGGCTCCCAACCACACCACATTTTGCCCAAACAAAATTTTATTCCCCTTCATCCGAAAGGTCGCCAATGTTTTCAAAGGCTCGGCGGCGCGGGTGGCGGTGTCTTGGTCGGTGGTGGGGATGATGCAGCGGGCGCAGGGTTTTACGCAGAGAAACTGCTGCCCGCTGACGGTGAACTGCCCCCACGTATCTTCCTCAAAAGGTTGGCCGCCGGTGAACACAAAATTGGGTCGAAAACGGTTCATCGGCAGCGGCTGGGCGAGGCGGCTGTTGAGGTCGTCGAGCGAGGCTTGGCCAATAATCAGAAAAGGAAACCCGTCGGCGAAACTGACGTGGTGGCCTTCGGGCGCATAACGGCCGTCTGCCGCGCGGCGGGTGGTGTCGGGCATATAAACGAGCCGCAGATTTTGCCCCAAATTTTCTGAAAACCAGTCGTTTATCTCTGTCGGCAACACGCGGGCGGGGCATTGATCGTCCCAAATTTGCACCCGCAATTTTTCCAATTCACCCAGCGGGGTTTCGAGCGGAATCCGAATTTTTTCCGAAGGATTGTTTCTCCAAAAAACGGTCAAATACGGCGGCTCTACGGCGGTGCCGAGCAATGCCATGCGCGGGATTTCGCGCTGGCTGACAAATCGCCCGGTGTCGTCCACGAGCATCCAGCGGCGGTCGTATTGCAGCCCGCGAGGTTCTACTTTCGCTTCGGTGAGCGGGATGCCGCCGAGCGATTTGATGGGGTAAGTCCAGATTTCGGAGAGAGTGTGCATGAGGCAAAGGTAGAAGATTGGCAATTGGGCGGCTGGAGAATTGGGGTGTGCGTAGGTCATTTTACCACCTTATTTTGAGCAGAAAATCCCCCTCCCAGAAATGTTACGCCAGTAGTTTTGCCGCCTAACAAACTCAAGTTGTGACTGCCCGAATAAACAGGATTGCAAAACAGATTGAACATATGACACAGATTGAAACGGATTTCTTTTTTTGATTTTTCAAAAAATCCGTTTGAATCCGTTCCATCCGTGTCATCCGTTTTGCAATCCTGTCCTGTGCGCATTAAAATGCAACTTGCTCTGTCCAACGATTCAGATTTTAATGAAACAAACTGACTTTAACGAACGACTCGAACAATTGACTGCCCAACACGAGGCGCTGATTGCTCAAAAAAACCAACCCCAACTCCCCGGAAACGGCATTTATATGCGCTGGCAACACCCCGTGGTCACGCCCGCGCACACGCCGCTTTTTTGGCGCTACGACTTTAATCCCGACACGAATCCTTTTTTCATGGAGCGCCTCGGCGTGAACGCGACATTCAACAGCGGAGCCATTTTTTGGAAAAACAAATACCTGCTCATGGTGCGTGTGGAGGGCAACGACCGCAAATCCTTCTTCGCTTTCGCCGAAAGCCCGAATGGCGTGGACAATTTCCGTTTTTGGGATTACCCCGTTTTGCTGCCCGAAACCGCCGACCCCGACACGAACGTCTATGATATGCGCCTCACTGCACACGCGGACGGCTGGATTTATGGCCTTTTTTGCACCGAGCGAAAAGACACGAGCCGCTCGCACGACACCTCCGCCGCGACGGCCAACTGCGGCATCGCCCGCACGAAAGATTTGGTCAATTGGGAGCGCCTGCCCGACCTCATCAGTCACGCCGGGCAACAAAGGAATGTGGTGCTGCACCCCGAATTTGTGGATGGAAAATACGCGCTCTACACCCGCCCGCAGGATGGTTTTATTGAAGTCGGGAGCGGCGGCGGCATCGGCTGGGGGCTGACTGAAAGCATGGAACGCGCTGAGGTTCAGCAAGAAATTATCGTGGACGGCAAAGTTTATCACACCATAAAAGAGGTAAAAAACGGGCAAGGGCCGCCGCCCATCAAAACTGCCGAAGGTTGGCTCCACCTCGCGCACGGGGTGCGCAACACCGCCGCCGGATTGCGCTATGTGCTGTACCTTTTTATGACCGATTTGGAAAAACCCTGGCTCGTGACCCACGCTCCCGGCGGCCATTTTATCGCCCCGGAAGGCGAAGAGCGGGTGGGCGACGTGTCGAATGTCGTGTTCTCCAACGGCTGGATTTGCAACGCGCACGACGAGGTATTCATCTATTACGGTTCTTCCGATACGCGGATGCACGTGGCGACGACGACGGTGGCACAGTTGCTTGATTATGTGAAAAATACGCCGCCCGATGGGCTGCGTTCGGCAGCGAGCGTGGCGCAGCGGTACGCGTTGATTGAGCAGAATTTGAAATTCAGGAACGGACATTAAACGCCGGATTTTTTAGATTATGGAAATATCAACATCCGCCGCTCCTCCCTTTTTGCAACAACTTGCCGCATCTGCGGAAGCCGAACTTCGGAACATCCTCGCGTGGTGGTCGTCGAATATGATTGACCTCCAAAACGGCGGATTTTATGGTCGGATAGACGGCGACGGGACGCTCCGTCCCGAAGCAAACAAAAGCGTGATTCTCAATACCCGCATTTTGTGGGCGTTCAGCGCCGCCGCCCGGCAGACGGGGAGACCCGAACACCGCGCCGTCGCGGAGCGCGCTTACGATTACCTCGTCCGCCATTTTTTGGATGAAAAAGAAGGTGGCGTTTTTTGGATGCTCGACTACCGAGGCAATCCTGTGCAGCCCAAAAAGCAGGTATATGCCCAAGCATTTGCCATTTACGCTTTGTCCGAATTTTACTTGCTGACCCGCCAACAAGCCGCGCTGGACAAGGCGCAAGAAATTTTTTGGCTCATCGAACAGTATAGCCGCGACAAAACAAAAGGCGGTTATTTTGAGGCGTTCGCCCGCGATTGGTCGCCGCTCGAAGACCTCCGCCTTTCTGAAAAAGACGCCAACGAGGCGAAAACGATGAACACTCACCTGCACCTGCTTGAGGCGTACACGAATTTATTGCGTGCTTCGGCCGGGACAGAAGTACGCGAGGCACTCAAGTGGCTGACTTTCTTGTTTTTAGGAAAATTTATTGATTCCCAAACGGCGCACCTTCGGTTGTTTTTCGATGAAAATTGGGTGTCGAAATCGGATAAAATTTCGTTTGGCCACGATATCGAAGCGGCGTGGCTGCTGACCGATGCTACTAAAATTTTGGGCGACGAATCGTTGATTTCAAAAACCCGTACCGCCGCCGTCCGCATTGCTGGTCGGACGCTCGCTGTCGGCTTCGACCCTGCCGACAACGGCCTCTGGAACGAGGCCGATCCCAACGGCTTGACCGACCGCGACAAAGAATGGTGGCCGCAAATCGAGGCCGTCGTCGGATTTTTGAATGCTTGGCAGATTTCGGGTGAAAGCCGTTTTGCCGAAGCCGCGCTTCGCTCTTGGCATTTTATCGAAAAACACCTGCTTGACCACAAACACGGCGAATGGTTCTGGGGGCTGAAATCTGACGGCACACCTGACCGCGACCGCGAAAAAGCCGGGCCTTGGAAATGCCCTTACCACAACGGGCGGGGATGTTTGGAAATCATGCGGCGGGGGAAAAGTTGAGCCTCGGTTTTCAGTGTATCGCCATCACATTCACCCGCTCCACATTTTTGAGAATCAATTGGATGTGTTTCTCGTGTGCTTGTTTTTCAAACTCGCTTATCATTTCCAAAACGTCGTAGTCAATAAAGCGGCTGTCAGAGCCATCAATGGTTAATACTGAATAGGGCGGCACTTTATACAAGGCTTTTTGGGGGTTCACCTTATTCAGAAAAGTCACCATGGAGTTTAGTTTCAAATAGTAGACCTCCGTGTGCAAATTGAGGTGTTTTTCCATTTTGTATTCGGCTTTGAAATTGTTGCGCACGAGGAAGTAAATCGAAATCAGCAACCCGATGGCCACACCTTCCAGCAAATCGGTGAGCAACACCATCACGATGGTGATGACGAATGGCAAAAATTGGTTCCAGCCGAGACTGAACATATTGCGGTAAAGGGCAGGTTTGGTCAGGTTGTAACCCGTGATGAGCAGAATGGCCGCTAATGCCGCGAACGGAATCAGGTTGAGCGCAAAAGGAACGAGCGCCACCGCACCGAGCAGGAACACGCCGTGTGTGAATGCCGAAAGTTTGGTGCGCGCGCCAGCATCCACATTGGCCGCGCCGCGCACGATGACCGCCGTCACCGGGATGGCGCCCACCAGACCGCACATCATATTGCCCACGCCCTGCGCGATGAGTTCGCGGTTCACGGGCGTTTTACGTTTCAGTTGGTCCAATTTATCTATCGCCTCCATGCAGAGCAGTGTTTCGAGGCTTGCCAACAGTCCGATGGTAAATGCATCCTTGAAAATTTGAGGATTGCCGAACAGTTTGGAAAAATCCGCCGTCGTCACCTCAGCGAAAATATTGTCCGGTATAGTGACCAATTGTGAAGGTTTGACCGTCCAAGCAGGTAAAAATTCGCGGAAAGCCAAACTGAGGCCCACCCCCGCCAACACTACCAGTAGGGGCAGCGGTATCCATTTTGCCCTTGTTTTTAAAAAATTGCCCAGCAAGGTGAGAATCAGGATGCCCGCCACACTGACGGCCAGCACAGGCAGTGAAAAGTGATGGTAAAAATTGTTGAGATTTTTGTAAAAGTGATTGCCGCTGAACAAACTCAGAAACCCTTCAGTCCAAAAATCTGGTTGGTCGTAGCCGAGCGCAAGAGGTATTTGTTTGGAAATCAGAATAATGCCGATGGCAGCCAACATCCCTTTGATGACCGCCGATGGGAAATAATTGGCGACGGTACCCAACTTCAATACTCCCAACAACAACTGAAACGCTCCTGCCAAAAACACTGCCAGCAGAAACACCCGGTAGTCGCCCAACGACAGGATGGATGCAGCCACCACTGTCGTGAGTCCTGCTGCCGGACCCGACACGGCCAATTGCGAGCCACTCACCAACGACACCACCACACCGCCTACCACGCCCGACAAAATGCCCGCATACAGCGGCGCGCCGGAGGCCAGCGAAATACCGAGGCATAAAGGGAGCGCGACAAGAAATACCGTGAGGCTAGCAGGTAAATCATGCTTGAGCCAGATGATGCGGTAGTATTGAAGTTTGCGAGGATTGAGGAGCGATTTGAGTTCCATGTTCAGAGGTTGATTAGGCTGTTTTTTCCCAAAATTTCAATTTGCCATCAAAATCCGTACGCCGTATTTCATAACTGTTAGGGATTTCGTCCAGATAACTGAAATATGTTGCCAGCCGTGTGCCGACGGGCATAGTGTCCAATTGTTCTTTCACATAGAGAGAATATACTGCGTACAATTGCTTATTCATCACAATCGAACCATCAATCGGGTCGGTGTGAAAGATGTTTTCAAAAAAAGCATTGAAAAAATAAAGCGCATCAAATTCTTTGAACTCAATTGTCGTGATATTTTTGTGAATGAAGGCCAAGTTAGCCAGCTTATGCTTTTTTGCCAATTTTTGAGAAAGCAGGTAAAGGCTCTTGCGCTGTTCCACGCCCGTGAAATGCCCTTCGGCACAGGTCGCCCCAACCATGCAAAATTTTCCCGCCCCCGAGCCGATGTCCAATACCCTTGTGCCGGGTTTTTCGACGAGATATTGAGCAGCCATTTTCGCCACTTCTACAGGTGTGAAATGAAATTGCGAAATAGCCCTAATAGATCTGGTGTACATGGCATCAAAGTCATCGTCGTCCACTTTGGCACCTGACTTTAAACGTTCAAAAATCATGGCAAAAAAAAATTGCGGGTTGGGATGCTGGTGCGCAAAAAAATCTTCGATTCGTACCAATGCAAAGGTAAAATTAGTGCGGCACTTCCTTAAAAATGGCTTAAAATCAACCACCTGCACCAATTTGGCTTGGGCTTTGCCTGTAACTTTACGGATTCCTGCCTACCGATTGCGATATTCTATGCGCCTTATTCTTAAATCTTAAAATCTTCTATGAAAAAAATCTACGTCTTGGGCGGCATCATCGCGGCCGTCTTGATTTTTTCTTGCAAACACGAACCGATTTTGCCACCGCTGGGTGAAGAATTGCTCCTCCGTTTGGCGGAAATATCGCCCAC
The DNA here is from genome assembly GCA_964481485.1 of uncultured Saprospiraceae bacterium. Lineage (GTDB taxonomy): Bacteria > Bacteroidota > Bacteroidia > Chitinophagales > Saprospiraceae > M3007. The sequence continues at coordinate 2,180 of CAYZVM010000035.1, read as the reverse complement.
AGGTTCGCCCACTTTTTTTGCGCTCCCGGCCAGCGATGATTTTGCCAACATCCCGCAGTCGCTGGCCAATCCGCTCAGCGCCGAAAAAGTGGCGTTGGGCAAACTCTTGTTCTTCGAGACTGCGTTCGGCGTGGAGCCCGTTCACCCAGAAGGTTTGCAGACGTTTTCCTGCGCCTCCTGCCACGTGCCTGCCGCGGGCTTTCGTCCCAATCGGCATCAGGGCATTGCCGACGGCGCGCTGGGCTTTGGCGAAAAAGGCGAAGGCCGCGAGAAATACCCTTTTTACGACGACCAAGAAATTGACGCGCAGGGTGCCCGCCCGCTGAGTGTGCTGAACGTCGCTTTTGTCACCAATTCGATGTGGAATGGCTCTTTTGGCAGCGACGGAGTGAATGCCGGTACCGAAGCGATGTGGGGCGTTTTTGACCCTGGCACAGCCATCAACCACGAACGGCTGGGCGCGCTCGAAGGCCAAAACATAGAGGGGCTGAAGACCCATCGCATCCTTTATACCCGTGATTTGGTGGAGCAGTATGGCTACAAAGAATTGTTCGACGCTGCTTTCCCTGATGTTCCAGAAGACGAGCGCTATTCGCGCAAAACGGGCAGTTTTGCCATTTCTGCCTATCTGCGGCAGCTGTTCTGCAACGAAGCCCCGTTCCAACGTTGGCTGAAAGGCGAAGAAAACGCCATGAGCGAAGAGCAAAAACGCGGCGCGTTGTTGTTTTTCGGAAAAGCGGGTTGCTCGCGCTGCCACAACCAGCCCAACCTTGGCTCCATGACCTTTCAAGGAATTGGGGTGGAAGATTTGTTCGAGAACGGCGGCCTGAAAACCTCTGTTCACGACCGGCGCAATTTAGGTCGGGGTGGGTTTACCGGACGGGACGAGGATATGTTCCAGTTCCGGGTGCCGCAGCTCTACAATTTGGCCGATTCGGGCCCATATTTTCACGGGAGCAGCAAACGGACTTTGCGCGAAGTGCTCGAATACTTCAATGCTGGCGTACCGGAAAACCCGCGTGTGCCGCAGTCGCAAATCTCATTTTATTTCCACCCGCTCGACCTGACAGTAGCGGAATTGGACGACTTGGAAGTGTTCATTGCCGAAGCATTGCGCGACCCCAATCTGCAGCGTTATGTGCCCGAAAATGTGTTGTCGGGGTTTTGTTTTCCCAACAACGACCCGCTATCGAGGGTAGAGATGGAATGTAGATAAAAAAAGGCAGGCCGGGCATTGCGCCCGGCCCACATGTTAGGAACGGTGCCGGAATAAAGTATCAAATTCAGGCTACAGATTTTGGTGTCAGATTTTCTGTTTTTGAACGAGCATAGCAGCGCTATTGGAGCGAAAAAAGAGGAAATATGGCAGCAAAAGATGCGCATCAATTTGGTTCTTTATTTCGGCACCGTTCCTTAACCCCAAAAAACCAAATGAAAACAATCTTAAATCTTGGTGAACTTCAGCACATCGGTGTCGCCGTTGCCGCCGCTCGTGTGCTCGAAGTGCATGAAATTGTCTTGAACAGAAATAATGCGCCAGTCTTCTTCCAATTCCGACAGTGCACTCGGCACGGTGCCAGTAAAGTCAATCAGGAATTTGTCAGCGCTATCGTCGAAGCCGGTGAGCCAAGTCCCGCCCCAAGTTTGGCTGCTGTTGGTGGCGCTCAGGCTGCCATTGGTACCGAAGTCAAAAGTGTAGCCAGCGTAATTGCCCGTTTCATCCTTTTTATCGAAGAAATAACTCAACTTCCACTGCCCAGCGGAGGGGGTGAAATCATTGCCGCCCGAAGTGTTGTCGTCGCTGTTGGTACAAGCGAAGAGCAAGAACATTGACATTGGGAGGATGGCGAGCAGGCTTTTTATATTTTTCATCGTTGTAGAATTTTGATTGAAAAAACAGTTGAATTGTGCTGCAAAGGACGGCACAGGGTGCAGCCGCGCCAAGTTTTTCTGCCCAAACGGGAAGTCGAGCGTGCTGAGCCGGTCAGTTGGGATATTAAGCCGCGAGTTGTGGTGTTAATTTTCGGCCTACATTAGCCGCCGATTTTCACCTGACCAAAGCATCACCAAGTTATTATGCCAGTAAAAGATTACTCGAAGGATTCGCTCAAATTGCACCAGAAGAACAAAGGCAAAATCAGTGTCCGCCCGAAAGTCCCCGTCAATACCGCAGAAGACCT
>CAYZVM010000034.1:31693-36036 GCA_964481485.1 uncultured Saprospiraceae bacterium | reverse complement strand
GTTAGCAATCGATTTCTCCCCTTTTAATGCAAACTAATTTCAAAGAACTACTTAAACATGAAAACGATTTTTCGAGCGGCGATCATCCTTGCCGCCATCTTTTGCCTGTCGTTCGGCGCAAATGCCCAATGCAACTTTGACCCCACCGTGACTGGGAATTTGCTGGTTTGCCCGGAATCCACCTCCACGCTCAGCACCCAGCAATACGACTCTTACCAATGGTACAGCCGGCCTTTTTCGGGCGGAACTTCGCAGCCCATCCCCGGCGCGACGGGGCAAACTTTGGAAGTAAATGCGGCGGAAACGCCGCTCTACATTTCCGTCGCTGCCACGCTCAACGGTTGCACGGAGCAAAGCCCCGAGGTGTTGGTGGATGGCTGGGCTTTTTTACCGGTGACGGTGTCCACGTTCGGTGATTTCACGATAGGCCCTAACGGCGAGCTGATTATTTGTTCGGGCGACACAGTCTGGATGGAGGCGCTGCTGCCGTACACGCTGAATTTTCAATGGTACAACAACGAAGTTCCCATCGCTGGCGCCAATAACGATACGTTGGTTGTCACCTCGCCGGGCAACTATTCGGTGAGCGCATCGCCGGAAGAATGTCCCGACTGGACGGCCTTTTTGGGGCTGGAAATCCCCGTCGTTTGGGGAACTGGCCCGGGCTGTGCGACTTTGGTGAAAGACCCGGCGCAAACTTTGAAAGTTGAAATAGTGCCCAATCCTGCTTCCGATAAGCTGCGGGTGATGGTGGCGGATTTTGCGCCTGTTTCACTTTTGCTTCTTGACAATCAGGGGAAAACCGTGCGGGAAAGAAAATTTGCGGAGCAAACGGTGCTGGATGTCAGCGATTTGCCCGCCGGGGTATATGTGCTGCAATTGACTTCGGGAAATGGGGGTGCGGTGAAGCGAATCGTAGTGGAATAAACACAGCGGCACAAAGACACGGAGTTGTCATAGGGGCGGATGACTCTGTGTCTTTGTGCCGCTGTGTTTATTCTACCGCACTCACCAGCTCCTCACTTGATGCGGATACCGCACCACATAAGCCTCTTTGATGAGTCGCGTCATCCGCTCGCGGAGTTCTTCGATGCCCTCTTTCGTGTGGCAGGAGATAAAAATGTTCTCCCCGAACGCGTCGCGCAGCCTTTCGCGCAAGTCTATTTCAAGTTCCTTCCGCGTCGTCGCGTCGAGCAAATCGTCGAAATATCGCTCCCGGTACAAGTCCATTTTATTAAAAACCATGAGCGTCGGCTTTTCCGCCGCGCCGAGTTCGAGCAGCGTTTGTTGCACTGTGCGGACGTGGTCTTCAAACTGCGGGTGCGCCACATCCACCACATGGAGCAGGATGTCGCTCTCGCGCACCTCGTCGAGCGTGCTTTTGAAACTCTCCACCAAATGGTGCGGCAGTTTGCGGATAAAACCCACAGTATCAGAAAGTAGAAACGGCATTTGGCCGAACACGACCTTGCGCACCGTGGTGTCGAGTGTGGCAAAAAGTTTGTTTTCGGCCAACACCTCGGACTTGGACATGAGGTTCATCAGCGTGCTTTTGCCGACGTTGGTGTAGCCTACGAGGGCGACGCGGATGAGTTCGCCGCGCGTCTTGCGCTGTGTTTGGCTTTGCCGGTCAATGTCTTTCAGTTTGTCTTCCAGCACTTTGATGCGGTATTGCACCAAACGTCGGTCAGTCTCGATTTGGGTCTCACCCGGGCCGCGCATCCCGATACCGCCGCGCTGGCGTTCCAAGTGCGTCCAAAGGCCGCGCAGACGGGGGAGGAGGTATTTCATTTGCGCCAACTCAACTTGGGATTTCGCTTGCGCTGTTTGGGCGCGGTTGGCAAAAATATCGAGAATCAGCGTGGATCGGTCCACGATTTTTACCTTCAAAGCCTCCTCCAGGTTGTTGGTTTGTTTGCCCGAAAGGTCGTCGTCGAAAATGACCATGTTCACCTCTTCGTGTCGTTCGAGGTATTTCAGGATTTCTTCCACCTTTCCTTTTCCGATAAAAGTGCGGTGTTCCGGGTGCTGGAGGCGCTGGGTGAAACGCTTGAGCGTCTCCGCTCCTGCCGTGTGGGCGAGGAATTCGAGTTCGTCCATGTACTCATGTGCTTGGGTCTCCGTCACGTCGGGCGTGATGAGGCTTACCAACACGGCATACTCCTTTTCTTTTTTTAGCCCGGCGGTTTTTTCGCCGAGCGTCCATTCTTTGGCCATGCAAGAATTTGATTTGTGCAAAGGTACGGCATCCTTTGAGGTTCGCCGGAGTCCGTTGTGGAAAGCAGGTTGTATCAAAATCAGGTGTAGATTTAAAAACCAAACCATTGATTTTCAAGGTCAGTTTTTTCTAAATCTTCCTAAACTATTCAACCCGCACTAAACTGGACTTGGAGGTGCCAAAAGCAATTTTTCAAATAAAAAGTTCACTGAAAAGCCGTTTCGTCGCATATTTTCTTTTTTAACTTTCTAATGTTAAACTGTCTGGCGGGCAGCATTTTTTTACTAACATTGCCAAAAATTTTTCAAAAACTTTGCCCTCCGGCATTGACCTGTTTTTTACTTCAAAAAATTGAAAATCAGATGAATAAACAAACGATTGAAAAGACAGGCGACCCATTGGCGGGTTGGCTGTCCCTTATTTCCTCAAAACTGGCCTTTCGTTTGCTAAGGCCGTTTTGCCCTAATGCAGCTATCCAATTTTATTACATCTAATCCCTCTCGCAAATGGCTTCTTCATACGGACCAAAACAGACCCTTTCCCAAAAACTCCAGCAAAAATTATCTCCTCAGCAGATTCAGTTGATGAAGCTGCTGCAAATCCCGACGGCCACGCTTGAGCAGCGTATCCAGGAAGAATTGGAAATCAACCCTGCGCTCGAAGAAGGCGACGAGATACTGGAAGCCTCGGAGGGGATGTCCGAGATGGATCTCTCTGATGCCGATTTGAGTTATTACGAACGCGAGCAAAAAGCCGAGTCCGGCAACAGCGATGCTGATGAAAGTGCGAGCGAAGGCAGCGCCGATGTGATAGAAGAAATTGAACGCGACACCTCTGATGATTATGCCGACGAGGACGAAGCCGTCAGCCTCCGCGACGATGATGTGGAACTGGATGATTACTTGATGGACTTCATCGAAGACGACCCCTCCACATACAAAACCCGCGACGAGGGGCGCGGTGGCGACGAGGAGGAAAAATCGGTGCCGCTGGCTTTTGAAAATACTTTCCACGAATATCTCGAACAGCAACTGGGCCTGCTCGAACTCAACGACGAGCGCGAACACGCCATCGCCATGCAAATCATTGGTTCTATTGACGACGATGGCTACTTGCGCCGCGAAGCCGCAGCGATGGTGGACGACCTCTTGTTCAGCCAAAATATTTCCACGCACGAAAAGGAAATTGCCCGCATCCTTGCCAAAATCCAGCAATTTGACCCGCCGGGTATCGGCGCGCGCGACCTGCGCGAGTGCCTGTTGCTCCAACTCCATCACCGCCTACGCCAAGAGGAAGACACCCTCTCGCATGATGAGAAAGTCGCCATTCAAATCGCTATTCGGATTATTGACCAATACTTTGACGAGTTCACCAAAAAGCACTACCCCAAACTTTGCCGCCAACTGAACATTGATGAGGAAGACCTAAAATTAGCCGTGGATGAGATACTTAAACTCAATCCAAAGCCCGCCAGCGGCTTTGCCACCCGGGGCGACCGGGCGCTCAACTATGTAGTGCCCGACTTTCTTGTGAACAACCGCGACGGCGAACTCGAACTCACGCTCAACGCCCGCAACGCACCCGACCTGCGCATCAACGACCAATACCGTGACATGCTCAAGGCCTTCCACGCGGGTCGCAATGGTCGGCGCCCCACCAAAAAAGAAAAGGAGGCGGTGCTGTTCATCAAACAGAAAATTGACAGCGCCAAATGGTTCATTGATGCCATCAAACAGCGCCAGCAGACCATGATGCTCACCATGGGCGCTATACTCCGCCACCAATACGACTATTTCCTCACCGGCGACCAGAAGAAACTTCGTCCGATGATTTTGAAAGATATCGCCGACATGACGAGCCTCGACATTTCGACTGTGAGCCGTGTGGCCAATTCAAAATATGTGCAGACCGAGTTTGGAACCAAACGCCTAAAAGACTTTTTCTCGGAAAGCCTCAGCACACAAGACGGCGAGGAGGTCTCGACTTTGGAAGTGAAAAAAATCCTCACGGACATCATCGGCGAGGAGCACAAACGCCGCCCGCTCTCCGACGAGAAACTCAAATCCATATTGATGAAGAAGGGCTACAACATTGCCCGCCGTACCGTAGCGAAGTACCGAGAGCA
>CAYZVM010000034.1:0-31593 GCA_964481485.1 uncultured Saprospiraceae bacterium | reverse complement strand
AACACACCATTATAAAAGGTGCCGTGCTTCATCCACCCGATGCAGTTTCCTTTGAATTCAAAAGAGCCGCCGACAGCGCCGGTTTTTGCGTCGAATCGAGTCAGGTACATTTCACCCGACATGATTTCATAAGTCTCCGTTTTGCCGTCCGGGTTTTTGATGGTGGCAATGGTGGAAAAATATCTCAAATCAACTTCATCGTTGGCCTCCAGACGGCTCTCCAAAGGCAGCGAAGTCAAATCGCTTTTCAGCAAGCCGCCAATAAGCAGGTAAACAGGGTGCGTTTGACCGGTGCTGTCGGTCCAGATCAAATTGACCTGTAAAGAAAGTGTGTCGGAATCCGCCACCGCATCGAGCAGTTGGGTACATTTCTCCCACGGCAACTCGCTCGTAGTCGTCACCATTTCTTTCATAATGGAGTCGTAGTATCTCCAATGTAGCAGATTGGTCAGCCCCGACCTTTCCTTGTGATAGGGCAGTAGGCGAATTCCTTTCCAAAGGGCGACTTCTTCCACGGTGAGCGTACATTGGGCGCAAGCCAAATCAAAAACTTGATTGGGCGCACCTTTCACTAAGGTGACTTGAGCAGAGGCGGTAGATAGCCCAAAAACGATTACGAGTAAAAAGATAGATGCTTTCATATACGGGTGAGGGGCAAAAGTAGGAAATACATACATTTGCCAGACCATTGTTGCAAAAGCCCTCATGTCGCAGCCGCTGAAAATATTTATCATCTATGCCCGCAAGGATGCGGAGTTCAAGGACGAACTGATTTACCACCTCAAGCCACTTCAAATGCTCGGCTTGGTGGACACTTGGCACGACGGCGACTTGCAACCCGGCGCGGTGTGGGACATGGAAATCAAAAATCAACTCCACCGCGCCGATGTCGTCATCCCGCTCATCAGCACTCATTTTATCAATTCCGACTACATTCAAGGCACAGAGTTCAAAGAAGCCCGCCGGCGTTGGGAGTGCGGCGAGGCCGAAATAACCCCCGTCGTGGTGCGCGACTGCCTCTGGGAAGAACTTGCCAGCCTCGCCGATTTGCAAGCCCTGCCTTCCAACGGTCAAAAAATACTGCCTGTCACCCGCTGGCCCGACCGCGACGAGGCATGGACGGTGATTGCAAATGGGTTGAAAGGGCTTTGTGTGGAAGTGCGCGCTCGCCGTCAGCAGGCCGAGACTGCCCAGCAGGAAAAGGAGCGCCGCGAGAAGGAAATGACTGAGGTACAACGCCGCCGCGAGGAAGAGCAACTTCGCCTTGCCGAGCAACAAAAACAGGAAGCCTTGGCGCGTGAAAAAATCGCCGAAGAAGAGCACCGCCGCCGGGAAGAGATAGAGCGCCAAAAAATCGAACGCCGTGAACGCGAGCCTTCTTTTTGGGGAAAATATCGCTACGGCGTGTTGGGCGGGGCGGGCGTTTTGATTTTGTTGCTCGCCATTTTATTGAACAGAAAAGACGAAACACCTTCTCCAAATACACTTGAAAAACAATCTGCCGCACAAATTATCGAACCTGAAATGGTTTTTGTGGAAAGTGGCATCTTCACCATGGGCTGTACTGCCGAGCAAGGTTCAGATTGTGAGGAGAATGAAAAACCCGCGCACAAAGTCATGCTTAATAGTTTTTACATTGGCAGATACGAAGTTACGCAAGCGCAATGGAAATCTGTCATGAGAACTAATCCCAGTTATTTCAAAGACTGCGACGAATGCCCGGTCGAAAGTGTAAGTTGGGATGACATTCAAGAATTTTTACAAAATTTAAATGAAAAAAGTGGTAAGAAATACCGGCTACCTACTGAAGCCGAGTGGGAATATGCTGCTCGTGGCGGCAATAAAAGCCAAAATTTCAAATATTCTGGCAGTGATTTTTTAAACGAGGCAGCTTGGTATAAGCACAATGCTGATGACAAAACACACCCTGTTGGTCGAAAAAAGGCTAACGAACTTGGACTCTATGATATGAGTGGCAACGTTTGGGAGTGGTGTGAAGACGTCTGGCATGTCAACTATGTGGGCGCCCCCACCGATGGTGTTACATGGAAGACGGTAGTAGGCGGCGAACAAGGCATTCATGTAGTTCGTGGCGGATCGTTTGATTACAATCCTTATAATTGCCGTGTGGCGCAGCGCTATAAAGGGATTTATAACCTGCAACTCAGGAATCAGGGTTTTAGACTTGCCCAGTAAATTACCTTGTTTTCTTTCCTGCCGTTGCTGGCGTCCCCGCCAGCAACAAGCGGCGGAGTGAGTGGACATACCTGAAACTCGGACACGTCGAGCATCTTGCGTGGTGTGTTGTCGGCGAGACGCACGACAACGGCAGGGAAAATGACCTTAATGACCCCGATGACGATTTCAAATTTCCCCTCCCCCAAACTTTTTTCAGAAAACTTTAAAACCTGCTTGGTTTTTCAAATAGGCTGTGCTTACCTTTGCGGGCGCTTTTGAAAAAGGGGTCTCCAAATCATCTATGGTTTGTCCGGTTTTAAAAGTAGAAATTTGAAATAATAAATTCCTTTCAGGGTAATGAATCAAAAAATTCGCATCAAACTCCGGTCTTACGACTACAACTTAGTGGACAAGTCCACCGAGAAAATCGTGAAGACTGTGCGTGCGAGTGGTGCTGTAGTGACTGGCCCGATTCCGCTGCCGACCGAGAAAGAAATATTCACTGTGCTGCGCTCGCCGCACGTGAATAAGAAAGCTCGAGAGCAGTTCCAGTTGCGCACCCACAAGCGCTTGATTGAAATCTACACACCGACACAAAAGACGGTGGACGCTCTCTCCAAGTTGGAACTCCCGAGCGGTGTTGACATTCAAGTCAAGCTTACCTGAAATTGATTTTTGAGTGCGTATTGAAAACTGTCGAAAGTCGGCAATTATCAATTGCATATCACTGATCAACAATTCAAAAGGAATCAAGTCTGCGGTTTCCGGCGGCATTCAAAGTAGTCATGTTCAACATACTAACTGATGCAGTCGAAAGCGGTTCCGGTTCACGGAAGGTCGCTTTTCGTATGTTCGCCCGGTTCGGCAACCGCTTGAAAATAAATGTGGTCTGACAAATTTGTTCTCCAATTCTTTTTTTGGAAAACATTTTCGAGTTCGTTCGACCAATGAAATTCAAGCAATCGTTCAATCATAAAATAACGACACAGTGAACGGTCTGATTGGCAAAAAAATCGGGATGACCAGCATCTATGACAACAACGGCAAAAACGTTGCGGTCACCATTATCGAAGCTGGCCCCTGCGTAGTGACGCAAGTGCGCACCGAAGAAAACGACGGCTACACCGGCCTACAGTTGGCTTACGGCGACCGCAAGATCAAAAACACGCCCAAATCCCTCATGGGACATTTCAAAAAAGCGGGTCTCGAAGAGCCTTTACACAAGGTGCAAGAGTTTCGCGATATGAATGTCCCCAAAAACATCGGCGAAGAAATTACCGTCGCCGACGTGTTTGCAGAAGGGGATAAAGTAGTGGTCACCGGCACGTCGAAAGGCAAAGGCTTCCAAGGCGTTGTGAAGCGCCATGGTTTTGGTGGTGTGATGCAACAAACACACGGCCAGCACAACCGTCTTCGCGCTCCAGGTTCGCTCGGCAACTCCTCTTTCGCCGCCAAGGTGATGAAAGGGATGCGCATGGGTGGGCACATGGGCCATGAGCAGGTGAAAATCCGCAAATTGCAGATTCTCAAAGTGTTCCCCGACCAGAACATCCTCCTTATCAAAGGTGCGATTCCCGGCCACAAGGGCGCTTATGTAACAATTGAAAAATAATTTTTTGACCAATAATTTCCGCAGGAAATGAAAGTCTCGGTCTATAACATCAAAGGCGAAACCACAGGCAGGTCAGTAGAACTTCCTGATGAAGTGTTCGGTATCGAACCGCACGAGCACAGCGTATGGCTCGATGTGAAGCGATACCTCGCCGCCCAGCGTCAAGGCACGCACAAATCGAAAGAACGCAGCGAAATCAGCGGCTCCACACGCAAATTGCACAAGCAAAAAGGCACTGGCGGCTCGCGCAAAGGCGACATCAACAGCCCAGTGTTCCGTGGCGGTGGCCGCGTGTTCGGCCCGAGGCCGCGCAACTACGATATACAGGTGAACGCCAAAGTGCGCCGCCTCGCTCGCCGCAGCGCATTGTCCGCAAAAGCAGCCGCTGGGAACATCATGGTAGTCGAAGATTTCAAACTCGACGCGCCCAAAACCAAAGATTTCCAAAACATCCTCAATGCACTCAAGGTGGCCGACAAAAAACCGCTGACTGTGCTGAGCGATTACGACAAGACGCTTTATCTGTCTTGCCGCAACATCGAAAAAGCATCCATCGCCCCCGCCGCCGATTTGAATACATACCAAATCATGCAGGCAGGTGCGGTAGTTATCGCTGAGAGTGCGATTGAGAAAATAAAAGAAAATTGCGCATAAGTGGCTAATAGTTAATGGTTGTTAGAGTGTTTTGGTCGCGACTTTGTTTTACCAAGCTTCTAACAACTGATAACCAATTACCAATAACTAATAAAAGTAATGGCTAAGCAAATTTTGATAAGGCCGCTCATCACTGAGAAATCCACAAAACTCGCCGACAAACGCGGCACCTATGTGTTTGTGGTGAACAAAGGAGCCAACAAAATCGAAATCCGCAACGCGGTGGAGAAGATGTTCAACGTCTCGGTGGATCGGGTGAACACGGCAATCATGCCGGGCAAACCCAAATCGCGCAGCACAAAAACCGCTGTCGTCCGTGGCACGAAATCCTCCTACAAAAAGGCTTATGTGACATTGACCCCCGGCGAAACCATTGACCTCTTCGGCAATACAGAAGAATAATGATGGATTATAAATAGTGAATTATTGCGGGCAAAGCCCTCCTTCGATTCACGGTTCTTAATTCAGAAATTCATAGTTAGAAAAAATGGCAGTTAAGAAATTCAATCCGCTGACACCGGGACAACGCTTCCGGATAGCCGTTACGAAAGACGAGCTGACGAAAGGCGCAAAGCCTGAGCGTTCGTTGATTGCACCGATGAAAAGTACAGGTGGTCGCAACGGTGCCGGGCATCGCACTATGCGCAATCGCGGCGGCGGCCACAAACGCCGGTATCGTATCATTGACTTCAAGCGCGATAAAGAAGGCATAGCTACCGTACAGTCCGTTCAGTACGATCCGAATCGCAGTGCCCACATCGCACTTGTGCAATATGCCGACGGCGAAAAGTCCTATATCATTGCCCCCAAAGGTATCCAAGTCGGCAATGAAATAATGTCAGGTCGTGGTGTCGCCCCAGAAAATGGGAACTGCCTTTTCCTTTCGGAAGTACCCTTGGGTGCGTTCATACACAACATCGAATTGCACCCTGGTCAAGGTGGAGTATTGGTGCGCAGCGCGGGCAACAGCGCTCAAATGATGGGTCGCGAAGATCGCTATGCATCTATTAAAATGCCTTCTGGTGAGGTGCGCCGCATACTTCTTACCTGTCGCGCCACAATAGGCGTGGTCAGTAATCCCGACCACAGCCTCGAAATCATGGGCAAAGCAGGCCGGATGCGCTGGAAAGGCTGGCGCCCACGTACCCGTCCAGTCGTGATGAACCCAGTTGACCACCCCATGGGCGGTGGCGAAGGACGTGCATCCGGCGGCCATCCGCGTACGCGCAAAGGCTTCAAAGCCAAAGGTGCAAAAACACGCAGTCGTACAAAAGCTTCCAATGCACTGATTATCAGCCGCCGGAAGTCAGGAAAATAAAAAACGAACCGGAACCTCTCAACAGGTTACTAATTCATAATTCATCATTCATAATTAGAAAATGCCGCGTTCACTTAAAAAAGGCCCTTACATCCACCACACCCTGTTGGAAAAAGTGGCTAAGTCAAAGCAAAGCAACCGGAAACAGGTGATCAAAACGTGGAGCCGCTCTTCGATGATTATTCCCGACATGGTCGGTGAAACCATCGCAGTCCACAATGGCAAAACATTCGTCCCTGTTTTTGTAACAGAAAATATGGTAGGCCACAAACTCGGAGAGTTTTCCCCGACACGCAATTTCCGCGGCCACGCCGGTAACAAGAAATAAATATTGATTGGGGCATTGGTAATTGTTGAAATTCAACACAATTAACAATGTACAATCAGCAATCTGCAATTTTTCAATAAAATGGAAGCAGTAGCTAAATTGAGAAATGTCCCGATGTCGCCGCGCAAAATGCGCCTCGTGGTGGACAACATTCGCGGTCGCAAAGTGGTGGATGCCCTCGGCATCTTGAAATACACCAACAAAGAAGCAGCCATGTGGCTTGAAAAGTTGGTATTGTCGGCCATCAACAACTGGGAACAGAAATCTAACCAGGTAGGAGCAGCTGATGACTACGAACTTTACATCAAAACCGCACATGTGGATCCGGGCAGCATTATCTACCGCTTCCTCCCGGCACCACAAGGCCGCGCATACAAAGTGCGCAAACGCCGCAACCATGTCACCATCGTAGTCGAGAACCGCGTGGAACTTGATGTCGAAGCAGCTGAATAAACCTGAAAACCATACACTTACTCAATCACTCATTCGCACAATATAAATGGGGCAGAAAGCAAATCCGATTGGTAATCGTTTAGGCATCATCCGGGGATGGGACTCCAACTGGTATGCCGACAAAGACTACGGTCTTAAAGTAGTAGAGGACGAAAAAATCCGCAACTACCTCCGCGCTCGGCGCCCGAAAACGGCGACCGCCGACCCGCGCGACCGTAATAAGCCGATGCAAAACGGTATCAGCCGTATCGCTATCGAGCGCACCATGAAGCGAGTTACCGTCACTATCCACACTAGCCGTCCCGGTATCATCATCGGTAAAGGCGGCAAGGAGGTTGACCTCATCAAAGAAGAACTCAAAGTGCTCACGGGCAAAGATGTGCAAATCAACATCTTCGAAATCCGTAAGCCCGAACTTGACGCCAATATCGTTGGCGAACAAGTGGCCAAGCAAATCGAAGCCCGCATCAACTATCGTCGCGCCATCAAAGGTGCCATTCAAGGGACGATGCGTGCAGGAGCCGAGGGCATAAAAATCCGCGTCAGCGGTCGTTTGGCAGGCGCAGAAATAGCGCGTACAGAAGAACACAAAGAAGGCCGCACCCCCTTGCACACCTTCCGTGCCGATATTGACTATGCTTGGGTCGAAGCCCAAACCGTGTATGGAAAAATCGGTGTCAAAGTGTGGCTCTTCAAAGGCGAAGTACTCCAAAAACGTGAACTGACCCCGTTTGCTGCAGCCGAAGGCACAGGCGGCGACCGTCGGGACGACCGCCGCGGAGGCGACGACCGTCGTGGAGGTGGTGATCGCCGAGACGACCGCAGAGGCGGCGGCGACCGCCGCGAAAGAGGCGAGCGTCGTGACGGCGGTGGAGAAGGAAGTGGCGAACGCCGAGAAGGTGGTGGCGGTGACCGCAGAGGCGGTGGCAATCGTGGCGGCGGCGGCAACCGCGGTGGCGGCAGTGGCGGCAACCGTGGCGGTAGCGGCGGCGGCGGCAATCGTGGCGGCGGTGGAGGAGGCCGCCGATAAACAAATAAAATAATTAACGGCGCATTTGATTTTGTCTTCTGAAAAATCTTGGGTTTGCGCCGTACTTTTGCAGCCCTTTTAGCCAAAAGTAGGCTGTCGAACAGAGAAAACATTGATTGACAGGCTTTTAAATTGACAAACGATGTTACAGCCAAAACGTCAAAAATATCGCAAACAGCACAAAGGCCGCAACCGGGGCTTGGCCCACAAAGGGAGCAGCATTTCTTTCGGCTCTTTCGCTTTGAAGTCGCTTGAGTTCAACCGGATTACCAGCCGTCAGCTCGAATCTGCTCGTGTGGCACTTACGCGCAATATGAAACGCGAAGGCAAAGTGTGGATACGCATTTTTCCAGACAAGCCGCTCACGTCCAAACCTGCAGAGGTGCGTATGGGTAAAGGTAAAGGTGCCGTTGACCATTATGTTTTCGAAGTGCAACCGGGCCGTATTCTATTTGAAATAGAAGGCGTGACCGAACAACTTGCGCACGAATCCCTTCGACTTGCAGCACAAAAACTTCCAGTGTTGTGTAAAGCGGTCACCCGTTACGATTACGAAGGATAAAAACTAAATTTGGTTAATTGGTTGGTTGATGATGATTTTTATTGAAAAATCAGTCGAACCGCCAAACAATCGGATACCGGATAAACAAAAATACAATGGCAAAGGAAAAAATAGACCTTGCTGCAATGACCGACGCTGACCTGCAAGCCGAACTGGCAAGCCGGGAACACGAGTACCAGCAAATGAAATTTGACCACTCGGTAAAAGGTCTCAGCAATCCGATGGAACTCCGGGAAATGCGCCGCAATATTGCCCGAATCCTCACGGAAGGCCGCAGCCGCGAATTGGCAGCGATGTCACCTGAAGAATTGGCAATGCGTTCCAAATTGCGCGAACGCCGTCGCAGAAACCGTTAAATTGGTTGAGTGTGTGAATGGGATGGATTGAATAAACTTTCAACACCCAACCTCAACAACTTCGACCATTTCAACAAATTCAACAACATCATCTATCATAGATGGAAGCAGTAGTAAGAAATCTTCGCAAGCAAAAGACCGGCGTGGTCGTCTCCAACAAAATGGATAAGACCATCGCTGTAAAGGTAGAACGCCGCCTTATGCACCCGCTGTACGGTAAGTTCGTGAAACGTTCCAAGAAATTCTTCGCACACGATGAGGAGAATACTTGCAACATAGGCGACACGGTGCGTATCATGGAAACCCGCCCACTCAGCAAAATGAAGCGTTGGCGGTTGGTCGAAATCATCGAAAGAGCGAAGTAATATTTAGTTATTCGTTAATGGTTATTGGTCGTTTGAAAATCAATAACCGATAACCGATAACCGATAACCAACAACGAAATAAAGTCATGATTCAGCAAGAGTCTCGTTTGAATGTGGCCGATAACTCCGGCGCGAAAGAAGTCCTTTGCATCCGTGTATTGGGCCACACCCGCCAGCGGTATGCAGGCGTGGGCGACAAAATTGTCGTGACGGTGAAAGATGCTTCGGCCGGCGGCGCCATCAAAAAAGGCACTGTTTCAAAAGCAGTCATCGTGCGCACTCGCAAGGAAATCCGCCGAAAGGATGGCTCTTACATCCGATTCGACGACAACGCAGTGGTGCTGCTCAACGCTTCCGACGAGCCGCGCGGCACGCGCATCTTTGGCCCCGTCGCCCGCGAACTGCGCGACAAAGACTATATGCGTATCGTCTCATTGGCACCCGAAGTGCTGTAACCGCCAATTTATTTGGCAGGTTCTCTTGACCTTAACAAGTCACCAATTCAACAAATCAACGAGTCAATAAAATGGCTACGAAAAATAAAGTAAAACGCTTCGCTCCAAAACTGCACGTCCGCAAAGGCGATCAGGTGATGGTGCTTTCCGGCGACGACAAGGGCAAAACCGGTCTGGTCATACAAGTAATCCCGGACAAAAACCGCGCTGTCGTAGAAGGTGTGAACATCGTCAAAAAGCACGTGAAAGCCACACAAAACGAACCGGGCGGTATTCAGGAAATGGAATCTACCATTCATATTTCCAACCTCGCACTCGTGGATCCGAAGACTGGCGAAGCAACCCGTGTGGGCCGCCGCATCGAAAACGGCGAGAGTGTTCGCTTTTCTAAAAAAACAGGAAACGTCATTAAGTGATGAAATACGTACCTCGTCTCAAGCAAAA
Source organism: uncultured Saprospiraceae bacterium (assembly GCA_964481485.1). Lineage (GTDB taxonomy): Bacteria > Bacteroidota > Bacteroidia > Chitinophagales > Saprospiraceae > M3007. The sequence goes on along the minus strand of CAYZVM010000034.1, from coordinate 21,838 downwards.
ATATCAAGCAGAGGTAGTGCCTGCGCTCATGCAGCAGTTCAACTACACCTCCGTCATGCAGGTGCCACGCTTGTCCAAAATTTGTATCAACCAAGGCATTGGTGATGCAACAGGCGACAAAAAAATGATTGACACCGCAGTCAACGAGTTGACTACCATCGTCGGTCAGAAAGCAGTGCCCACAAAGGCAAAAACTTCCGTGTCGAACTTCAAACTCCGCGAAGGAATGCCAATCGGCGTCCGCGTGACACTCCGCGGCGAGCGTATGTACGAATTTCTTGACCGTTTCATTACAATCGCCATGCCCCGTGTCCGCGACTTTCGCGGTATCAACGACAAGTCGTTCGACGGGCGCGGCAATTACACAGTAGGTGTGACCGAGCAAATCATTTTCCCGGAAATTGATATTGACAAAGTATCGAAAATCATGGGGATGGACATCACCTTTGTCACCTCTGCCAAAACGGATGCCGAGGCTTTTGCCTTGCTGAAAGAAATCGGTATGCCGTTCGTGAAAAAATCTTAAAGACGCTCACTCTCAATCAGATATAGAGTAAAATGGCAAAAAAATCTGTTATTGCCCGTGGACTGAAGCGCGAACGTATGGTCGCAAAATACGCCGAGCTTCGCAAAAAATTGAAAGAGGCTGGCGACTACGACGCGCTCGACAAACTTCCGCGCAACTCCAACCCGATTCGCCTGCACAACCGCTGTATGCTCACAGGCCGCCCCAAAGGCTATATGCGCAAATTCGGTATCTGCCGGGTGAAATTCCGCGAGATGGCTTTGTATGGTAAAATTCCAGGCATCACCAAAGCGTCTTGGTAAACTCTCGGATCGCAGACTACGATGTTGACAATAAAACGCTTCATATTCAGCATTTTGAAAATCAGTGTTTTATCCAAAACCCAACATCGAAAGTCAATTGTCCAAAATTTTGTAGAATTCAATCAATCGAAGATACAATGAACGTTACCGACCCGATAGCAGACTATTTGACCCGCATCCGCAACGCGCAGATGGCCGGTCATCGCATCGTGGAGATTCCGGCTTCTAACATTAAGAAGTCCATCACAGAAATCTTGCACGAACAGGGTTATATACTCAAATACACGTTCGAGGACAAAAATGCCGAGAACAAACAAGGGCTCATCAAAATTGCGCTCAAGTACGACCCAGCCACCAAATCACCGGTGATTCGCGAACTCGTGCGCGTCAGCCGACCAGGCCTGCGCAGGTTTTCCAGCGCTACGGATATCCCCCGTGTCATCAATGGCTTGGGCGTGATGGTCGTATCCACATCGAAGGGGGTCATGACCGACAAAAAAGCCCGCGAAATGAACGTAGGGGGCGAGTTGCTCTTCTACGTTTGCTGAAAAACCTATGGCTATTGGCTCTGTGGCCTTTAGTTTGGAAATTAACAAACAAAAATTCTCCCGTTGGTTGTAGCAAAACCTATCGCCAGCGGAATAAAATAAACGAGTATGTCACGCATTGGTAAAATGCCGATTTCTCTTCCAGCAAAAGTGGAAGTCTCGCTGTCCTCTGATAACATGGTCACCGTGAAAGGGCCAAAAGGTACTCTTTCCCAGAAAGTCGACCCTGACATCAAGGTGCAAATCGAAGATGGTGTTCTCACTGTCGCACGCCCGACGGAGCAAAAGCGTCACAAGTCATTGCACGGCCTCTATCGCGCCCTTCTGAACAATCTCGTGGTCGGCGTGAGCCAAGGCTATGTGAAAGAAATGGAAGTCATTGGTGTAGGCTATCGTGTCGAGAGCCAAGGCAACCTTTTGACTCTTACGATTGGATACTCGCACCCGGTGATATTTTACATCCCTTCGGAAATCAAGGTAACGACGGCCATGGAGAAAGGCAGTGCGCCGCTCATCCGGCTCGAAAGCATTGACAAAGAGTTGCTCGGTCAAGTGTGCGCCAAAATCCGCTCCTTCCGCAAACCCGAACCGTACAAAGGAAAGGGTATCATGTTCAAGGGTGAAATCATCCGTCGCAAAGCAGGCAAAACTGCTGGCTCGAAAAAGTAAAATTTGAAAAAATGTGTTCCTGGTCGGAAATCAGGGCAAAACATAAAATAGACAATGAAACGCAACAGTCAACAGAATCGCAAACGCATCCACCTACGTGTCCGCAAGAAAGTGAACGGCACGGCGGAGCGCCCGCGCCTCAATGTGTTCCGCTCCAACAAAGCCATTTACTGCCAACTTGTGGACGATACAAAAGGCCATACTTTGGTTGCTGCCGGCTCTTTTGGGCTTACCGGCACAAAGACCGAACAAGCAACCGCAGTAGGCAAACTCATTGCTGAGAGAGCCAAAGAAGCCGGTATCGAAGTTGTCGTGTTCGACCGGGGCGGTTATCTGTACCACGGTCGCGTGAAAGCCTTGGCCGACGGTGCTCGCGAAGGCGGATTGAAATTCTAAAAAGGTTTTTGCGCATTGGTTAGTCGTTTTTTTGAAAAAAAACTGATTCAAATCAACGCACAACCAAATGGCCGAATCAAAAAATAAACAATAGCTAAGCAATATGGCAAGGCAAGAAAGAGACAGAGACAGTTCTCGCAACACCGATGAATCGGGTCTCAAAGAAAAACTCGTGTCGCTCAACCGTGTGGCGAAAGTGACCAAAGGTGGCCGCACATTTAGCTTCGCTGCCGTAGTGGTGGTGGGCGATGGCAAAGGCCAAGTCGGCCAAGGCTTGGGCAAAGCCCGTGAAGTATCGGAAGCAATCGCCAAAGCGGTAAAAGACGCCGAGAAAAATTTGGTAAAAGTGCCCATTCACAATGGCACCATACCGCACGAGGCGTATGGCAAGTTCGATGCAGGCCGAGTGCTCATCAAACCTGCTGCTCACGGTACAGGTGTGATAGCCGGAGGTGCCATGCGCGCTGTGCTCGAAATGGCCGGCATACATGACGTGTTGGCGAAGTCGCAGGGATCGTCCAACCCACACAACGTGGTGAAAGCGACCATCGTCGCCCTGTCTAGTCTTCGCAGCCCAATCGAGGTAGCACGCCAGCGCGGCATTTCAATGGAAAAACTCTTCAATGGCTAATCTGATTGCCGGGCGTTTGTTATTGGTTGTCAATAATTTACACCAATAACCGATAGCCAGCAAGCAATAACCAGTAACTAATAATGAGCAAGGTAAAAATCACGCTGGTCAAAAGCCCAATTGACAAAAGCAAAAGACAAAAGGCGACGCTCACCGCGTTGGGCTTTCGTAAAATGCACCAAACGGTGGAGCACGAATCCAACCCCCACATTCAGGGTATGATTCGCGTAGTGCAACACCTTGTTCAGGTTGAAAATGCCTGATACTGAATTCAAACGCTTGAAATTCAACTCAAAACCTGTGGGGCATCGTCCCTTGCAGGTTTTCATACAGATAAAATAATGGAACTCAATAATCTTCGCCCGGCACAGGGTTCTGTGAAAAAAGAAAAGCGCATCGGTCGCGGCACTGGTTCGGGACGCGGGGGCACTTCTACGCGCGGTCACAAAGGCGACAGAGCGCGCAGCGGCTCAAAAGAAAAGCGTCACTTTGAAGGTGGCCAAACACCGATGCAGCGCCGTCTGCCCAAACGCGGTTTTCAAAATATCAACCGCGTGGAATATGTGCCTTTCAATTTGGGCAACTTAGAAGCCTTGGTGCAGAAAATCGGCAATAATACGCTGGATGTAGCAGCATTAGTGGCAGCAGGCGTTGCCAAAGCCAGCGACAAAATCAAGGTGCTGGGCAATGGCAAATTGACTGCTAAAGTAAATATTAAGGTACATGCCATTTCGGCCTCCGCCAAAACCGCTATCGAAGCAGTCGGCGGGAGCGTTGAACTCGTTTAAATCGTACTTCGTACATGAAACTGTTTACAGTTCTCAAAAATATTTGGAGCATCAAAGAACTCCGTGAGCGCATCCTATTCACTCTTGCGCTGCTGTTGGTTTACCGCATAGGTACGTTCGTGGTGCTGCCTGGTGTTGTGCCTGCTGCACTTGCAAAGAACGCATCGAGCCGTAGCGCCAATGACTTGCTTGGCCTCATCAACGTGTTCACGGGCGGTGCTTTTGACAATGCGGCCATTTTTGCTCTTGGTGTAATGCCGTATATCACGGCTTCTATTATAGTGCAATTGTTGGGTTTTGCGGTTCCGTATTTTCAGCGCCTTCAAACGAAAGAAGGTGAAAGTGGCCGCAAACGCCTCAATCAAATCACCCGTTTGCTTACCATCGCGATCACGTTGGTGCAGGGCGGTGGATACTTGCAGTTGGTGCGCAGCATTCCAGGTGCGGTGTCTCCCGAAATTCCCGATGGCCTGTTTTGGTTTACAAACATCATCATCCTCACAGCGGGCACCGTTTTTTGTATGTGGCTCGGCGAGCGGATTACGGACAAAGGCGTGGGCAACGGTATTTCGCTCATCATTCAGGCGGGTATCATCGCGCGTTTGCCACAGGCTTTTGTGTTCGAGTTCCAAAAACTTTTTGGCGACAACAAACTGCTGCTCTTTTTTGTCGAACTCGCGCTCTTCTTCCTCATCGTGCTGGCTACCATCCTAGTGATTCAAGGTGTTAGGCGCATACCGATACAATTTGCAAAACGAATGGTTGGCCGTTCCGGCGGCTCGCTCCCGACAGCCAGTGCCCGCGACTATTTGCCCTTGAAAGTAAACTCTGCCGGTGTGATGCCCATCATCTTTGCTCAAGCGCTGATGTTCCTTCCTGCCACAGTGATTCAGTATCTATCGGGTGCCGACGCACAAGCAGCCGGGCGAATCCAAATGTTCAACGATATCTATTCGTTTGGTTACAACGCCCTGTTTTTTGTGCTCATCGTTGTGTTCACATACGTCTACACCGCTTTGATGATAAACCCGACCAACTATGCCGAGTATTTGAAACGCAGCAATGCTTTCATTCCTGGCGTGAAACCGGGGGAGGCGACATCGGAATACATTGACAATATCATGACCCGTATCACTTTGCCGGGTGCGGTGTTCTTGGGCTTCATCGGAATCCTGCCGTCTATCGCAGCGTCTTTTGGGGTCAACCAACAGTTCGCCCTGTTTTTTGGCGGCACCACACTCCTCATCATGGTCGGCGTGGCGCTTGATACGCTGCAAGTGATTGAGAGTTATTTGCTTACACAGAAATACGACGGTCTCATAAAATCTGGCCGCATACAAGGCCGCTCTTCCACGGGTGTCCAAGTCGGCCAACCACAATAAATTTTTAATGTGCTAATTTGCAAATGAGAAATGTGCTGATGCACAAAAAATGAAATTGGCACATTAGCAAATCATTACATTAGCAATGGGACTTTTTGCGAGCGGCATCGAAGGCAAACGTGTCTTCTACAAAACGAACGACGAGATCGAAATGATGCGGAAAGCCAACTTGGTTGTTTCCAAAACATTGGGGTACGTTGGGAGTCTGCTCAAGCCGGGTATCACCGGAGCCGAAATTGACAAAGCGGCTGAAGAGTTTATCCGTGACCACAAAGGGCGCCCAGCGTTCAAAGGCTACGGGCAAGAAGACAACCCATTTCCGGGGTCTCTTTGCATTTCATACAACGATATTGTCGTGCATGGCATCCCAGGGAAAAGAGAGTTCAAAGAAGGCGATATCGTTTCGGTAGATTGTGGGGTAGAGTTAGAAGGTTTTTATGGTGATGCGGCATTCACATTTGCGTTTGCAGAAGTAGAAGATGCGACCATGGAATTGCTCCGGGTTACTTATGCCTCGCTCTACAAAGCCATTGAACAGGCAGTACATGGAAAACGAGTGGGGGACATAGCTTTCGCCGTTCAAGATTATTGCGAGCGACAGCACAAGTACCATGTAGTGCGTGATTTGGTTGGCCACGGAGTAGGACGCTCGCTACACGAAGACCCAGAAGTGCCCAATTATGGTAAGCGCGGCAAAGGCCCGCTCGTTATGGATGGTCTGGTACTCGCCATAGAGCCAATGATAAACTTGGGGACAAAAGATGTGTACCAAGACACCGATGGTTGGACCATTCACACCAAAGACCGGAAGCCAAGTGCGCACTATGAACACTCGGTAGCGGTCAGAAAAACTAAAGCCGACATCCTCTCAACCCATGAGTTTGTGTTGGAGGCAATAAAAAATAACAATTCTTTGCGGGAAGTTTCCCCGAAAAGTTAGACATTTGCAGCCCGAAATCCAAAAGGGCCTCTCATGGCAAAAGAAGATATTATCAAACAAGACGGTGAAGTGACTGAAGCACTTTCCAACGCCAATTTCAAAGTCCGCTTGGAAAACGGTCACACCATTTTGGCAACCATTTCCGGCAAAATGCGGATGCACTACATCCGTATCCTGCCAGGCGATAAAGTTTCCATCGAAATGTCGCCCTACGATTTGACTCGAGGGCGTATTATTTATCGCTATAAATAAATCGAAAACCAACCATTTAACCTGATTTTTTGCAAACTGAATAATACGCTCGTCAATGAAAGTCAAACCGTCTATCAAAAAACGTTCGGTTGATTGCAAAATCGTTCGCCGTAAAGGCAAACTGTATGTTATCAACAAGAAAAACCCTAGGTTCAAACAACGTCAAGGCTAATGACGAATGAAAATGATGAACGGATGTCATTTCGACCATCGTTTGTCGCGCTTCATTCAGCATTTATCATTCATAATTCATCATTCTTAAAATATGGCACGTATTGCTGGTGTGGATTTGCCCCGGAACAAAAGAGGCGTCATTGGTCTGACCTATATTTATGGTGTGGGCCCCTCGACCGCCAAAGAAATTTTGGAAAAAGCGGGCATGGACGAAAACACCAAAGTGGACAATTGGACGGATGAGAACATAAAGTCCATCACCCGTATCATTGCTGAAGAATACAAAACGGAAGGCCAGCTCCGCTCAGAGGTACAATTGAATATCAAGCGCCTCATGGACATCGGTTGCTATCGTGGTCTCCGTCATCGTAAAGGTTTGCCTCTGCGTGGCCAGCGTACCCGTACCAACGCACGCACCCGTAAAGGCAAGCGCAAAACTGTAGCAAACAAGAAAAAAGCAACGAAATAAAATTTAATGGGGCAATTGGGTAACGATTAAATGGGGTGATTATCCCATTAAATTCCATCACCCCATTCATAAATTAAAAATAATGGCAAAAGGAGCTGCAAAAAAAGTTGTCAAGCGCAAAGTAAAAACTACCCCGGAAGGCATCGTGTTCATCCGGGCAAGCTTCAACAACATCATTATTTCCATCACCAACAAGCAAGGCGAAGTGGTGTCGTGGGCATCAGCTGGCAAGGCCGGTTTCCGTGGCTCGAAAAAGAACACGCCTTATGCTGCTCAGGTGGCTGCCAATGATGCTGCTAAAACGGCATTTGATGCTGGCATCCGCACTGCGGAGGTTTTTGTGAAAGGCCCGGGTTCGGGTCGTGAAGCGGCTATCCGGGCTATTGACCAATCGGGCATCAAAGTGCAAGTCATCAATGACGTGACACCCATGCCCCACAATGGTTGCCGCCCACCAAAGCGCCGCCGGGTGTAATGAAGTGATTTTTCAATGTGACAATTGGCTTTGATATTTAGGCCAAGTCACTTGGGGATTGCATTGCACTGTCTTTTTGGCTATATTAACACAACTTGTCCCGACATATTGGGATTGACAACATTAGCACATTTTTCAAATGGCTCGTTATTTAGGACCAACTACCAAAAAATCTCGTGCGTTCGGTGACTCGATTTTCGGGCCCGATAAAGCTTTTGAGCGCCGTAAGTACCCACCCGGCCAACATGGCCAAACCCGTAAGAAAAAACAGGCGTCGAACTATTCGCAGCAGCTGCAGGAAAAACAAAAGGCAAAATACACTTATGGTGTGCTGGAGCGTCAGTTCCGCAAGACATTTGTCAATGCCACCCGCCGCCATGGTGTTACGGGTGAAATCCTGCTCCAATTGCTCGAGGCTCGTTTGGACAACACTGTTTATCGTCTTGGCATCTCGCCGACCCGTCGCGGAGCCCGCCAATTGGTCGGCCACCGTCACGTTACTGTGAACGGCGAGGTGGTAAATATCCCGTCGTACTCATTGAAACCGGGTGATGTTGTTGCCGTGCGCAGCAAGTCGAAAGGTTTGGACATAGTGACAACCCATGTGGGTGCAAAAACCAACAACGTGCGCCAGTTTGGGTGGCTTGAGTGGAATCCAGATAAGATGCAGGGTATTTTTCAGGCATACCCACAGCGCGACCAGATACCGGAAAAAATCAACGAGCAGTTGATCGTCGAGTTGTACTCGAAATAAAGATAAAAACAGTGAAACGGTTGGTGTTCGGTAATGAACGCCAACCATTTTCGCGTTTACGCGTTATACTCCCCAGCTTTTCCCCTGCCCTCAAAATCATTGATTTCCCACCTATTTCAAATTCGGAGCGTTCCACGATATGAGTATTCTCAATTTCCAGAAGCCTGACAAAATCCTGTTGCAAAAAGCAACCGATTTTGAAGGCACATTCGAGTTCAAACCTTTGGAGCCGGGTTTCGGCCAAACGGTGGGCAACTCGCTTCGCCGTGTTCTTCTTTCCTCACTTGAAGGTTATGCCATCAGCGCTATGCGCATCGGCGGCGTTGACCACGAGTTTGCGACCATTCGCGGGGTAGTCGAAGACGTGGTGGACATTGTGCTCAATTTGAAGCAAGTACGCCTCAAACCGGCCATTGTTGACGAAAAAAACCTCCAAGAAAAAATCTACCTGACCATCAGTGGCCGGGAAGAATTCCGCGCTGGGATGATTGAAGAGTTCAACAACGTGTTCAATGTGATGAACCCTGATCTCCTCATTTGCCGCATGGAGCCTTCCGTCAACCTCGAATTAGAGTTGACCGTCACCAAAGGTCGCGGCTACCAGCCCGCCGACGACGGTGCACCAAAAGACGCTGCTATCGGCGTCATTCCGATTGATGCCATCTACACGCCCATCAAAAACGTGGCCTATAAAGTGGAAAATACCCGCGTAGGCCAGCGCACAGACTACGAAAAACTGACCATTGACGTGAAAACGGACGGCACCATCCACCCGGAGGAAGCCATCCGCGAAGCCAGCCGTATCCTGATTCAGCACCTGATGCTGATAACGGACGACAACATCACGTTCGATACGCCAGCCAGCCGCGAGGAAAATGTGGTAGATGAGCACATCCTCCACATGCGCAAACTGCTGAAAACGTCGCTGGAAGACCTTGACCTCAGTGTGCGTGCTTACAACTGCCTCAAAGCTGCGAAAATCAACACCTTGGCTGAGTTGGTTCGTTACGACACCCACGAACTCCTCAAATTCCGCAACTTTGGCAAAAAGTCGCTGGTCGAAATCGAAGAATTGCTCCAAGACAAGGGCTTGACCTTCGGCATGGACTTGGCGAAATACAAATTGGACGAAGAGTAATTTTTGGGTTTAGAAGAGTTTAGATGGTTTAGACAAGATTACTCTAAACCCTTCTAAGCCCTTCTAAACTATCTAAACCATTTTTCAAAAAGTGCAGTAACTGTTTGAGCGCCTCGCGCTGCCCCGGTGCTGCCACCTAAACAAAAGGTACCTGTACCATGAGACACGGAGATAAAGTAAACAACCTTGGCCGCACCGCGGCACATCGCCGCGCCATGCTGGCAAACATGGCCATCTCGCTCATCGAGCACAAGCGCATCACTACCACACTGGCCAAAGCCAAAGCCCTCCGCCGCTATGTGGAGCCGCTCGTGACGAAGGCAAAAGATAATACGACGCACTCCCGTCGTGTGGTGTTCAGTTATTTGCAGAACAAAGAAGCCATCAAAGAACTCTTCAGCACGGTGGCCGAGAAAATTGGCGAGCGCCCAGGCGGTTACTTGCGTGTCATCAAACTCGGCTTCCGCCGGGGCGATGGCGCAGAAACGGCCATGATTGAGTTTGTGGACTTCAACGAAGTTTACAACCCGAACGCAGGTAAAGTCAAACAAACGAAGAAAACCCGTCGTGGCGGTAAAAAGGCAGCAACGGCAGCAGTAGTTGCTGCTGAAACAGCAGCCCCAATAGAAGAGATTGCTGCTGCTGACGAAGTGGTGGAAGCAGTTGCCGACGAACCTGTTGTGGAAGAAGTAGTGGCTGCGGCGGAAGAAGCAGTGGCACAAGTGGAAGAAACGGCTGCTGTGGCTGAGGAAGTTGTGGCCGAAGCCGCCGAAGAAGTGACCGAAGCACCTGCCGAAGAAACACCCGCAGCACCTGCGGAAGAAGAAAAGAAAGACGAAGAGCAGGCATAAAAACTGGTAGAATTCTCGAAATATAAAAGGCAATACCCGTAAACGGGGCATTGCCTTTTTGCATTTTTGGTGGCAGGTTTGACATTTAAAAACTACTGGAGTTTCTCCATCAACAAAAACATCCGGGCGGCTCGCGGCTGATAGAGGTGGGCAGGCTGGTCGGCGATGGCTTTGAGTAGTTGGCGGGCTTGGATGATGTCTTTTTTTTGAAGCACGGCCAAAGCTCTATAGTATTGGGCAGCCTGTCGAATGGAGTCATCGTTTTGCGTTGCCCGTTCTATTTCACCAAAAACTTGAATAGCCTGCTCGGTGTCGCCTGCCAGCAGCAGAGAATGGGCGAGGTTCAGTCGTGCACGCATTTGCAAAGTGCTATCCGAGGATGTAAAAGATTGGAAATATCGGACGGCATCACCTGCTCTTGACCTATTTTGCTGTTCCAAAATTTCGATAGCGTAGGTGGCAAAATTCTGGGCATTGCCCGCCGCTTTCAGATTGCCTGAATAATCTCTTGGGAAATGGCTTATTTCTTCGGCAATCAGTTTCTCCGGTGTGTCAGTTTTCGGCAGGAGGAACAAAGCCGCAATCAAAACAGCAATCGCGGCGGCGGCGGCCCACCAGCGAAAACGGCTGGCTGTGAGCTGGAGCGGTTTTCGGTCATCGGGTTTTGTTGCACTTGCCTCTTCCTGCCGGAGCATTTTGATTTTTGCCCGCAACGCGTCGGCTTCCAATTGGCCAATGACATCGAGTTCGAAGCGCATCACTTCTACCTCATGGGCCAAATTGGCATCATGAGCGATTTCCTCTTCGAAGGCTTTGGCCTCGGCGCGCGACATCCAGCCTTGCAGGTATCCTTCTATTCTTTCCGATTTTTTCATTTTCTCTGTTGTATAATTTTCATTGCATCAGAGTCTTGCTTGATGATTTCCCGGAGTTTTTTCCGGCACTCCGAAAGCCTGTTTTTGATACTTTGTTCCTGCATTCCCTCGGCAGTGGCAATTTCTGCAACCGTGTAATCCCCGCTGTAAAACCAGCGCAGGCTTTTCTCGCAGTACGCAGGAAGTTGGCGATAGAGTTTTTGAAATAGCCGCTCAAGATTGGTATCGTATTCCAACGCCAGATAGTTTTGTTCGGGGCTGTCCGATGTTTCCGTGTTCAATTGTTCGAGGTGTTCTTTTGCAAAAGGCTGCTCTTGCTCGGAGTGTTTTGCCGGTCGGGCGATAGCCTTCTTGCCCAGATTGATGCAGATGCCCACAATGTAGGTGCGAATGGCGCTGTCGCCCCTAAATTTTCCTTGCAGGACTGCAAGCATGAATTGCACCAAGCTCTCGCCAAAAGCCTCCTCCGCTTTATCCTCATCGCGCAACATTTTGAGCAGCACTGAGAAAGCCATGTTTCTCAGTGCTTTATCCTTCCACAGGTAGGCCATGGCCCGTTCCCGCTCCTCCGGCGAAAAGTGGATGGCTGCAATCAGGTCGGAATCGGAGCGAACAGGGTGCTTTGGATTCATGAGTGCCATTTTCTTGTGCGGGGTACTTCGTTTTTTGAACTTTTTTGGAAAAACTTCGCCACCCACAAAAAACGCGGACAAGGCGGTTATTTTTGTTGTCTGCAAAAGTAGTTTTTCCAAATATTTCCAAAATGAACATCATGCGGTACGTTCCCTTTTCTTTCCCGTTGTTTTTTGCTGTTTTTATAGCCTGCCAACCAATTCCTGAAAAATCGGCGGCGGTCGAACACGCGGGCGACTCGCCTGTCTCGGACACGGCGTTGGCTGGGCAATATTTAAAACAGGCCGCAGCGTTGCTGGATTCGGGCAAGTATGACCGGGTAGTGGAGTTATCTCAAAAAGCTGAAGCGATTTTTTCCGAGATGTTGGGGAAAGAAAATGCGAAAGTGGCGGATGCCCAACATTTGCTCGGGAGGGCGTGGTATTTTAAAAGAAATTACGACGAGGCAGAGGCGTACTTTGAAATGGCTTTGAAAACTCGCCGGAGCGTTTTGGGCGAGGCGCATACCGACGTGGGCAAAACCCTTATGTCCTTGGGAAATGTTTATTGGAGGCGGGATAGTTTTGGCCGCGCTATTGAATTTCATGAAAATGCGTTGGATATACTTCAAAAATCAGCAGATAAAAATCGGATAGAAATTGCGGATGTGTACATCAATTTGGGGAACGTGTACGACTCTAAAGAGGAAATTAATCGAGCGATAGAAAATTACCAGAAGTCATTGGGATTCAGCAAAGGACAGCCGCTTAAAATGGCGAGGGCGCACGGCTCTTTGGGGCGTGCTTATTGGGCTATCGAAGAATATGACCAAGCTGTTCGGCACATTGAACAAGCAATAGAATTGTTTTTAAGCATAAAGCACCCCGAGGTGCTATCTGCCTACACCAATCTAAGCATATGCTGTATCTCAAGAGGCGATTATGCACGCGCAATTAAATACAGCGAACTGGCACTAAACACTCTGCAAAAATCACAAAAAAAAGAAGATGCCAGTTATGTGAGTGTCTATAACACGATCGGCGCTGCTTATGCCGAAATGGGTGACTACAGCCGGGCAATTGATTATTTGAGAAGTGCAGCTGATTATGTTGTTCGATTGGGCATGGGCAATGAACCAGCCTCCACCGTTTATGCCAATATTGGAGTCAATTACTTCCGGCTGGGAAAGGACAGTTTGGCAAGGTACTATTACGAATTGGGGATAGAGTTGCTGGAATCAATGCCTGATGATGCGAATGCGAAATTTATCCGTTCGGGCATTTACAATCATTTAGGCAGCGTGTTTTTATCAGAAAAGAATTTTGACGAAGCCAGCAACTGTCAAAGACGCAGTTTGCAAATGCTTGAGGAATTGCCAGAGCAAGAGAAACTTGGTTTGGCGAAAGCGGACATTTATACCAACATAGGCTTAAGTTACACCTTGATAGGAGATTACGAGAAGGCAACCCACTTTCACCGGCAAGCATTAGAGGCGCGGATTGCAAAAGTGGGCGAAAAACACCCGAGTATCGCGAGGTCGTATTTCAACATTGGAAATTGTCATCAAAGTTTAAAAAACAACACCGCAGCGCTTACTGCATACCAAAATGCATTAAAGGCACTGAACTACAAAAAAGGCCAGTCGTTGGAAGAAGTAAATGACATAGCTCTCCTTATCAATTTGCTGGAATCAATCGGGTATCTTCAGCGTAGTTGGTATGAAGACACCAACTCTCCCTCGTATCTTCTTGAGTCCAGGGCCTATTATCAGGAGGCGATGGCTGCTTTGGACTATCAGTTCAAAACTCTCAGCCCGGCTTCTAAATCTGACTTGGCAGAAAAAGCGCACGCTACTTACATGGGGGCGTTGGCAACAAATTACCTCCTCCATCGGCACACTGGCGACCTCAGGTATTTGGTCGAAGGCTTCGATTTTGCCGAACGCTCTAAATCCTTCCTGCTCAACGAAGCAATCCACGAATCCAATGCCCTTGCGTTTGCTGGCATCCCTGACACGCTACTTCGGCAGGAATACAACCTCCGGGTTGATATTGCTTTTTATGAGAAAAAAAGGCAATCGTTGTTTTCAGATGGTGCGAGTGGGGTGGATTCCAGTGTGCTTGCTGTTTCCAACAAACTCACAGGTTTGAACCGTCGTTATGAAGCCCTGAAAAAACAGTTGGAAAGCCAGTACCCCCAATATTATCGAGCGAAATACGACCTCTCTACTATCAATTTAGAGGGCGTTCAGCAAAAATTGTTGAAACCCCACCAAGCCCTCCTCGAATACTTCGTCGGCGACAGCAGCATCTTCATTTTCGCCGTTCGCCCCGACGCTTTCCGGGTCGTGGAAGTCAAAAAGGATTTCCCGCTCAAAAACTGGGTGGCTGATATGCGGTCGGGATTGTCAGAGTTGGACACGCAGGGGACAGCAAAATACGCACGGGCTGCTCACCATATTTATGAAAAGATTTTCCAGCCCGTGCAGGAATTGCTCGCCGGGCGCGACCTCATCATCGTACCCGATGGCGAATTGGGCTATGTGCCTTTCGACGCGCTGCTCACGGCTACGCCCGACAATTTGGGCGACTTCCGCACCTTTCCTTATTTGTTGCAAAAACATCAAATCAGCATTTCTTACTCCGCCACACTGCTCCGAGAGATGCGGCAAAAGCAGCACGAACGCCCACCGTCCAAAAGTTTTTTAGGCATCGCGCCCTATTTTCCGGGTATAAAAGCCGACAGTGCCGGGTTAGCGGAGCGTCAGGCACACGTTGGCAAGTTGCCACGACTGTTCAAAAACAAGGAAGAAATTGAGAAAATCCAAGACCTGCTCGGTGGCAATGTTCTTACGGACACTGCCGCAACGGAACGGGCATTTTCGACACAGGCAGCCAAATACCGCATCCTGCACCTCTCCACACACGGAGAAGCAAACGACCAAGCGGGCGATTACTCCTACCTCGCTTTTTATGAAACCGACGATGGCGAAGAAAACGAGCTGTTGTTCAATCGCGAACTCTACAACCTGCGCCTCAACGCCGACCTCGTCGTCCTCAGCGCCTGCGAAACCGGCATCGGCGAGCTCCAGCACGGTGAAGGCATCATCAGTCTGGCGCGGGGATTTTCTTACGCCGGAGCAAAAAGCATCGTCACCACACTCTGGAAAGTAGACGAGTCGGCGACCGCCGAATTGATGCAACAATTTTATGAAAACCTCCAAAAAGGCATGGCGAAGGACGAAGCCTTGCGAGCGGCAAAACAGCATCTGCTAAAGGAAACTCCCAACACAAACCCGTTTTATTGGGCGGCGTTCGTCCCTGTCGGCGACATGGAACCGATACGCTCTCAAAGTAGGGGCTTGTGGGCTTGGCTGCTGAGTTTGGCGGGCGTTATTCTGCTGGCAATACTCCTTTGGTGGCGGAGCAAAAAGGTGGGTTAATTTTCTTCCCAAAAAAAATTTTTCAGAATTTTTCAAAAACCGGAGTACCTGCCCGACATGGGCTGGCACTCACGGGTATCTTTCATTTTTAAAAATCTGAATTACGATGAAATCAAAATTCTTCTTCGCAGCCATCGCGGCCCTCGTCGCTGCCTTTACTTTGCGACCCCAACAAGCAAACGCCAAGATTTGGCGGGTGAACAATAACCTCATTTATGTGGCCGGCCAAGTGGCAGGTCAACCGTGCGACCATTGTTTCACCAATTTACAGGAAGCTATCAATGACAGCAGGGTTATGCCAGGCGACACCTTGCACTTGGAGGCCTCGCCTACACCTTATGGCGGACTGCCTAACCCAACCAATTTCATCGAAGTCAACAAGCGACTCGTAATCTTAGGCCCTGGTTATTTTCTCAATGCAAACCTCGGGCTCCAGCACAATCAAACACCTGCAACAACCCAAAGAATAAGGCTCATGCAAGGCTCGGCAGGAACAATCATCAAAGGGTTGAGCATTAGCGCCGACATTAACAATTCGTATCTCGATATCGTGAACGTCGACAGCAACATAACAATTGAAAGGTGTTATATTAACAGGGTTGTGTTTGCAAATACTGTTAGTACACCAATCAACAATATTGCAATAAGACAGAACTATATTTCAGGGGGGCTATATCACGCTTTTCAAAATCCGAATCCGGTAAATAACCTCGTCATTTCAAACAACTATTTTGGCGACGTAGTAAGACTAGGCTCCAATTATCAGGGTATAGTAACCCAAAACGTGTTTGATATTGATAACAATAACATAAATGGCTACGCCAGCATGGTTTATTTCAACAACATCATAAAAAACGGCACATTCGTCCAAAACACCAATTCGGTGGGCAATGTCTATAATAACATATTCAATGTTTTGCCGGCTTGGCTGAATATTGCTGGAAACACCAACATAGCTATGAACATGGGTGCGGTATTTGGCTCAGGTACTCCAGATGGCCAATTCAATCCTTTGAGTTCTTGTATGCCCTGCAACGGAAAAGGGATGTTCGCTGGCCCCGACCCCTACCGCCTGAGCGGTGTGCCTGATATTCCTGCCATCTATTTTCTCTGGCCTGAGACCAATCTTGTGCAAGGAGGTAACCTGCCCATCACTATCAAGACACGCACCAATAATTGATGCGGCACTGCTCCTAATTCCCCCTCCCTCCTTTTTCATTTTTAAAAACGACACCAATGAAAAGTCTGACTTCTATTGCGCTCCTGTGGGTGTGCGCCTCCTGCCTGCACGCGCAAAACATCAATAAAATAGAATATTGGATTGACCATGACCCAGGGTTTGGTTTTGCGGAAAATATCGGCTTTGCCCCTGCGGCAGATGTCACTCTTTCCTTCGCTATCCCAGTTTCCAGCAACATACCTGTAGGGATGCATACTTTGGGCATCCGCAGTCGGGACAACAATGGCCGATGGAGCCACACGAACGTTTTTCCGGCATTCGTTTTTGCGCCGCCGTCCAACGCCACCATTGACCGGATAGAATATTGGATTGACACGGATAGCGATGGATTCAACCTTGCCCAGACGGTCACCGGTTTTACTCCAGCACCAGATATTACCAATTTTGCTTTCACCATTCCGGCCAATTTGAACGTCGGTTTGCATACCATCGGCATCCGCAGCAGAAGTACCGACGGAGAATGGAGCCACACCAACTATTTTCCGGTATATGTCTCAGATAGTGTGCGGGGTGTACTCACAGAGATAGAGTATTATTGGGGGAAAGACCCGGGATTTGGCAATTCTCCTACCGATACCATCTTGGGAGCGCCTTTCAACGACAACTTCGAGCATTTTTTTGGGACGAATCTTCCGCCCGACATCGGCACTGATTCAATTCTTTTTGTGCGGAGCAAGGGCACACGCGGCAGTTGGAGCCACACCAATCGTATTAGGGTGGATACTGCCACGACCGCCACACACCTTGTCGAACTAACGGGCATCAAAGTTTTCCCCAACCCTTTCGTGGACGAAATCACGATTGCGCCCTCCGACGACGGAAAAGTGCGCGTCGTCATCTACGACCAGAGTGGCCGCTTGGTGGGTGATGTGGTAGTGCAGGGCGAAACGACGCTCAACATGGCGGAACTCAGCAGCGGTGTGTACACTGCTTTTTTCTGGGATGGCGGTGTAAAAATCTACAGGCTGGAGCTGCTAAAAATCTGAGCCACCCCAAACTCAATCTTTCACCAACATTTTCAACCAAAATTGTCATGAAAAACATACTCATCTTATTCGCATTGCTCACATTTTCTTTACTTGAACTTGGCTGCCAAAAGCAAGACGACGGGTTGTTGGCAGAGGATACGTTGACGGTAAGAGTCAATGGCAAAACGTACACCACCGATAATGTAACGGCCAAGGTAAGTATTCACGAAGGGCTGCACTCCAAATCATTGATTATGTCGGTGGTATTAAGCCCTACCCAAGTAATGGCCATTGGGTGGCTAATGGATTCCGTGGACACCAGCAATAAGTGTTTACCCTTATTGGAGGCCACTTGCGCAAACTGGGAGGATTTCCTGGAATTCTCATACGCATCAACAACCGGAACCGCTTACAGCTCCGGCACGGGAGATGTTTGCAGGTTTTCAATCACAAATTGCGACGAAGATAGAAAACGGTTGAGCGGAACGTTCTCTACCACTATGGAAGACAGCAATGGAAATATCATAGAGTTCGCAGACGGGGTGTTTTACGACATCCTCTACACGACTGATTAATTCTTTGCTTTCACGGAATTTGCAAAATAAAAGCGGCGACACTCGATTCCGAGTGCCGCCGCTTCTGTTTTTAGGCTCAACGGTGAATCCTGTTCACCAAATTTTCCACCACATACCGTTTCATATTCGTCTGAAAATCCTCTACGCGGGTTTCGAGTTTTTTCACCATAATACTCACAATAATGCCCAGCACAATGGCCAAAATCGTAGTGAAAAACGCCGTGCCCATCGAGTCAATCAGCGCCTGAATATCGGTGGAAGTGACGGCGGGAACAGGGGCAGCAGCAGGGGCTGCGCCCGTCGCCGCTGAGGTTGCAGCGGGAGACACAACCGCCACAGGTTTTGCTTGACCCATGCTCATGATGGCCGCCGCCATACCCAGCACTGTGCCGAGAAAACCAAAAGCCGGAATCAGGGATTGGCAAATGCTGATGAGCCAAAACTCTTTTTCGAGCGATTTGCGCTGCATTTCGCTCACTGTCTCCACGATAGAGAGCGTCTCGCCGGAGGAGTTTTCGGCCCGGAATTTTGTCGTCGCCTGTTTGATAAGGTCGGTCAACATCTTTGGGCCGATGCGGCGCTCCGTTTCAATAGTCTCCAATTTGATGCGATTCACATCTTCCGGGTAAAGCACATATTGCTCGGATTCGGGCAGGAGTTTCGCCAAATAGGCAGTCTCCTCTGTCTGGATGCGTTTGTTCAATGCCGCGACGGCAAAAATGCAGATGAAAAAACAGGCAAAAGTGGCGGCTTGAATGATGCCAGCGGGCAATTTGCCGCCAAGCGCGAAAAAGAAGGTTTCGAGGGACGAGCCAGCGGGTGCAGTGTGGTAACCAAACGCGGCGATGGCGGCTATGAAAAATGCGATGCCGAGACCGGCGGCTATTTGCAGATTTTTATTGGCGAACATGGTTTGAAAATTTATGATGTTGGTTGTTAGATTTTTGATTTTGGCATTTGGCATTGAAAATCTCAGTGAAGAGGTTAATACTTAATACCCAATAGCCCCGCTTCATGTTTATCCCCATTTCCCGTTTTTGCCAGAAGGCTTAGGGGCAGGTTTTGTGGCTGGTTTTGTGGCGGTCGGAGGTTTTGTGGCGGTTGGGTCGGTTTCCGTTTTGGTGGCAGCCGGGAGCCTCGACTGGTATTGCAGGCCACCGGCGCTGACTTTGAATGTGCCAGCAGAAACCCAATCCGTTGCCGCGCCATTCACAGAGAAAGTGCCGAATGTGTAGGTCTGTGATTTTTGACCCGACGGCACGAGTTTCCCGTACAAACTGAACGGTTTTGAACCGGCGCTTTTTTGACCTTTTTTCACCCTTACCAATACTTCGTAGGTGCCGGGTTCAATTTCCGTTTGGTAGAAATAGGTCAGCGACTTCTCGTAGTTGAATCCGTTGTCCTGGAATTTGCTGGCCCGACCCGGTTTCCAAGTTCGCTTGCCTTGGCGGAGCATGAATTCCACCGATTGTTTGGCTTGGTCGGCCTGTTGGAGCAGGATGACCACCGCGCCTTTGGTTTGTTTCATCAAATCCACCGTCACGGGGTCAGAGGGTTGCTGGTTGTTGGTTGTTGGCTGTTGGTTGCTGGTTGTTGGTTGCTGGGTTTCGGGTTTTGGAGTGGGGATTGAAGTCTGTGGCGGCACTTGCGGCTTCACGGGTTCACTCGGCTGCGGTTTGCGCCACCATGCGCGCGGCTCGTCGGCGGGGCGGGGCTTGTTGGAAGCCTGCGTTTTGCCCTGCCCGGTTTTTTTCTCCAGACCGGGCGGGTTGACCAGCGTGGGCGGCACACCCATGAGGCGCGTGTTCAAAAAATTGAGGATGATAAACACGCCCAATGCGCCGGTGAGGATGTCGAGTGCCGACACGAAAAGCGGATTGAAACCTTTATTCGTCATGGCTTGAAATTGTGAAGGTTTGAAGGTTTTGGGGTTGCGGGGTTTTGGTTGCTTGGTGGTTTGCCGCAGGTCTTTGAAGTTTCGCGTTGCAATGTTCGCAGCGCTCGGCTTCGGCAGCGTTGGCGTGGCGGCAATTCCAGCAGGGCAGGGTAGTGGCAGATCTGGCCGCCTGCGGCTTCGGGTTTGCCGGGAGTTTGAAGTTGCAATGACCGCAGCGTGCCGCGTCAGTGGGCGGCGTAGCGTGGCCGCAGTTCGGGCAGTTCATGTTGGGAAAGTTTAGAATGGTTTAGAATGGTTTAGAGGGGTTTAGAATGGTTTAGAGGGGTTTAGAAATGGTTTAGGCTGTGTTTTTCTAAACTATCTAAACCCCTCTAAACCTTTCATTCCAAACCCTCTAAACTTATTGCCCGATGTAGTGCATATACGACACTCCCACCAAGAAATTCCGGTTTTTGAGGCCGTCCACATTGAGGTTTTTCAGGCCGTGTGTGTAGCGGAAGTCGAGACCGATTTCGCCGTTTTCGAGCAGGAAAAGCAAACCTGCGCCAGCGTTGAGGCTGAAATCGAAGCCTTTGTAAGTGTCGTAGCGGCCAGAGCCCATTTCGATGCCGTATTCAGTGCGGTCAGTATCAGAATCCACCGCGCCTTCGCCGGTCGGGAATTCATACGTGATTTCTTCGCGGCCCTTGCCTTTGAACCCAAACGAAAGCCCAGGGCCAGCCGCGATGTATGCGCCGATATTGCCGCCGCCAAAATTTTTCTCCACCATAACCGGGATGTCCAAATAGTTCAAAGTCTCCTTTTGGCGAAAATCCACTACCCGGTAGTCAACCGGATACCCAAAGTCGGGGCCGTCCCAGTAGATGGTGCTTTTGCTGCGCAAGTTGACACCGCGTTGGGTAAATGCGACCTCGGGCTGGAGTGTGAAACGGTTGCCCAGGTTGATTTCCGCGAATGCAGCCATGCCGAGACCGGGACGGAGGCCGGCGTTGTAGATGTCGTTGTACTCTTTGTTCAATTTAAAAGTAGAAAGCGACACCGCCGGGCGGATGCCAAAGCCGCTGAGTTGGGCAGAAAGCATATTGGCGAAAAGAGCGAATACCGGAAGCAAAATCAGATTTTTCATGTCTGTCAATTTTTGTTGTTGCGAAATGATTTTCGATTGATACTGCTTTGTGCGGGGCACTCTGGATGCGTAACCTCGGTGTTCGTTTTTTAGGAAAATTCTAACAAAAGCACTTGTTTTTGAGGTTCAAACGTTAAGGAACCGTTTCTAAACCCTCCATTTCTGGGCACTTTTTGGCGGAGACATTCCATGTTTCAGAAACATGGAATGTCTGGGTGGTCGAAATTGAATGGCAAATAACCGCACATGCATCACTCATCACGCATCACTTATCTTTGACCCTGGTGGTTACTTTCCACCCGCGAACTGCACTAATGACAGCAAACACAAACTGGACAGACGAAACCCTGCTAGCCGCCATTCAAGGCGGCGGGCAAGGGCGCGAAAAGGCGCTGCGGCAAATGTACCTGCGACCTGGTCTGCGCGAAACGGTTATCCGTTTTGTGCTCGACAACGGCGGCAGCCGCACCGATGCGCAGGATGTGTTCCAAGAGACCTTCGTGTTGTTCGACCGCAACCTGCGCGAAGGCCGGTTTGAGGGAAAAAGCACACTGGCGACCTACTTTGTGGCAATCGCAAAATGGCACTGGGTCACGCTCCGCCGCCAACAAGGACGCTATCAGGAATTGTCGCCCACGCAATACGATGGCGAGGTGGAAAGCCCCGAAGCCGAGACGCTCCGCGCTGAACACAAAGAATTGTTAGCCGAGGCGATGGGGCATATTGGGGAGCGGTGCCGCGAATTGCTCCGGCTCTACCAGTTGGAATATTCGATGGAAGAAATCGCGCAGCAAATGAATTATTCGGG
>CAYZVM010000033.1:4140-36249 GCA_964481485.1 uncultured Saprospiraceae bacterium | reverse complement strand
TTAGCAATCGATTTCTCCCCTTTTAATGCAAACTAATTTCAAAGAACTACTTATATTGAAAAAGTTCGAATTAAAATTTACGGCAGCCCAACGGTGAACTTAATCGTCTCCAGCCCTTCGGCACCGCGCAAATTCAGGAAATAATTGCCCGCCGCGAGTTTGCCGAAGTCAAATTCCAGCGAGTTGAAACCTTTGGGCAATTGGCCGAAATTGCGCTCCGACACCACTCGGCCCAAACGGTCCACCACTATCGCCTGAATGTCGCCTTCCGTTTCCAATTTCAAATTCACCGTGAAACGGTCTGACACGGGGTTCGGAAACGCGCTGATATTGGAAACAAATGGCTTGCTGCGCAAATCAACATTGTTCGTTGAAAACTGGTCGAGCGGCAGCGGGAACGTGCCGCCGTTGCTCAACGCCACCCAGGGCTCGAAGGCCGGGCTGCCGCCAGTCAAGAAACCACTGGCAAAAATCACCGCCGTGCGGCCTTTCCAAAACGACAGGTCGGCTTCGTAAGATGACACCACCGTGTTGTTGTCGTTGCCCGGCGTCACATCCAAAATATAGGAAGCCGCAGGCACCTCCAAATAGCCCTGAAAATCGCCGTAAGAAGCATCGTCAATAATCGGCGCGCCGCCCGTCAGCACATCCACCGTGGGCGCATCGGGCGAACCGTGGTAGAACAAAATGCCCACGTCGTTCGGGTTGGCGGTCGTTTCTTTCCCTGCGTCAAAAATCTTGATGTCAAAACCCGGTGTGCCGCCGACGATGCCGGTAGCCACCGCTACATACCTTTTGCCTTGCTCAAAAGTTACTGGAAATGTAGCGATTACATCATTGACAGAAGCACTGTTGCGCGATGCGACACCGATATTGACCAACACACCGGCAGGCACGTCAATGAATGGCGTGGCCGTGCGGAACGCAAAATTGTCGAGCAACAAATCATTGTTCGCGTACACATCCACCGTCGGGGTTGGGCTGTTGTGGATCACCTGCAAACGAGCGCCCGTGGTGAGTGTGGGCGGCGGCGGAGCCGTCACCGTTTCCAGCGGAAATGTACCGCCGCCGCTCAAGGCGACCCAGGGTTCAAAACCCGGTCGGATATTGCCGGCAAGGAAACCGCTGGCAAAAATCACCGCCGTGCGGCCTTTCCAGAACGACAGGTCGGCAATGTAAGACGCGACCACCGTGTTGTTGTCGTTGCCCGGAGTCACGTCTAACGGGTAAGATGCGGCTGGCACTTCCAAGTAACCTTGGAAATCGCCGTAAGAAGCATTGTCAATAATCGGCGTGCCGCCCGTCAGCACATCCACCGTGGGCGCATCGGGCGAGCCATGGAAAAAGAGGATGCCCACATTGTTCGGGTCGGCGGTCGTTTCCTTGCCCGCATCGAACACTTTGAGTTCAAAACCGGGATTGCCGCCGACGATACCGGTGGCGACCACGACGTAGGTTTTGCCCGCATCAAACTGGACAGGGAAAGTAGCAATCGCATCGGCAGACGACGCGCTGTTGCCCAGCGCCACCCCAATCGGAATCGTCACCCCGGCTGGCACATCAATAAATGGCGTGGCCGTGCGGAAGGCGAAATTGTCGAGCAATTTATCCGTCCCAGCGTAGATGTCCACCGTGGGGGATGGGGCGTTGTGAATGATTTGAACACGAGCAGTTTGGGCACTCAGGCTGACCAATGCCAACAGGAAAAACAGTAAGGAAGTGGTTGTCTTTTGCATTGTTTTAGTTTTTGAAATGAACCGATAAAGGATACAAATTCAACACCCCCTCCCTTTTGCTGGTTGTGTAGCTTTTTCGAAAATGTCGGCTTTTGACAAAGTTTTGTTTAAGACATTTTTTGAAAAATTTTAAAAACTTTAAACACTTTGGCATTTTGGATGTTAAATTGGAGTGTTTCGCTTATCTGCAAACACCTTTCAAAAATCGGTTTCCCAAGTTTTACTCTTCACTTTTTTCAAAACCACACTTGATGTCTGACTTCTTGCTGAACGGCCACGTAGAGGGTCTTGCCGACACGGACGATTTTGGTGATTTGCACATAGCGACTGCTTCCGATACGCCCATGAACCCACACGCTTCCAACCTGAGCGACGCTGAAAAAATAGAACATATTTCCAGCCATTTTGCCGAAATCATGAACCTGCTCGGCCTCGACCTGCGCGACGACAGTTTGCGCGGTACGCCCCGCCGGGTAGCCAAAATGTATGTGAACGAGATTTTTCGCGGCCTCAACCCCGCCAATAAACCCGCCGTCACGACTTTTGAAAATAAGTACCAATACCGCCGCCTCGTGGTGGAGCGCAATATCCCGCTGCAAAGCACCTGCGAGCACCATTTCCAGCCGATTATGGGTGTGGCGCACGTTGCCTATATCCCCAATGGCCGCGTGGTGGGTCTTTCCAAACTGAACCGCATCGTGGATTTCTACGCCCGCCGACCGCAGGTGCAGGAACGCCTCACGATGCAAATCGCCGAAGAACTGAAACGGGTGCTGAAAACCGACGACGTGGCGGTGTACATAGATGCGAAGCACATGTGTGTGCAGGCGCGCGGCGTGGAGCATCACGGGGCGAGCACTATCACGGCAGAGTATTCGGGCAAATTCCTGAACGAGACGACGAAGCAGGAGTTCCTGATGGCCGTAAATTCAAAAATGCCTGAGTAGTTTTTTCTGAATATCACCTACGAGGGGACAAAACAATTACAAACACAACCGCCCGGCTCGCGCTCTGCGCGGCTGGGTGGTATTTTTTTTTGAAACGCAAAAGAGAACTTTGTGCGCACATGGCAGGATGGCAAAACGGATGAAACGGATTTTGCTGATTTGAACAGATTTTTTGGAAAGTCAGGCATTTTAGCCCTATGAGGTTTGTCAAACCTCATAGGGCTTGTGTGCAAAAGTTCGATTTTCAAAACCCAAATTCAACCCTTGATTCGCATGAAAACAATCCGTTTTTATCCGTTTCATCTGTTCAATCCGTTTTTCAATCCTTCTGATTCGGTGAGTCGCAACTTGGTTAAGAAGATTTTTCATAACCGTCCTACGGCTTCGAGCCGTAGGACGGTTCTTTATTTCTACCTACTTTTGTCCACACACACCACCACCCTCCCAAATGGACGAACGAAAAAAAATCATCATTCAGCCGCGCAACGCGCCGCCCCCGCCGCCACCCCAACCTTCTCCGGCGGAATCCCGGTTGCCCGAACCGGGGCGCGTTGTCACCTTGCCCCGGCGTTTGTTTTTAGCAATTTGCGCGAGCGCGTTGTTGCTGTTCTTGACACTTCTCGGGCTGCTCATTTATCAGTCAAAAAGTAAAACCCCGGGCGCGGCGGCAGCCGTTTTGCCCGATGAGACCGCACCAAAACCGGCCGTTTCGCCCGATATTTTAGACATAGATTTGTCCAAATACAAACCGGAGAAAGACGTGATGGGCGCGGATTTGCCGCTGCGCACTTATTTGGAAAAACAAAAATTGCCCGACCCGGTAGTGCGCGAATTTTTGGAACAAGCGAGCGAAAAGGGCATCGAACGATTGGAAAAAGGCCACGAGGTGATGGCGTTGACCCCCACGAGCGGCGACCCCGACGACCGTCTTTTTCTCTATGAAATCTCGCCCAACAAGACGATGTTGTTCAGAATCAACCCCCTGCCGCGCGTGGAAGTGAAGTTGAAACAAATCGAAACCCACGAGCGGGCGGCGGGCGGTGTCATCAAAACTTCGTTGTGGGAGGCGGTGCTGGATTACAACATCCATTACCGCGTCATCGAACAAATGGAGGAGGCCATGAAATGGTCGGTGGATTTTTACCATTTGGAGCCGGGCGACAAGTTCAAGGTGATTTATGAGGAAAAACGGGCGGGCAACGAAGTCGTCGGCATCGGGGCATTGAAGGCTGTTTATTTCAAAACAAAAGGCAAGGAACACTACGCTTTTTTTGTGGACGGCGTGGAGAAGCCGGGCTTTTACGATGAGGCGAGCCGACCTGTGCAAAAGTCTTTTCTCAAATGCCCGGTCAAATACGAGCGCATCACGTCTTACTACAACCTCGAACGCCTGCACCCGGTGACGGGCGGCGTGAAACCGCACTTTGGCACCGACTTCGCCGCGCCGCAAGGCTCGCCCATTTTCGCGGTGGCCGACGGCACGGTGGAGGTGGCGGATTTTACCAAAAACAACGGCAACTACGTCAAACTCCGCCACGACCTGACGTATGAAACGCAGTACCTCCACCTGTCCCGTTTCGAGCCGGGCATCCGCCCCGGCACGCCCGTGAAGCAGGGGCAGGTCATCGGCTATGTCGGGCAGACGGGGCTGGCCACCGGGCCGCACGTTTGTTTTCGTTTTTGGAAAAACGGCGTTCAAGTAGATCCCCGCGAGGAGCCGGAGAACAAACCGTTCGTGATGAGCCTGAAAGACCAAGAACACTATTTGGAATTGAAAAACAACGTCGGGCAGCAGCTGCGGGAAATAGTGTATTACGATGGAAAATTGTGAACAGAACGTTGCGCCCGCGCTCGTTTTTTGCAATCTGAAAATCCCGCCCGACCTTTGCCCGCCCGAAAAAACGGACTCGACCTATCCCGACCATGCTTTACCAACTCTTCCAATCTGTCCGCTCGGAAGCCGAATTCAACGAATTGCTCCAACTGACGTTTACTGAACACGAACGCGCCATGATGACCGAGCGCTGGAAAATTTTTGATGCCTTCGACCGCGGCCTCTCGCAGCGCGAAGTCGCCAAAGAAGTGCCGTGCAGCATCGTGACCGCCACCCGCGGCGCGAAGGTCTATCGGGAAAACCGCGAGGCCATTCAAAAATACTTAGCGATATGGCGGGGTTGAAAAAAAATTGAGGAGAGTTTAGATGGTTTAGAAAAATTTAGATGGTTTAGAGCGTAGAGCAGGCGAACTGTTTTACCAACCAAACCAAACCAACCCCCTCTCAACCTATCTAAACCATCTAAACCTTTTCTAAACCCTTCTCCACCAATCTAAACCATCACAAAAAATGACCAATACAGTTGTTCGCCGTGTCATTGTGTTAGGCGCCATTTCGATGCTGAGCCTGTTGGCTGTGCAGACGTGGTGGGTGCTGCGCACTTGGGATTTGCAAGAGCGGGAATTCAACCGGAAAGTGACACAGGCACTGATGGACGCTGCGGGTGATTTGGCGATGGCCACGCCCTTCGAGTTGCCGGCACAAAATCTGATTGACCGGGTGTATTCCAACTACTATGTGGTGAACGTGGACAACGACTTCAACCCCACCACACTCGAATTTTATTTGCAAAAAGCATTCGAAAATCAGGGGCTGCACGAAGATTTCCAGTACGGGGTGTTCGACTGTTCGAGCAAACAAATGGTGACCGGCAAAACCATCGAGTACAGCAAAACCACGCCTTTCGGTGCCGTGCAACTACGACAGGACGAGGCTTTGCCACCCCACTCGAAAAGCGAACTGAACTACTATTTCGGGGTGCGTTTTCCCGATAAAAGCGCCAACATCTTGAGCAATATGTGGATAGTCATCGTGTTCACCGCGCTCATGCTCGTCACGTTGTCGTTTTTCATCTACTCCATGTTCGTCATCCTGCGGCAAAAACAACTCTCCGAACTCCAGCGGGATTTTATCAACAACATGACCCACGAGTTCAAAACGCCCATTTCGACCATCAATATCTCGACGGACGTGTTTCTCAATAATCCAAAAATAAAAGAGGACACCCGCCTCGACCGATATTCGCACATCATCAAAGAACAGGTGCTGCGGCTCAATACACAGGTGGAAAAAGTACTGCAACTTGCCAAAATCGAGCGCGACAAAATCGAACTGAACCTAGAGGAACTTGACCTCACCGAACTCATCAAAGACGTGTCGCCCTCCATCGAAATGAAAGTCCATGAGAGAGAAGGCGGCCAACTCCACCTCGACCTCAACGCCACCAACGCCCGCATCAAAGCCGACCGCCTGCACC
Organism: uncultured Saprospiraceae bacterium; assembly: GCA_964481485.1. Classification (GTDB taxonomy): domain Bacteria; phylum Bacteroidota; class Bacteroidia; order Chitinophagales; family Saprospiraceae; genus M3007. The sequence goes on along the minus strand of CAYZVM010000033.1, from coordinate 30,255 downwards.
TCACCAACATCATCCACAACCTCGTGGACAATGGCGTGAAATACAGCAAAGGCGCGCCCGACATCCGCATCAGCCTGAAAAATGAAGGCAACGAATTGATATTCAGTGTGCAAGACAGCGGCATCGGTATATCCAAAGAACACCAAAAACATGTGTTCGACAAATTTTACCGCGTCCCGACGGGCAACGTCCACAACGTGAAAGGTTTTGGCCTCGGCCTGTTCTATGTAAAAACGATTTGCAAGGAACACCGCTGGAAACTCGACTTGCACAGCGAGCCGGGGAAAGGGACGACCATTGAAATTCGGATGCCGAAAAAATGACGCATACTTTCCAACTCAGCGACTGCCCCATCCATCTCGGCGACTTGCGCGACACCTTCCCCGCATGGTTGCGCGAACGCAGCTATTCCCAAGTTTTCCTCCTCACCGACGAAAACACGCACCGCCACTGTTTGCCTATCTTTTTGGAAAAAACGGGCTTGCCGAGGGAAGTAAACATCGCAAAAATCCCCGCCGGCGAACGCTTCAAAACCCTCGCTACCTGCCAACAAATCTGGCAACAAATGCTCGATGCAAAACTCGACCGCCGCGCTCTCGTCGTCAACCTCGGCGGCGGCGTCATCGGCGACATGGGCGGTTTTTGCGCTGCCACCTGGAAGCGCGGCGTGGACTTCGCACAAATCCCCACCACCCTGCTCGCCATGACCGACGCAGCCATCGGCGGCAAACTCGGCATTGATTTTCAAGGCGTTAAAAACACAATTGGCATTTTTCAAAACCCCGCTGCCGTGTTCGTAGACCCCGTTTTTTTGAAAACCCTGCCCGACCGCGAACTGCGGAGCGGCTTCGCCGAAGTTATCAAACACGCGCTCATCGGCGGCCAACTTTCCGAAAGCTTACAACTTTCGGAAAGTTCGTGGCTCGAAACCCTCCGCGCCTCCATCGCCGTCAAAGTCCGCATCGTGCAGGAAGACCCCTTGGAAAAAGGTTTGCGCGCGCTCCTGAACTTCGGCCACACCATCGGCCACGCAGTGGAAAGTTATTTTTTGGAAACAGACGAGCCGCTCACGCACGGCGAGGCGGTGGCGATTGGGATGATTTGCGAAAGTTGGCGCGCACAACCCCCCCCCCGCCCCCCCCCTAAACGGGTGGGAGCCGGGTTACACTCTCCGCCCCCCCCCCTTTTTGGGGTGGGCGGGGGTGGGGTTGAACAGGGAGGGTTCGGGGGCGGGGTTGAACGGGAAACGGTCGAGACAATCTCCCGCCATTTTCCGCACCGTCCGATTCCCGCATCTGCTTTCCACCAAATCTGGGATTTGATGCAGCAAGACAAAAAAAACGCCGCCGGGAAAGTGCGCGTGGCCGTGCCGGGCGCAGAGCCGTTTTCAATGCAAATTTTGGAACCAAGCAGGGAGGAGGTAGAGCAGAGTTTGTTGTTTTACAATGGTTTTGGTTCTCTATGATTTCACCGCAGAGGCGCGGAGACGCAGAGTATATTCTTCCAATGTTACAAAAGAATCTCCGCGCCTTTGCGTCTCTGTGGTAAATAAATTTTTCAAAATAAACCCATGTTCACAGGCATCATCGAATCCATCGGCAAAGTCGCTGCGGTTGAAAAAGACCGCTCCAACGTCCATTTCACTATCGAAAACCCCATGGCGCACGAACTGAAAATTGACCAGAGCGTAAGCCACAACGGGGCGTGCCTCACCGTCGTCGAGGTGGGCGGCGGCTGGCACCGCGTGACCGCGATAGCGGAAACCCTAAGCCGGACGAATTTGGGAAAATGGGAAGTTGGCACGTTGGTCAATCTCGAACGCTGTCTTCCGATGAACGGCCGCCTCGACGGCCACATCGTGCAGGGCCATGTGGACGACGTGGCTGAATGTGTGGAAGTGGCCGAAACCGGCGGCTCGTGGCGATACACTTTTCGCTACCGCCCCACGCCCGAACATCTGCTCGTGGACAAAGGCTCGGTGTGCCTCAATGGCGTGAGCCTCACAGTGGTGGAGCCGCACGACGATTTGTTTTCCGTCGCCATCATCCCCTACACTTGGGAACACACCAACTTCAAAACCCTCCGGGCGGGCGACACGGTGAACGTCGAATTTGACATTCTTGGAAAATACATTTCCCGGTATCTTGCGCTGTATAAGTGAAAACGTGTTGATCTTGCTACGTTTACGAAACTTTCAAGAGTTTTCGTAAATGTCACATTATCAAGTGAAACTTCCTTGCCATGCGCATTTTTTACCTCGCCCTATTCTACTCGATTTTTCTTGCCAACAGCCTCACCGCCCAAACCATTCGCGGCTGGGTCATTGACAAAATCACAGAAATCCCGCTTGTCGGCGCGACCGTGGATTTGCCCGGCCTCGAGCCGCCGCGCGGTGCCGTGACCGATACCGCTGGTTGGTTTGTCATCAAAAATCTGCAACCTGGTCGCTACGCCGTGCGGGTGCGCTACCTCGGCTACGAGGACGAGATGTTGCCCGATGTGTTGGCTACCACCGGCAAGGACGCTGATTTGCGCATCCTGCTCGAAGAAGGTGGGCAGGCCATCCAAGCCGTCACGATTTCCGGCACCAAAAAGACGAAGCCTGTCAACAAGTTGGCGAAAGTCAGCGCCATCGCGCTCAACCCCGAAACGGTGGCGCGATACAGCGGCGGGCGCAGCAATATCGCCCGCATGGCAGGCAATTTCGCGGGCATCGGGGCGACGGACGATTACCAAAACAACCTCGTGGTGCGCGGCAATTCGCCCACCGGCTTGCTGTGGCGGCTCGAAGGTGTGCCGATTCCAAACCCCAGCCACCTGAGTACTTACGGCAACAGCGGAGGCTCTTTCAATGCGATGAACCCCAATTTGTTGGCACAATCCGACTTCCTCACCGGGGCTTTTCCCGCCGAATTTGGCAACACCATCGCCGGGGTGATGGACATGAATTTTCGAGCTGGCAATAAGGAAAGATACGAATTCACAGGCCAAATTGGCGCGTGGAGCGGCGTGGAGGCGATGGCCGAAGGGCCCGTTTGGCGAAAACAAAACGGCTCTTTTTTGGCCGGTTACCGCTACTCGTTTGTGGATTTGCTGCGCGGATTGGGCGCGCGATTCGGGGGCAATTATGTGCCGCAATATCAGGATTTGAACTGGAAATTCGACGTGGGCAAAGGGCGGCACCGCGTGGGATTTTTTGGTTTGATCGGCCAAAGCCACATCCTTGTGCGCGGCGAAGATGTTGACCCAGAAAACCCTTTTCACCCGCCTACCGAGGACTCGGAGTTGAGCAGCACCCTCCTGATTTCCGGTTTGCGCCATCAGGTCATGCTCGATTCGGTGTCATATTGGCGCACCGTGTTGTCGTTCAGCACCAATCAGATAGACAGCAAAGGCTGGAACGTGGACGACAACGGCGAGCGCGTCCAGTGGCTCGACGAAACCAACCTCGACCAAAGCCTGCGCCTCTCGTCGCTCTGGCAACGCCGCCACACCAAACGCCTCACGTTGCGCGCCGGGGTGTTGCTGCAAAATGCCGCGATTGACACCCGGCTGCTGACCCGGCAGGAAACGCCCGACTATTTTCCCGTGCGCGACTACGACGGGCGATTGTGGCTCTTGGAGGCTTTCGCTCAAATGCAGTACAAGGTAAAAAAGCGCTATTCCGTCAACATCGGGCTGCACACGCAACACCTGCCTTTATCGGGCAAAACGACCCTCGAACCCCGCGCCGCGCTCAAACTAAAACTCCCCGGCGGCAACGACGCGATTTTTGCCTACGGCTACCACGCGCAAACACCCGCGACGGCGGCACTCTTTTTTACCACGCCCGACGCGACTCCGCTCAATCACCAACTCGATTTTTTGCGCAGCCATCAGGGGGTGGTAGCTTGGGAAAAGAAGTTTTCGGCGGAGTGGCGCATCCGGGCGGAGGCTTATTTTCAATGGCAGACCAACGTGCCGGTGCGCCGCCAGCCCGACGGTTTTTCGCTGCTCAATTTTGGCTCAAACTTCGACTTGTGGGATTTTTCCGACCTCGAAAGCAACGGCAACGGCAAAAATTACGGCCTCGAAATGACGCTGACCAAAGTCTATAAAGATGGATTTTACGCGCTTTTCACCGCCTCGATTTTTGAGTCAAAATACCGGGGCAGCGACGGCATCTGGCGCAACACGGCGTTCAACAGCCGCTACATCGCCAATGCATTGGTGGGCAAAGAATTTCCGCTAAAAAATCGTTGGACTTTTGTGACAGACACCAAAATCAGCCTCGCGGGCGGGCGTTGGCACACACCTTTTAATTTGGAACAAAGCATCGCGACGGGCGCAGAAATCTATGACGAAACCCAGCCTTTCGCGGCGCAATACCCGGCTTTTTTCCGTTGGGATGCAAAAATCGGATTGCGCTACGACGCTCGGCGGCAGCGGCTGACCCACCATCTGCTGCTTGATTTTACGAATCTGACCAACCGCCAGAATGTGTTTGCGTATCGCTATTTTCGGGGAAACACAACATTGAGCACACAATACCAATTGGGTTTCACGCCCGATTTTGTGTACCGGATACAGTTTTAAAAATCACGACCGCTCGAACAGCCACCACACCGGGCGGTTGCGTTTCACCACTTTGTATTTCGCGGAAATGTACTTGTGAATGTGTTCCAGCGCCTCGTCCATATCGTCGGTGAAAAGCAACAAATTCATGTCGCTTGGCGAAATGGTGCCTTGCTCGACCATGAATTTCAAAAAATCCTGCAACGGTTGGTAAAACTCCTTGCCCATCACCACGATGGGGAAATTGTCAATTTTGCCCGTTTGCACCAAAGTCAGCGTTTCAAAAAACTCGTCCATCGTGCCGAAGCCGCCAGGAAAAATGACGAAGCCGTAAGAGTATTTGAGCAACAGCACTTTGCGCACAAAAAAGTATCGGAACGTGACAAATTTGTCCAAGTACGGATTCTCCTTTTGTTCGTGCGGCAGGATGATGTTGCAGCCCACCGAGCGCCCGCCCGCATCTTTCGCGCCCTGATTGGCTGCCTCCATGATGCCGGGGCCGCCGCCAGTCATAATGGTCAGGCCAAGTTCCTCGACAATCCGCGCGCTCAATTGTTGCGCCATCTCGTAGTACGGGTGCCCATCTTTGAAACGCGCAGAGCCAAACACAGTGATGCAAGGCCCGATAAAATGCAGGCCGCGAAAGCCTTGCAAAAATTCCCAAAAAACCCTGAGGGCAAACCAAAACTCGAAAGTCCGGCTCTTGGGTCCTTCGAGAAAATGAGGTTCGTTGCGGTCAATGATTGGTTTTTGTTTAGCCATGAATCGTCAGGTAAATTATTCGGCGGCCAAACTACGACCTTTCGCAATTCCGCCAAGTGGCCATATTGGCGTACATTTGCCGACTTTTTGAAAATCGCACTTTCATTTCGCCCATTCCGGCTCCCCAATCCCTGTTTTATGTCCGAGAACTTCGTTGACTATGTAAAAATCCTCTTCCGCTCTGGCAAAGGCGGCGCGGGCAGTGTGCACTTTTATCGCGGCCCGGCCACGCCCAAAGGTGGCCCCGACGGCGGCGACGGCGGGCGCGGTGGCCACATCATCCTGAAAGCCGACCCGCAAGAGTGGACGCTGCTGGATTTGAAATACACCAAGCACGTGTATGCCAAAGACGGCGACGTGGGGCGCGGCGGCCTCAAAACTGGTTCCGATGGCGGCGATGTGGTGGTGAAAGTGCCTCTCGGCACCGTCGCCCGCGATGCGGAGACCGGCGAGTTTTTGATGGAAATCACAGAAAAGGACGATTTGAAAATCCTCCTGCCTGGTGGCCGTGGCGGCAAGGGCAACAATTTTTTCAAAACATCCACGAACCAAACGCCCCGCTACGCCCAGCCCGGCGAACCGGCCATCGAAAAGTGGATTATACTGGAACTCAAAGTATTGGCCGACGTGGGGCTGGTCGGTTTTCCGAATGCGGGCAAAAGCACCCTGCTCAGCGCCGTCACCGCTGCCAAACCAAAAATCGGCGACTACGCTTTCACCACGCTCACGCCGAATCTAGGCATCGTGAAAGTGCGCGAAGGCCAGACTTTTATCATGGCCGACATCCCCGGCATCATCGAAGGGGCGCACGAAGGCCGGGGGTTGGGGCACCGTTTCCTGCGCCACATCGAGCGCAACAGCGTGTTGCTGTTCATGATTCCGGCGGACACCCCACGCGTCATCCGCGAGGAGTACGATATTTTGCTCAACGAACTCCAGGAGTTCAATCCCGACCTGTTGGACAAACCACGCCTGCTCGCCATCACCAAATCCGATTTGATTGATGCTGAATTGGAAAAAATGCTGCGCGAAACTTTGCCCGAGGGTGTGCCGGTCATTTTTATTTCGGCCCTCACGAACAAAAATTTGCAGCAATTGAAGGATTTGCTGTGGAAGATGTTGAATGTGGAGGAGGTTTAGGAAAAGTTTAGATGGTTTAGAGGAGGTTTAGATGGTTTAGTGAACCTCTCACTCTCGCATTTTTTCTAAACCATCTAAACCCCTTCTAAACCATCTAAACCCCTTCTAAACCATTCTAAACCCCTTCTTTTTCAACGTTTCTTCCGCACATTCACCCCCCGCACCACCGCGCCTTCGCCAAACCGATCCCGGATGCGGTCGAGTTGACGGAGCAAATCCGATTCGCGGGCACCGGTGTCGAACAAGTTGGTTTGCTGTTCATTGCCCGAGACAAGGTCGCTAAATCGCACACCGAGCAACCGCAAGGGGCGGCGGTGGTCGTAAAATTGGGCAAAAATTTCCTGTGCCGTTTTCATCAATGCTGAGTCATTGGCCGTCGCCGGGATTTTGCGCTGCTGCGTGAATGTGGAAAAGTCCGGGTAACGGATTTTCACCGCCACACAAGTTGTCCGTTTTTTATCCTGTCGCAGTTCGTACGCCAGCCGCGTCACCAAATCGGTGAGCCGGTCGCGGAGTTGCTGTACGTCGCCGATGTCGGCGTGAAATGTGCGTTCCGTCGAGATGCTTTTTTGTTCGTGAAATGGCGTTACCGCGCTGTCGTCCTCGCCGTTGGCTTTTTTCCAAATATAAATACCGTGTTTGCCAAAATCATGTTCGAGCATCGCGAGCGGCAAGGCAGCCAATTGGCCGATGGTGCGCACGCCGATTTGGGCGAGTTTGCGCTCGGTTTCTTTGCCAATGGACGGCATTTTGCCGACGGCGAGCGGGGCGAGAAAATCGCGCTCTGTGCCAGCGGGAATGAGCAATTCGCCATTGGGCTTGGCTTCGCCCACGCCGATTTTCGAGACGGTTTTATTGACAGACAATGCCATCGAAATCGGCAGCCCCGTCTCCCGGATGATGCGCTGCCGGAGTTCTTGCGACCATTTCCAGCAACCGAAATATTTGTCCATGCCCGTCAAATCCACATAGAACTCGTCAATGGAGGATTTTTCAAACAACGGCGCGGACTCGGCGATGAGGCGCGTGACGATTTTGGAATGTTTGGAGTAAGCCGCCATATCGCCGCGCAGTACGGTGGCGGAGGGGCAAAGTCGCAACGCCGCTTTGACCGGCATGGCCGAACGGACGCCGAATTGGCGGGCTTCGTAACTGCACGACGACACCACGCCCCGCTCGCTGCTGCCGCCGATGATGAGCGGCTGGCCGCGCAATTCCGGGTGGCGCAGGAGTTCGACGGACACAAAAAAAGCATCCAAATCAAGGTGAAGTACGGCGCGGTCAAACACGTTTTTACCCTTTTGATGTTGGACAAAGATAAACAAAATGTTGCGCCACGGGCGGGTTAAATACCCAATCCTTTTCCGAGCAATCCGGTAAGCCCACCCACCACTTTGCTGGTCATGTTGACCACGAAAGCGGTCTGTTTGTATTTCTTTTTGAATTTCGGCACGAGGTCTACCACGTCTTTCAGATAAGGTTTTTGGGCGATGCGCACCCCGAGTTCGACTTTTTCGAGGGTGTTGAGTTTGCCCTGCCATTTTTGGGTGTCGGAAAGGATTTTGTCAATGTAGCGCTCGTTTTGGTCGTGGTATTTTTGCACATATTTCACGCCTTTCACGGGGTTGAGGAATTTCAAATCCTCGTTCATGAACTGAACATAGTCCTTCACGAGACCATCGAGTTTCTGCTCGGCGGGCAAGTTGCTCTCTGCGAGTCGTTTGAGGGTTTTGTTGTGCTCGGCGAGCCAGCGGTTTTGTTTCCAAGAAGCGCAACCGGACGAGGCAATCAGCATACCAGCGAGCGCGAATAGCAGGGCGATTTTTTGCATTGCGAGATGTTTTTATGACAGGATGAACAAGATTTGCAGGATTTGCGAATAGGGGGTTGAACAGTGTGTTCTCGAACTTTGAAAGTTCCGCAAACGCAATCGCCTAAACGCCCGAAGTTGTGCGGTGTGTTACGAACAGCGAGATTTTTTCCCGAAACTTGCCCGCATGAAACCACAACACCCGGACGTACACACCTATTATGATAGCACCCGTTTTGATTATCGCAGCATCTGGAATCGCCGCCGCCGCGATGTGGCCGTGCATTTCGGCTTTTACGACGAACACGCCGACCGACACGCCGAGGCGTTGGACAACCTGAACCGGGCGATGGCCGATTGGGCCGACGTTCAGCCGGGCGAACGGGTACTCGATGCGGGTTGCGGTATGGGCAACGCCTGCTTTTGGTTGGCCGAACACCGTCGGGCGCAGGTGACGGGTGTGAATATTGTGGCGCGCCAGATTGCAGATTGTCAAAAATTGGCGGCTCAAAAACAGGTTCAAAATGTGTCGTTTGTGCAAGCCGATTTTTGCAAAATGCCTTTTTTGGAAAATACTTTCGATGTGGTATGGGCTTGCGAAAGTGTCTGCCACGCTGCGGAAAAGGCGGCGTTTTATCGGGAGGCTTTTCGAGTACTCCGACCCGGCGGGCGATTGGTGATGGCCGAATATATGCGCAGCACCCGACCCGCCTCCCCGGAAGGCGAACACCTTTTAGCCGAATGGCTGCGCCCCTGGGCTATCCCAGATATTGACACGGCGGAGGAGCATCGCGCCCACGGTTTGTCAGTTGGTTTTCAGCAAATTGACTTCCGCGACGTGACACCGAACGTGCGGGTTTCGCTGCGCAATTTGCACGAGATTTCCATCCGCTGGCTGCCTTTTGGGCGGTTTTTGCACTTTTTGGGCATCGTCAATAGTGTGCGGCTGGGCAATGCGCGGGCATCCGTGCGGCAGTACGAGGCGTTGCAGGCCGGGGCGTGGAAGTACGGGATGTTATTGGCGAAAAAATAGAGCAGGATTTAGGCCGGTCTGTCAAACGCATCTTTTGGTTGATTGTCGTCTGACGGCATCTCTTCCGTTGTGGCCGGGATTGTTTTTTGTTCGTCCACGAATCCGTCGCGGAAAAAGCGGCGCTGGAACACGAGGATACTCAGCACTCCGGTGGTGATGGCTGCGTCGGCGACGTTGAAAATCGGGCTAAAAAACAGGAAACTGCTGCCGCCCAGCCATTCCGGGAGATGGATGGTGGTGATGGGAAAATAGAACATATCCACTACCCGCCCGTGCAGAAAGCCGCGCATGGGGAGTTCTTCCGTGAGGCCGTAGCCTTCTCCGAACGGCATGAGCTGCGCCACGCCGTGATAATCGCCGCTAAAAATGAGCGCGTAAAAGGTGCTGTCAATGATGTTGCCCAATGCTCCAGCGGTGATGAGGCCCACACAATAGACAAAACCCATGGGGGCTTTGGCGCGGAGCAACACCCGGGTGTACCAGATGAGGCCGATGACCATGACGATGCGGAACAGGCTGAGAATCAGTTTGCCGTAGTCGAAATCGCCGTGTTCCACGTTGAATTTGATGCCGAAAGCCATGCCCTCGTTTTCGACGAACAACAGCCGCGCCCAATCGAGGCCAAAAATGTTGACCTGCTCGTTGATTTCAAAATTCGTCTTGATGTAGAATTTGGAGGCCTGGTCAATCAGCAAAACCAAAAATACCAGCAACGCCACTTTATATCCCTGTTTCAAGGTGTCCGTATGTTTTTGTGAAAATGTCCGCAAAGAAACAAGGTTTTTTGGTCTTCGTTGAGCGTATCCCAAAATGACAGACAATGGCACGGCGGCGGCATTCTTCCTCTTTATCTTCTTTCCAACTGTTTCAGGAGCCATTCGCGGTCGGCCAATGGGTTGGTTTGCAACACCAATTCGCGGAATTTTTCTTTTTGGGGCTTTGAGTAGATATTTAGGTGCAGCAGTTTTTTCATCAGGCTGATGAGGTTTTTGTAGGCTGCTTTTCGGGTGGGGTCGAGGGCTTCTTTACGCTGGAGGTAGATGCGCAGGCTTTCGAGCAGCGACTCGAACGCATCGTACTCGTCTTGTTCGTAGTAGATTCGCAGGAGCATATTTTTGGCGACAATGTTCTGGAGCATGTCGTCGTACTCGAATTCGACCAAATATTGCTGAGCTTTGTTGTAATCTCCTTTTTCAAAATACAACCGCGCGAGGCTGAAGTTGGTCGCTCCTTTTCGTTGTTTTTCTTCGAGTAGGCTTTGGTATCGTTCGATGAAATGTTCTGCCCAATCAAACTCTCTTACCTTTAAAGCGCTGCTGACCGCATTTAAAAATGTGTAGCGCGAAAGGGTTTCATTTTCCAGCAAGATATTGGTTTCTATTCCTCGTTTGTACAGTTCAAAGGCGCGGCGGGCGAAGTCTAACCGACCTTGATTGATTTTGGGTACGCAATAATTTAAAGCAGCGAGGTAAAGTGTACGAACTTCCGAGGGGTTGAAGTATTCCATTTGATTATGTATTCGACGCTCCAATTCGTCAAAATAGCTCTCTTCATCGGGTTTTGTCAATGCCTTGTAGGCATAGTAATACACGGCTATTGCTGGCTCCCGCAGCATATTTTTCTTGTCAGCATAAACAAGCACTTCCTCCAGCAGCCCATGGTTGTAGTTCATTTTTTGATAAATACTTTGATGGGCAAGCATATCCTTGCTGATACGCAAGCGTTCTTCCAAAAACCATTTTTCGAGGGAATCAGCAGTTTCCTGCAAGTTTACAGGCCCATTTTGGCTAATGTTCATCCGGTGTTCATATTCCACCTGCTCCAAAAAAAACTTGTTCAGCAAATAAAAATCGTTGCGCAGTGGCTGTTTCTGCAAATTGTCCAAACCGAGGCGATGGGCTTGTTTGTAAGATTTGTCCAATTTTCTGCGCCGGTAGATACGAGAAAGAGCCAGTTGGTACCGCACTCCGTCGCTGGAATAATATACAAAGACGAGGTACTCCTCAATTGCTTTCAACAAAAAATACATGACTTGGCGCATATAGGCATCATCGTACTGTTGCGCTGGGAATACGGCCCGCCATGCGTTTTCTTTTCCAAGGCTTTCGTCGTCGGCCGTCAAATTTTTTCCGATGAAATCAAACAACTTGATTACGTCCTGGCGCTGGTTGTGCGCCGGTGACTGCAACCATTTTTGAATATCGCGCATTTCCTTGCGGCTGAGCGAGCGGATAATCTCGACCAAAACACTTTTTTGCATACCTCTTTTGTATTATTCGTTCAACAAATTTTCAAACATAGGCTTCTGAAAAAATCGAAACGATGGGTCAAAATTTGTGATTTTTCCCGGTTTAAGATAAATATTTGAAAATTTGCCACGAATTTTCAAAAAAAATATTCAGTACCAACTACTCAACAAATGCGAATTTTTGTCTTTTTCCTGTCAAAACGTTGCCCACACTTTTGTACTGTCAAAAAAAGGCCAACACACTATCTAATCCATCGTCTCATGTTTAAGCATTACCTGACTATCTTGTTCCTGATGTTCGCAACGCTCGTTACTGGGCAGGGGTGGGAGCGTGTATATGCTGGCGGCGGGCAGGATGAGATACGGGGTATTGCCCTTACACCTGATGGTGGATTTGTGATGTCGGGCTATTACGGCCTGACAAAATTGCTCCTTATAAAAGCAGATGCGGATGGTGATTTGCAGTGGAGCAAAAATTTCTCGGCTACCGGATACGATGTTGCGGGTGCCACAGCCATTATCGCTACCCGAGACAGCGGATACGCCGTCGCAGGTTTTGTGAGAGTAGGCCCCTCGCCCGATTCCCCTCGCGATTTATATTTGTTCAAAACCGATGCCTTTGGCAACGTACTATGGGAGCGGACTTTTGGCGGTCCTCAAAATGATGAAGCCAAAGGCTTAGTAGAATTGGCCGATGGCAGCCTCGTGGTGGTGGGTTTTACCACCAACTTTCAGGAACCGGTGACAGAGGACTGGACAGAGGATGTATTCTTGGCAAAAACGGATGCTAACGGGAATGAACTTTGGACGAAATCTGTTGGGCTCCCCCTTTTTAAGGAACGCGGCAATGCCATTGCACTTGCTCCCAATGGAGATTTGGTAGTTGCCGGTTGGCATAGAGAGCAACAATCTGTCCCCGGTGACAGAGATTTTTATGCTGCCCGGCTTGACAGCGATGGCAACCTTTTGTGGAGCAATACTTATGGTTTTTCTGGGTTGGACGATGAAGCGAGGGCGGTATCAATAGCCTCTGACGGGCATTTTGTGCTGGCAGGTCGCACCACCCAAGGGCAAGGAGGCGCAGGGTTTTTGATGAAAATTGATGGCAACGGCAGTCCGTTTTTTCTCTGGCAAAAAACCTTCCCCAGCGGAACTGATTTCAATGGGCTGGCTGCTGATGCGCACGGAGGATTTTTTGTGTCTGGCAGTATAGATGTGACATTCGCACAAGGCGATGTGTACTTGGCTCGGTTGGACAAAAACGGCGAACAATTGTGCGATGCTGTGGTGGGCAAAGCGGGTGCCGATGCAAGTTATGGAGTGGTGGCCACGCCCGATGGCGGTGTGGCGGCAGCAGGTTACAGTTTCCCGTTTTTCGCCGGTTCTGAACAAAATGCCTATTTGGTGAAAGCCGACCTCAACTGCTTGGTTTTCACCAGCTATCTCAAAGGGAATATTTTTCGGGATTTGAACGAAGATTGCCTGCGCGACAACGGCGAGCCTAATTTGGAGGACTGGATAGTAAAAATAGAAAGCCCGAATTTTTCACGGTATGCGGTATCAAATGAAAATGGCGATTTTCGATTGGCTGTTGATACTGGCCATTACCAAGTGTCTTTGTTTGCGCCAAATAGCAACTGGCAAACTTGCAACGGAGCCATATCGGTGGCGGTTCCCAACTTTTATGATACGGTAGGAGTAGAAGTCCCGGTGCAAGATCAATTTACTTGCCCGCGCAACGAAGTGGATATCGCCACCCCCATATTGCGCAAATGCACCGACAACGTTTACACCGTTCGCTATTGCAACGCCGGTTCGGCACCCTCCACGGACACCCGCGTGGAAGTGCAATTAGACCCAGACTTGGCGTATGTAAGCAGTTCGGTTGCAGGGTTTGAAAACCCGCTGGGTAGCAACAACTATGTTTTCAATATCGGCACAGTACCGGAAGGAGAGTGCAGCAGTTTTACTATCACTGCCTTTTTGACCTGCGACAATGAAATTGTATTGGGTAGGACGCATTGTGTGACGGCACATATTTACCCAGATACCTTTTGTGTGCCAAGTACAGGCTGGGATGGCTCCATTGTGGGTGCGAAAGCCGTGTGTGACGGCGATTCGGTTCGTTTGTCCCTTTTCAATAAGACAGCAAACCCATTGACAACCACTTTGGAATATGTCATTGCGGAAGATTTGATTATGCTCACCATGCCTGGCGACACAAACTATACTTTACAACCAGGCGAATTGGGGGCTTTTGCCGAAAAGAATGTGTGGACGCACGAAGCCGACAACAAAACCTACCGCATCATCGCCCAGCAAAGCCCCGGCTATCCGGGTGCAGGGTACCCGACAGCGGCAATAGAAGGATGCAAAACCGATACGAGCACTAATCCAATTTCGCTCGGCTATTATACCATGTTCCCGGAGGACGACGCTGACACTTTTGTCGAGACGGACTGCCAGGAAAGCAATGAGACCGATTACAATCCGACATACCTAAAGAGAGGTCATCCCAAAGGCTACGACGCGGCCCACTACGTCAGTCCGGAAACCGATTTGGACTTTTTAATCCAGTTCCGCAACACCGGAACATCCACTGTGCAGCAGGTCATCGTCCGCGACACTTTGTCGTCGTTGCTTGACCCGGCCACGGTTCATCCAGGTGCTGCCAGCCATCCTTACGACTTTGAAGTGTATGGCAACGGCATCGTGCAATTCACACTCCCCAACATTAATCTTGCGCCAGGTAGCAGCGCGAGCGAGGGTTTTGTCAAGTTTCGTGTGTCCCAAAAACCGAATTTGGAATGCGAAACGACCATCCTCAACAGCGCTGCTATCTACTTTGACTTCAACGCGCCGGTAATCACCAATCAGACTTTCCATACGGTCTGCATTGACACCGTGTTTGTCAAAACAAAAGAAATCCACTACCCAGGTGCCGACGTTCGGGTTTATCCCAACCCGTTCGACCAATTGGTCAACTTTGAAGTGGATGGCGTACAAGCTCGCACCTTTGGGCTGCAGCTGTACGATTCTCAAGGCCGATTACTTAATTCATCTTTCTTTAATCATCCCACTTTCCGATTGTTCCGACATCAACTCCCGGCTGGAGTAATTTTCTACCGGCTTACCGCTGATGGTAAGCCGGTAGCCTCCGGGAAGCTGTTAGTGCGATGATGAAGGAAGACAGAGGCCATCCCGACCAGGATTACATTCATGAAACATAACCGAAGCCCGCGCTGCATACGAGCAGTGCGGGCTTTTTGGTGCCATCTCACTTCGGCAAACAAACTCTCCCGATATTCAGGCAACCCACCCCCGCGGTTCCGCGTCTATACCTCGCCTGTTTTTTTATCCACTGGGCGATTTGAAAATGGCCGAATGCTAAATGTTTGATTTTCAAAAGAGAACTCATCATTTTAGGAACAGTGCTGGAGTAAAGTATCAGATTCAGGCTACAGATTTTGGTGTCAGATTTTCTGTTTTTGAGCGAGCATAGCACCGCTATTTGAGCGAAAAAAGAGGAAATATGGCAGTAAAAGATGAGCATCAATTTGGTACTTTATTCCAGCACTGTTCCTTAAGCACACCGTTCGCCATCTTTTCTTGTCGCCTGCGAACAAAATCCACACCTGCTTTTTTGAAAATGACGAAGAAGAACTCCCTTCTTGCGCTGGCTGGCCTGTTTTCTCTTGCTACACTGTACGCTTTTTCTCATCCTGAAAGCGTCCGCGACAGCGTACTGACCATATTTTTCCCCGACAAAAAACCTTCTGTCGCGGTAGAATACCCGCAAACGACAGGGGACAATAGCAGCGAGCCTTCCGCTGTCCTTGCCCCTTTATCATCTCCGCAGGATACCTTCCCCCCGTTGGAGGAACGTTACGACGATTTTCTCAACACGGGCAATCCCAACCCGATTGACCTGAACGACCCGAAGGCCATAGAGCAGCAGGTGGAATACGACCCGGAGACGAACATGTACATCGTCACAGAAAAGGTGGGCGACGACTTTTACCGTGCGCCGACGTACATGACCTTTGAAGAATACCTGAAATGGCGCGACCAAAAGCAGCAGCAGGAGTATTTCGACCGCTTGCAGGGCGTGACGACCACTGGCGACCGCAGCCGCAGCGGCATTGATGACCCGATTGCCAAATTTGACTTAAAAACCTCCCTGATTGACCGCCTGTTTGGCGGCACCAATGTGGACATCCGCCCGCAGGGCAATATCAACCTCACGTTCGGTTTTGATTACCAAAAAATTCAAAACCCCATCTTGACCCTCCGCCAACAGCGCACCGGCAACTTCGACTTTGACATGGATATCAACATGAGCGCGGCGGGCAAAATTGGCGAAAAACTCAACCTCAACTTCAACTACAACACCCAAGCGACGTTCGACTTCGACAACCAAATGAAGTTGCACTACGACACCAAGAATTTTTCAGAAGACGAAATCATACAAAACGTGGAGGCGGGCAACGTGTCCATGCCCTTGCGCTCCAACCTCATAAAAGGCGCACAAAACCTGTTTGGCATCAAGACGGAAATGAAGTTCGGCCACTTGCGCACCACGCTTTTGGCAGCACAGCAGCGCTCGCGCCAACAAAGCCTGACGGTGCAGGGCGGCTCGCAGGTGCAGACGTTTGAAAAGCCCATTGATGAGTATGACGAAAACCGACATTTTTTCCTAAGTCATTGGAACAGAAACGAATTTGAGCCAGCCATGAGCTGTATGCCCGTGCCGTTGTCTTTGTTTAACATCACCCGGATGGAGGTGTGGATTACCAACGACAAGTTGGTGACGGAGAATGTGCGCGACGTGGTGGCACTCATGGACTTGGCCGAACCTGCGCCTTTCCTGAACGGGCCTTCATTGCCGGACGACCCCAACCGCCCCGACTACACCCTGCCCTTCCCACCCGCACGGGACATCAAAGGGAATCCTTTGCCCGACAACGTGAACAACCGGCTGTACCCAGACATCGCCGCCGACCTGATGAGCGACGACGCATTCCGCTTTTCCGATCAGGTCGTGAGCCGGCTGACCAACCAATACGGGCTGCGCCAAATCCGCGACTTCGAAAAAGTACGCGGTCGTCTGCTCTCCACCTCAGAATATTCCTACAACGAACAACTCGGCTTCATCAGCGTCAACCTGAATGTGCAGCCCGACCAAGTGGTGGCTGTGGCCTTGGAATATACCTACAACGGCATCCCGCACAAAATAGGTGAGTTCACGAGCGATGTGCCAAGCGGCGACTCGCTGAACCAGAATGTGTTGTTTCTCAAGATGTTGAAAAGCACGACGGCCAACGTGAAATTCCCGATTTGGGATTTGATGATGAAAAACGTCTATGCCATCGGCTCGGCCAATGTGGATCCCACAGAGTTCCGTTTCGATATCGCTTACGAAGACCCGGGAAGAGGGCAAAAACGTTTCCTCGATGCCCCGGAGGTGCCGTTGGTGCTTCGCTCCAAGCCCTTGCTTCAAGTATTTGGTCTCGACAATCTCAACTTACAAGGAGACCCTGGCCCCGATGGGATTTTTGACTTTGTGCCGGGATTGACCATCAATTTGCGCTCCGGGCGCATTATGTTCCCGGTGCTGGAGCCTTTTGGCAGTTATTTAGGCGATACGTTGGTCGGCGCAGGGGCCACCCAAGCCACCGTTGACAAATATATTTACCCTCAATTGTACGACTCTACGCTGTTCAGGGCAAGAGAATTTCAGCAACTCAACCGCTTCACGCTGAAAGGTTCTTACAAATCCAGCACCTCTTCAGAGATCTCGCTCGGAACGTTCAACCTGCCGCAAGGCTCCGTGCGCGTGAGCGCGGGCGGTCGCCAACTGATTGAAGGTCAAGACTATCAGGTGGACTATAACATTGGTAAAGTAAAAATCCTGAACGATGCCATCCTGCAATCGGGGCAAAACGTGAACGTCAGTTTTGAGGACAATACCCTTTTTGGTTTTCAAAACCGAACCATGATCGGTGCGCGGTTCGACTACGAACTGAGCAAAGACATCAACATCGGCGCGACGTTTATGAACCTATTTGAACGGCCGCTTACGCAAAAGGTGAATTTTGGCGACGACCCCATCAACAACAAAATGTACGGGTTGGATTTCAACATCTCGAAAGACGCGCCGTGGATTACCAAAATGGTGGACAAACTGCCGCTCATATCTACCAAAGAACCGTCGAGCATCACCGCACAGGCAGAAGTAGCTGCGCTCCGGCCCGGCCACAACCGCGCCATCAATCAGGGCGGCGACGAGGGCGGCACCGTTTATATTGACGACTTCGAAGGCAGCACCGCCAACCTCCCATTAGCAAACCCGGCCAACGCTTGGGTCATTGCTTCTACTCCTCAGGGCGACGACACGATGTTCCCCGAAGCCAGTGCCATGCTCGATAGCAGCATGTTGTTGGCACGTGGCGCCAACCGCGCCGGTCTTAACTGGTTCATCGCTGACCCCAGCGCCCGCGACGGGATAGACGGCACGAACCCTTACACGCGCATCATCCAGTTCCAAGATATTTTTCCAAATCGCCAATTGACGCCGCTCGAGCAGTCCAATTTGCGCTCTTTCGATGTGACGATTTATCCCCGCCAGCGCGGCCCGTACAATTTTGAGTTGCCGGAGCCCGGCTATCCCGGTATTTCGGCAGGTCTGCTTGAAAACGGCGAATTGAACCGGCCCGACACCCGCTGGGCAGGTTTCATGCGCGGATTGAACACCAATGACTTTGAAGCTGCCAATATCGAATTCGTGGAATTCTGGATGCTCAATCCTTACATGGACAAAACTGACGAACCCGGCACTGTGTCCGATGCCGGCATGATGTATATTGATTTGGGCAGCATTTCGGAGGATATTATGCGCGATTCGCGGCAGTTTTTTGAAAACGCCCTCCCAACAGGCCCAGGCACTGGCGCTACCGCACCAACTCCGTGGGGTCGTGTGCCAGTGTTGCCTCCCGTGGTAAATGCTTTTGACAACGACCCCGCCAAGCGTGTTTTTCAAGACCTCGGGCTGGACGGGCTGGATGACGCGGGCGAGAATGCGTACTTCGCCAACTGGATAAGTGCCGTCCAAGCATCGCTTTCGCAAAATGCGATAGCTGCCATCCTCGCCGACCCGTCCAACGACAATTTCGTCTATTTCCGCGACCCGTCCTTCGAAAGCACTTCGCCCGGCTTGCTGAACCGCTACCGCAGGTTCAACAACCAGCAGGGCAACTCCCCGACAAACAACACCGACAACCTCAACCCGTCGGCCACCAACCTGCCCGACTCCGAAGACCTCAACCGCGACAACTCGCTCAATGAAAGTGAGGCATATTTCCGCTACCAGATTCCAATGAAAAAAACAAACGATGGGATTCAGGACATCCTTGACCTCAGCGACCCTATCCTCCGGGACATCGTCACTGACACCATCGTTTTCAAAAAAGAACCCGGCGGCCCCGACTACATTTGGTATCGTTTCAAAGTGCCACTTGACCTCAGCTCTCGCGAGGAAATAGGCGGTATCCAAGATTTTCGCTCCATCCGTTTTGTTCGTATGTTTTGGAGAGGGTTCACCGAGCGCACTACTTTCCGGTTTGCAACACTCGAATTGGGGCGCAACCAATGGCGGCGTTTTACCCAAGATATTTTGTCTTGCAAACCCACAGACGTGCCTTGGAACGCCACAGACTTTGACGTAAACGCGGTGAGCATTGAAGAAAACTCTGCCCGGACACCGTTCAACTACACCATTCCTTTCGGCATCTCGCGGGAGCAATCGGTGGGCGCATTCCCCGATGTGCTCCAAAACGAGCAGGCACTTTCGATGAATATTTGCAGCCTTCAGTACTGCGACGCGCGTGCCGTGTTCAAAAGTTTGAATATGGATTTGCGCCAGTTCAAACGGCTCAAAATGTTCGTGCACGCCGAATCCAAGCCTGAAGACCAACTGCTGGACTCCACCCACCTCACTGTGTTTGTCCGTTTTGGCTCCGACTTTGTGCGCAATTATTACGAATACGAACTGCCGCTTTTGCCCTCGGACAGAAACAACCTCAACGGCAACCCCGACAGCCGCACATACAAAGAAGAAGTGTGGAGACCCGAAAACAACTTTGACTTCCCGCTCACCCTGCTGACCGATGTGAAAAAAATGCGCAATGCCGACCCCAACTGGCCGCTCGACACCGCATTTGAAATAACCGACCCTAACAACCCCCGCGCCAAAGTAAAAGTAGTGGGCAACCCCAACCTCGGCTATGTGAAAGGTGCTATGGTCGGCGTGCGCAATGTGGACGAGACCCAAGCCCAGCACTGCGTAGAAGTCTGGATAAATGAAATGCGGCTCAATGGCTTCAACGAACAGGCAGGCTTCGCAGGCCAAGCGCGTGTGGACATCAAATTGGCCGACTTTGGCAACGTCTCCGTGGCCGGCACATACAGCAGCATCGGCTGGGGCGGTATCGAGCAAAAACTCATTCAGCGGCAACGCGAAGAGGTGATTCAATACGACCTATCCACCAACCTCGAATTGGGCAAACTTTTGCCTGAAAAAACGGGCATCAAAATCCCGTTTTACGCCCAATATTCCAACATCACGCGCAATCCGGAATACGACCCATACGACCTTGACATCAAACTGAAAGAAAAACTCGCCGAAGAAGCCGACCCGGTCAAACGCGACAGCATTCGCACCGGCGCGCAAGATGTGTCCATTATGCGCGGCTACAACTTTACAAACGTCCGCAAAGAGCGCCGGGGCAACAAAAAGCCCCTGCCCTGGAACATCGAAAACTTCAGTTTTACTTATGCGTTCAACCAGCAAAAGAGACGCACGCCCTTCATTATCAACGACCAAGCAAACCAGTACAAAGGAGCGATTGACTACCAATATGCCACTGGGCTCAAGCCGATAGAGCCGTTCAAAAAACTCATCAAGAGCGACAAGTACCTGAAATTTCTCAAGGATTTCAACTTCAACCCCATTCCGAACACCTACGGGTTCAATACCAATATGGAGCGCATTGCACAGGTCACCACTTGGCGTTTTGCGGGCGAAGACCCTGCGCTCAATACCTACTACAACCGCCGCTTGACCTGGGATCGCAACTACACCCTCGGATGGGACATAGCCAAATCGCTGCGTTTCAACTTCAACGCCAACGCCCGCAGCCTCATAGACGAGCCGCTCCAATACAAACCCGATGGCGTCGCCTACACAACACAAGAACGAAAAGACTCCATCTGGACGAATATCAGAAAACTGGGGCGGCCCAAAAATTATATGCACAACGCCAGCCTCAACTGGACGCTCCCCATCCGCTTGCTCCCATTCATGGACTGGATGAACGTGAAAGCTTCCTACACGGCAGGGTACAACTGGACGGCACAATCGCTCAAATTGCAAAACTTGGATGCTGGGAATCATCAAAATCTCGTGAATGCACGCAGCCTCGGCAATGTGATTCAGAACAACAACGTCCGGCAAGTCAACGGCGATCTGGACTTTGCCAAACTGTATGACAAAAGCAAGTATCTGGACAAAATCAATAAACCAGCCAAACCCGGCAGCGGTCGAAAAAGCAAAGACAAAAACCGCGACAAACCGGGAGACCCCGGCACGGGCGGCGCACCCGGTGGCGCACCCGGTGGGATCGGAGGCCCCGGTGGAAATGATAAAATGAGTGGTGGCGCTGGAGGGCGGGGCAACCAGCGCAACAGCGGCGGCAAAGATGCCGATGGCAACCCCATAGACCCCGACGGACAAGATGCCGACGGCAAGAAAAAAAGCAAAAAGGACAAGAATAAAGACCGCGAGCCTTCCATGGCCGAACGCATCGCGCTGCGTCCGCTGATGCTCGTCCGCAAAGCACGCTTCACTTACAGCGAAACTTACAGCACCATCATCCCCGGCTTTACGCCCGACCCAAAACTCATGGGCCTGAGCGAAGGTTTCAATGCCCCGGGCTGGGCCTTTGTGGCAGGTGTGCAGCCGGACACCAGCTGGCTCGGCGACGCAGGCCGAAATGGCTGGATAACGCACCGCCCCGAACTCAACCAACAGGTGATGCGCAATTACACACAGAACATTGATGGCGGTGTCACGGTAGAGCCTTTCCGCGATTTCCGGGTAGAACTGACTGCCAACCGCCAATACACCCGCAACAACACCGAACTTTTCAAAGACCAAACTTTCAACCTCGACCCCGATTCGGTCGGCTTCCAACACCGCGCCCAACGCGACCTCGGCAGTTTTACCGTGTCGTATTTTTCTATGAAAACGCTGTTCAACAACGACGTGGATGGGATTTTTGCGCGTTACAAGGAATATCGCCCCATCATCTCCAATCGCCTCGCAGTAATAGCGGGCAATACCAACCCCCACTTAGACCCCGATGATGCCGGCGAATACAAAAACGGTTATGGGCGCATCCAGCAGGAAGTATTGCTCCCCGCTTTTGTGGCGGCATACACCGAGAAAGACCCCAATACCGTGAGTCTCGACGTGTTCAAAACCCGCCCTGCGCTCAACTGGAAATTGAACTACAACGGCCTTTCCAAAGTCGGCAATCTGAGCAAAATTTTCGCCAGCGTCCAAATCTCGCATGGCTACAAAAGCACCCTCACGGTCAATGCCTACAACACCGACATCTTCTACGACCAGCAAAACCCGTACACCATTGACGAGTTGAACTTCAACTATATCGCCCGCTACGAAATCCCGCAGGTGGTCATCAACGAACAAATGGCACCCTTGTTTGGCATGGACGTGAAGTTAAAAAATGACATGACCTTCAAATTGGACTTCAAGAAGAGCCGCACTTTGGCCATGTCGTTCATTGACTACCAATTGGCCGAAACCCGCTCCACGGGTTACTCCGCAGGTTTTGGATACCGCTTGAAAGATGTCAACATCGGCTTCCTAACAGGCAAAAAAACAAAAAAGAGCAAGTCCAAAAAGACACCTTCCAAGCCCAGCGGCACCACGCCCCCTCCCCCCGGCGGCGGTTCGGGGCAACAAGCCAACGACATGAAC
Organism: uncultured Saprospiraceae bacterium; assembly: GCA_964481485.1. Taxonomy (GTDB): domain Bacteria; phylum Bacteroidota; class Bacteroidia; order Chitinophagales; family Saprospiraceae; genus M3007. The sequence continues at coordinate 7,649 of CAYZVM010000033.1, read as the reverse complement.
TTCAAACTTGACTTTGAAGTCCGCGACGACCTCACGGTAAACCACAGCCTCGACCAACGCCAAGAAGCTGTGCCCACCCGCGGCGCACGCACCATCAGCATCAACCCCTCTGTGGAGTATGCGCTCAACAAACGACTTTCGCTCCGCCTGTTCACCGACTACCGCAAAACAGTGCCCAAGACTTCCCAATCGTTCCCGATTACGACTTTGAATGCGGGCGTGACAGTACAGTTTAAATTGAACTAAGTGTACTCGAACAGAATTAACCGCAAAGACGCTAAGAGCGCTAAATATTTAGAAATCAATCTTTTGCGCTCTTAGCGGTCTTTGCGGTGAGTTAGAATAATTTTGTCTGCTACTATAAAACATCTCTTTTTCCACGAGACATGGGTCATCCCGAATTTTATAGGAAAGCCACTAGTAAAGCCCCAGCGAGGCAAAGATGTTTGTAACGGGCGTGGGTAGAAAAGGCAAAAAGCCCCAGCGAGGGCGGCAATGTGGCTGAGCTAACCACGTTGCCGCCCCACTCGGGCTTTTCTGTCAGGGAATATCGTTCCTACAAATATTTTCGCCCCTCCGGGGCTGAACAAAAAATGAGCCGCCCCGAAAATTCGGAGCGGCTCATTTTTTCAAGTGAAATCGCGGAGAAAAACTACTTCAGCACCAAGCCCCCGTAGTTGAGTTTGGCTTTCACCAAACCTTTGGCGTTCGAATCACCAACGGAGCCTTCCACCTTTTCATATTTCCCAGATTTGTTGTGGTGGCGAACCGCAGCCCCCGGCGAGGTTTTGATATCGGTATAATTTCCTTCCAAATTAAAACGGTACGCCGCTCCCCGCTCCGCGAACAATTGGACATCGGTGTACTTGCCCACCACATTCACACCCGAGAAATCGCGACCGATACTTTCAATTTTTAGGCTGCCATAACTGAGGTCGGCATCAGCCGTTTCGGTCACGCTGACGAGGCGAACATCGGTGTATTGAGCGGTTACATAAGCAGCGCGGGCGCTGCGGACGCGCAAGTTGGCGTATTTCGTTTGGAGGCGCAATTCGTCCACATCGCCAAGTTCGAAGTCGTCATACTTGGAGGTAAGGCGCATGATGTTTATCCGGTCGCCTTTCAATTCTGAATATTTGGTGTCGAGTTGTACCTCTCGTGCTTCTGTGACGGTGAGTTCGCCGTAGCTGATTTGGCCGTAGAGATTGTTGACCCGAGTGATATAGCCTTTCCCATAGCCAAGGTTGAGGTCGGCGTCGTTGCTAATAGCTTCGGTGCGCAGGTCGCCATATTTGATTTCGGCAGTAAGTTTGCCAGCGAGCGGAGCGACGTAAGAATTGCCGTATCGGTTTTTGAGGTCAAGTTGATTGGCAACGGGCATAAAGACTTCGTAGTTGATTTTGAAATCGTTTTCGCCACCGTTGAACCAAGTGACTCCACTGATTTGCTCAATTACCGTTTCGGCTTTCACATAACCTGCCGTGTTGGCAAAATTGACCTTGATGCGGTCAAAAGTTTTGTCGGCCTCGCGTTGGTTTTTGGCATTCACAATGATGGTGATGTCAATTTTGACCGATTTGTTTTGCCAAGTTTTTACATTGACTTGGCCGTACTTGTTGTAAAGGGCAGTCATGCCGTCGGCAGTGGTACCGAACTCGCGGTTGATAGTGCGGGTAAATTCTTGCGTGGGCGACTCAGCACGAACCGTGAAAAGGCTGCCGGCCAAAAGACACAGAATCAATATTTTGCGGAAATTGGGCATGGTCGAGTTGTCAAATATTTTTGATTTCATTTCCTGAATTGCTGTTTTTCGTTTCCGTTTTTGTTGGTTCCAAACGTTCGAGCACCCGTTCGAGAATCGCCGTTTTGGCTTTGTAATTTTCAATCATGGCCCGCACCACCTGTTCGCGATTGCCAGCGGGCACGTTGGCGAGTTCTTGCCGGAGTTCGGCCATCACATTGTCCAACTGTACCAAATCTTCGTGAACCTCAACGGGTTGGCTGCCAGTGAAAGTGGCTAATTTTTGCTGCTTGCCCGATATGTCGCGTTGGAAAAACTGCTCCAACTCGGCGTACTCGTTCGATACATCGCTCATAGCCATAGCGGGTGTTTCGGCAGAGCGAGCATACCAAATACCAAGCCCCAAACCTGTCACCAAAAGCGCCACTGAAGCTGCCGCCCGCAGCAACGAGCGTTGCCAATTGATGCCAACGATTTTGGCTTTTACGGGTACTTCGGCTGCGATATTTGTCCAGACTTTCAAATCTGGCACCTCCGTGTCGAATGCCTCGCGGTGGTTGCGGATATATCGTTCGAGGGGGTCGGGACTGCAGTTTTTGCGTTCATCCAAAAACTGTTCAACACCTGCCCACACATTTTTAGAAGGCATTTCGGTATCCATCAGAATTCGATTGAGCAGCAACTCAGTCTCTATGCCGTCGGCGGAGCGGAGCCGTTCAAGGGCGTTTTCAACATCCTGCCAGCCGTGCGCCCCGGGTGTCGCCGCATCGAAAGCGTGGCGCTTGTCCCGGATAAAAGTTTCTATCAAATCTGTTCTGTTCATTGTGTCGGTTATTTGATGATTCGGCGATTTGGTTGTCTGGTTGGCGTTAAAAATTGCTATAATGGCTGGTTTTCTGATTAAAAACGGTGGCTTTCCATGGTCGCACGCCCACCGTCTGCCGTCAACATATCTCTCAATTTTGCTTTTGCCCGGCTGTACTGCGACTTTGAAGTTGCCTCTGTGATACCGAGCACTTGAGCGATTTCCTCATGGTCGTATCCTTCTACCGCATAGAGGCTGAACACTACCCGGTAGCCATCGGGCAAATCCGAAATAGCCCGGTTGATACGTTCGACGCTATACGGCGGTTCGGGGTCGGGTGCTTGTTCTTCGGCGCGGTCGTTGTATGGCGTCAGCTCCGTGAGGGCCAGCCGGCGGCTTTTGAGGAAGTTGATACATTTGTTGACCGTGATGCGCTTTATCCAAGCGCCGATGCTGCTCTCATAGCGGAAGGTGTCCAATTTGCTGAAGACTTCGATAAAAATACTTTGCAAGATGTCTTCTGCATCATGGGGGTTTTGCACCATGCGCAGTGCTGTATTGTACATGGCCCTCGAATAGAGGCGGTACAACTCGAACTGGGCATCACGGCGTCCTTCCCGGCAGCGCTCAATCAGGTCGCGGTGCGTTTGTGTTGCGTCCATTTCGTTATTTGATTGTATTGACATTATTTTGTGTGGAGGGTTGCACGGATTTTAACATTTGGAGTGTCAAAGTTGCGTCATTGTAAACCATTGGGGTCACGGCAAGTCACGAAAGTTGGCATTCTGCTCGCCCGATAAACATGTAATGTCACAACGACTTAATGCCTTCGGTGACTTTAATGACCCAAATGACGAAACTTCCTCGTTTTTTTGCCGAAAAATTTGACTCATGCAAATCCGCTCGCGACTACTCTTTGCTTTACCCGCCGTAGCCTTGGCGAAGGCGGGCCTCGTTTTCACC
>CAYZVM010000033.1:0-4040 GCA_964481485.1 uncultured Saprospiraceae bacterium | reverse complement strand
GTATTTTCCGCGAACTCCGCGCGCTGGAAGGCACTTGGTTCATGCCCACCAATCGGGGCGACCGGCTCGAATCCTGGCAAATCGCCGACGACAGCACCATGATTGGCCGGGGCTTCCGCATCAAGCCCGAAAACGGCGACACCGTGACGCTCGAAACCCTCCGCCTCGAACTCCGCGACACCACGATTACTTATTTCGCCATCGCTCGTGGCCAAAACCAGAACAAAGCCATCCCATTCCGGCTCACGATGGTGGACGACGAGGATTATTATGTTTTTGAAAATCCCGCACACGACGACCCGCAAAAAATCCGCTACCGCCTACTTGGCAACCGCGAACTCCAAGTCACTACCGAAGGCAAACGCAACAACCGCACTGTGAAACAGGACTTTGTGTTCGAGCGCGAGTTCACGCCCGGCGCGGTCGAGTTCCGGCTGCGCGGCGGCGTGAATGCCCACACCATGCGCGGCACAGGTACTTTGATACCCCAAGCAGGTGCAGAAGACCCCGTGTTTGGCTGGAAGCCCGGTTGGGAATTGGGCGCACAGGTTCTTTTTAAAGGGCGCGGCGGCCTCATCAATATCAACTGCGAATTGAGCCTCGCGGGCAAGTTCGCCCATGCAAAATCTACTTTTGAGGTATTCGACTCATTCCCGCCCACTATCTACGTCCGCGACGGCACTTACAGCACGATATGGCTCAATATCGCCGTGGCACCAGAAATCACATTTAAACGCGAAGGCCGACTATCGCTCATCCTTGGGCCATATTTGGGCGTGCTGCTCAACAGCCGCATGAACGGCACGGTAGAGCCACAAGGCGAAAACAAACTTTTTGATGCCAACAACGATTTCAAAAAAACCGATTTTGGCGTCATCGCGGGTTTTCAGTACAAACTCAATTTCGGGAAAAAAGACCTCGGCGGTAAACTCGGCCTTCGAGCCAACCTCGGTTTGGCGGACATCAACAACCTCTACGGGCGCGGCATCGAAAGTTCGGCGCTCGCCAATGGGCGGGTCGCGCTGCTCGGCGCGTCGTTGTATTACAGTGTGAATTTGCTGAAACTGTGAAATTGTCATTAGGGGGCATAAGGGTCATTAAGAGTTATTAGGAGCAAACTCTGTGTGCGTTGAAAAATGACCCCTAATGACTCTTAATGCCCCCTAAATGGCTCTCCAATTTCTCATGCCAAAACAAAAATTCTACGTCGTCTGGGAAGGGCACACGCCCGGCATTTACACTACCTGGGATGCTGCCAAACGGCAGGTGGATGGGTATGCGCAGGCGAAATACAAAAGTTTCGAGAGCCGCGCTGAGGCCGAAAAAGCCTTCAAAGGAAATTACTGGGCTTTTGTGAAAACGGCCGCACCGACGCAAAAATCGGCGGGCAAAGTGCCCCGTTCGGCTATCATAAAAGACAGCCTCGCCGTGGATGCGGCTTGCAGCGGCAATCCCGGCGACATGGAATATCAGGGCGTCCACACCACCACCGGCCAGCAATTTTTCCACGTCGGCCCATTGAAAGACGGCACCAACAACATCGGCGAATTCCTCGCCCTCGTCCACGCCCTTGCCATGCTCAAGCAGATGGAAAAACCCGCGATGCCAATTTATTCGGACTCAAAAATCGCGCAGGGCTGGGTGAAAAAAGGCAAATGCAACACCAAACTCGAACACACCGGGCGCAACGACAAAATATTTGACCTCATCGAACGCGCCGAACAATGGCTGGCCGCGAACAAAATAACGAACCCCATCATCAAATGGGAAACGGAGGATTGGGGCGAAATACCGGCAGATTTTGGGCGAAAATAAAAAAAGCCGACCGGACGCTCGTTAGCGCCGGTCGGCAACATCATGCAATACAATGCCTGCTATGGTTCCCGCTTTCAGTTGATTCGTCACCTCGGACCGAGGGGTATTGTCAGAATTTTTTTGTCGAAGCAGTCGCACTATTTTCCCAAAAAACCGAATCGTGAATTCCTATCAAGTTGTGACTGCGGTTTTCAATTTCGCCAGCGTTGGCGAACACCTCGTTCCTACTGCCGACCGCGTTGAGTTGCAATTTTCCCGTTTCCAGTATGACCAACTTGGCACCGCTCTCGATGCGCAGCGAATTGATTTCCACCTCATTGAATATCACTGGGTAGGAAAAAGTAGTTGTGGAGGTGTTCGGAATCAAGACATCGTGAAACTCATTGGGTACTTGTTGGAGCGACCAGTTGGCGGCCACATTCCAGTCAACCGGACGACCGGGCTTCCCACCCACCCATACGTTTTCGATTTGGGCGCTGGCAGTGTTCAGGGCGAAAAACAAGGCAAGGAAAAGGCTGATTCTCTCAATAGTATTCTTCATGGCGTTCGATTTTTATTTAGGAGAAAGTTTATTGGTTAAATTCTTTTGGTGAAATGCGGGTGCCGCTGTGGAGTGGATACCGTCGAGATTTCAATTTCTGATATCCGCTGAATAAGACATTTTGAACGGAATATAGAGGGTTTTGCCCGTGGCAATGGGCTTGCCGTTCAAACGTGCGGGTTTCCATTTGGGCATCGTTTGCACGAGGCGCATGGCTTCCTCGTCGCAGCCGTGTCCGAGTGCTTTGCGGATTTTTAGGTTGCGCACCATGCCCGCAGAGTCCACCGTGAACGTGACCACCACTGTACCTTCGATGTGGCGCGCAACAGCCTTTTCGGGATAAATCATGTTTTCGGCAAAGAAGAGATTCATCTGTTCGTGGCCTCCCTCGAATTGCGCATCATGCACATCGGCGCCTTCGCTTTTTGCGAATGATTGCGCATTCAGTGGGTGGGAAAAAAGCCCGGCAAACAGGAAAATGCCCAAACCGATTTTTTCAGATATATTTTTCATGGCGTTCGATTTCTGTATGTGGTGAAACTATGCCGAAGCGATTTGGAATCTAACTATTGGACGTTTGGCAGCGAAGTTTTCTAAACGGGCGAAAAAAGGAATTTTCAAAAATCCTAAAACCGCCATGCTCGAAGCCGCCATTCAGTTGATTTGAATCGTTTGATGAAACAAACATAGCCGCCTCGGAAGTACACCCGCCAACCTTTGACAGTGAACCCGCCGCGATGTGTGGTGAAAACGGAAAAAAGTATCGTGAAATCGTAGCCCGCAACCAACCGCCAACCAACTAACTTTGTCGCATGGAAGGCCAATATTATATCTTGTGCGTAGATGACGAGGAGGACAACCTCGCGGTTTTCAAGAGCTCTTTCCGAAAACACTACGTCGTACTGTCTGCCAGAAGTGGGGAAGAAGCACTGGAATTGTTGAAAAAACACCAAGTTGACCTTATCGTGAGCGACCAGCGAATGCCCAATATGACGGGCGTAGAGTTGTTCGAGCGCATCTGCGACGAATATCCTGACATCATCCGCATCATCCTCACGGGCTACAGCGATATGCAGGCGGTGATAGATGCCATCAATAAAGGCAAGGTATATCACTTCGCCACAAAGCCCTGGGACTCTGACGAACTGAAAATCATCCTCGATCATGCCCTCGAATCTTACACTCTGAAAAAACTGAACCGTCATCTCGTGGAGGAGAATATGGAACTGCTGCTGAAAGCCGAACGGCAGGAAAAAGCCAATATCCTCTCACAATTTGAGTTGCTAAAAAGCCAAATCAACCCACATTTTCTGTTCAACAGCATGAACATCCTCGCCGCAATCATCCCCCGCGACACGGATAAGGCAGTGGAATTTACTAATCGTTTTTCAAAAGCCTATCGCAGGTTGCTGGAATTGCGCGAGCAGGCACTCATCACGCTCGCACAAGAGTTGGAGTTTGTAGAGTCGTATCTGTATTTGCAAAAAATGCGTTTCGCCGACAATCTGAGGGTACAAACGGAGATTCCCGCGACGGCTCTTGGTCATTGTTTGCCGCCATTCACCCTACAAATACTAGTAGAAAATGCGATCAAGCACAACGTCGCGGCAGAGGAACAGCCACTGCACATCCGAATCGGAGTTTCCCCCAACGGCCAACTGGAAGTGGAAAACAACCTGCAATT
>CAYZVM010000032.1:26922-36597 GCA_964481485.1 uncultured Saprospiraceae bacterium | reverse complement strand
TCTGGCTCGGCGACAACATCTACGGCGACACGAAGGATATGCAGGTTTTGAAAAACAAATACGCCAAACTTGCGGCGAAGCCTGAATTCCAACGACTTAAAAAAGCCACGCGCTTCCTCGCCACTTGGGACGACCACGACTACGGCTGGAACGACGCGGGCCACCACTACCCGTTCAAAAAGGAATCGAAGGAAATTTTTCTTGATTTTTGGGAAGAACCCGCCGACTCGCCGCGCCGCCAGCACGAGGGCATTTACACTTCTTATATGTTTGAAAGCGGCGGCAAAAAACTCCAAATGATTCTGCTCGACAACCGCACCTTCCGCGACGACCTCCGCATCTATCGCGGCGAGCTGAGCCACAAAGACGAATTTTTTTACCCGCTCGATTACTACCCGCACGAAATCAAGGACTCCACGCTGCTCGGCGAGGCGCAATGGCAATGGCTCGAAGGCGAACTCCGCAAGCCCGCCGACTTGCGCATTATCGGTTCCGGCAGCCAGTTCAGCATTTCCTACAACGGCTACGAGGCTTGGGCGAATTTCCCCCACGAGCGCCAGCGGATGCTCGACCTCATCAAAAAGACCCGCGCCAACGGGGTGGTGTTCATCACGGGCGATGTGCACTACGGCGAGATTTCTGTCCTGAAAGACAAGGATTTATACCCGGTTTATGATGTGACATCAAGCGGCATCACCTCCACTTGGCACTTTGCCACGCCCAACGACAACCGCATCGAAGGCCCGATTATGGACAACCATTTCGGCCTGATTTCGATTGACTGGCAGCAAAAAGACCCAGCAGTGAAAATGGAGATTTATGATATTCGGGGGAATCAGCGGGTGGAGCATGGGGTACGGTTGGGGGAGATTTCGTTCAAGTAACGCCAACCTTCCGGTTGGCGGCCAACTAAAAGTTGGCGTTGCTTCGCCATAATCGTCCTCTATCTCGCTCCAATTCCGCTTATCGCAACCTCAAAAAATGCACAAACCGTTTTTCGTCTTGGGCGATTACCCAATTGCTGTCTGGGAAGCAAGTCAGTTTTCCAAAAAGGACTGATTGGCCCGGCAGCGGCAGGCGTTTGACTTCGCATCCTTTTTCACGGTTGACAAAAACGATGCGGTTAAGGGAACCAGCGAGCGTATCCCTTGTCATTCGCCCGGGAATCGCATAGTTTCCATCAATAAGTCCGTCAAGAGAAAAAAGGTCATTGCCCGGTGGGAAAAAATAGTCTGTTTTTCCAGTTTGGAGGTTGACTTTCCTGTTAAACCCAAACAAACAATCAAGTGAAAACAGGTCGCCGTTGCGGCTCAACCAAGTGCATGCACCATCATTCCAGAGCAATTGACCTTCTTTTGGGTCAATAACTGCAAACACATCGTGATAAAAAGAATAGAGGTATCTGATACCAAACTTATCACCCAATCGAAAGGCATCTCGATACAGCCCATAGCCCAGCATTACTTCACTGGTTATCTTTTCTTGCTGTAAACTGAAAATCAACACGCTGCGATTGCTTTCCGTATCAAACTGTACTACTGTGGCGAGCAGGGTGTCGGTTCCGTTTAAAAAAACTTTTGGCTGCGTATAAATTTTAAATGGGCGCTCTTCGTAAAGTTTGGACAGGCCTTCAACCTTATATGCTCGTTCGGCAGCGAACTCATAAATCCAAACAGTCTGCGAATTGTCGATTGTATCTTTTTGCACAAACGGCAGCAAACCCTCCATGATTTCCAAATCAACGTCGTTGTCAATCCCAATACCTAACGGAGCGGAATAGAGTGTTTTCCATGAAAGATTTTGCCAGTCAAAATAAAAAAGTGAAACACAGTCGGTGCCAACAAACGAGGCATCACGCTGGTCGGAATTGTAATTATTCATCCCTTGTGGTCGTGGCACAACCGCCACCGAGCCGTCTTCCCAACTGACCCCAGCAACGTTTTTAGAAGAACTGTACCAAACGCGATTGCCCAAAATTCTGGGATGCAACCAAGTGCCCTCTGGGAGCAAAATGGGGTTTCTAACATCCTCCAGCTTGCTCCAAAGAGAAATGCAGGCATTTGTGTTATCGTCTTCGTTCTTGTGGCAGCAGGTCAATATGATAATTGCCAAAATAAAGGGAACTGATGTTTTAATAGTCGTCATGGCGTTTTTTTGAAGTCAAATCTCGCCGTATTTTCCCTGCCGTTGAATTGATTATTGCTTCAGTTGCAATTTTATTTCTTTCATGTGAGGAAATTGAGTGTGCCGCCAAAAGCGAATCCGCCAACTAAAAGTTGGCGTTACTTTACTGTAAACGTCCTCCTTTCCACCCCTACCCCGCTCATCGTTAGCGACTTCCACCCTTTCGGCAATTTTGTTTTTAACTGCACAATGCCCTGCGGCGTGATGTCCAAACCGCCGAAACCCATCAGCGTGGCCTGCAGGAAACCGCCCGCACCGGTAGCAAAATAGGGGTTCGTGCCGCCCGCCGTTTCGGCCAGAACACCAAAGGGCGGCACCTCGTTGGGTTTGTAACTTTTGAGCCAAAGGTCGTGGGCGCGGTCAGCGTCGCCAGAGCGGGCAGCCAGTACCGACAGAATCGCATGGCCCATGGCAGGGCCATCTTTCGCCATGCGCGGCTCGTAGTAGTCGAGGTCTTTTTTGACCTGCGCCGGGTCGGTGACGACTTTGAGCGGGTAGGCCAGCAGGTTCACGTCGGCCTGTTTGATGGTGACGCCGTCGTAAGTCGCGTTTTCGCGGGTGGTGCCGTCGGGGAATTTCAGGATGGGAATGTTGTCCGCGACGTGCATCCAATCGGGGTCAGGAGTGAGGCCGAGTTCTTTTGCCGCATCGGTCGCGTAGGCCAGCACGGTTTTCGCCATGCCATTGGTGAAGGCGTTGTTGTCAATATTCTCTTCCCACTCGTTCGCGCCGATGACGTTGTTAATGTCGTATTTGCCGGGGCCATTGCGCTCCACGCGGCTCGCCCAAAATTCGGCGGAGGCTTGCAGCATCGGCCAGCCGCGCTCGCGCAGCCAAGTTTTGTCTTTTGTCACCAAATAATACTGCCACGCCGCCCACGCCACGCAGCCCGTGATGTGCTGTTGGAACGGTCCCGTCAAAGCCCACACCGGCGTTTCCTCTTGCCCGGTCGTCGTGCTTTCCCAAGGGTACATCGCGCCCTGATAGCCGTGCGAAAAAGCGTTTTGCTTGGCCTCGTCGAGCAGTTGGTAGCGGAATTCGAGCAGAGATTTGGCAATTTCAGGATGCAAAAGCAGCAGCGGCGGATACATCCAAAGTTCTGTGTCCCAGAAGACGTGGCCGTTGTAGCCCAGCCCCGACAACCCCATCGGCGAAAGGCTCAAGGCCGTGCCTTCGCGGGCGAAGGAGTAGAGGTGGTACATGGCCGAATGCACGTCGCGAGTGGCATTTATATCGCCCTCAATCGTGATGTCGGAAGACCAGAGTTTTTCCCATTCGGCGACGTGGCGGCGCTGGAGCCGGTCAGTTTTTTCCAACGCTGCATAAATCGTGAGGCGTTCGGCCTCGTTGTGCGCGTCGGCGACGTGGGCGGAGGAAATGACCGTGCCGACGACGGCAAAACGGTATTTCTCGCCCACTTTCAGTTTTTTGGAAAATTTCAGGAGGTGCATATTGTAGTCCCAGTCCTCGTGAATCAGATCGGGCTCCGCGCCGTGTTTTTCTTCAAAAATAAAACTCGTCGAGGCCGCGACGGTGTACTTACCGCTCGGACTTTTTGCCACCGAAGTCAGCAGGGGAATCAAAACGTGCGGGCGGTCAATTTCCGAAAAATAATTCCGCACGTCCTGCAACATCTCCGGCGCTTCGATGACCGAAGCGGGCGTGATAGTCACGTCCTTTTTGGCCGTGATTTCCACCACCGAAAGGGCACAGTAGGGCAAGTGCCGCAAAGCCATCACTTTATGATTCACTGAAACTTGGTCGCCCACATTGAAAGTCGTGGTGAGCGCCGCGCCGCGCATATCGAGCACCTGCTTGTAACCCGAAATGCCATTTCGGGTTACTCTCCGCCCATTTACGTCGAGGTTCATGTTCATAAAATTAAAACCCTTGAGGATGTTCGACACACGCCCGCGACCGTAGTTGTCGTAAGCACCGTTCAGCACCACGTCCTTCACGCGCATTGGCTCCGGCGACGACACGAGGCCAATCATGCCGTTGGCGACGGTGACACCGAAATAGTTGGCCGGGTCAATGTTGTCGGCCACGATGTGCCAAGCATCTGTTTTGCCGGAGGCGAGGCCGGGGTCGCCTTGAGCAGTTATGAGAGATGAGTGATAAGAGATGAGTACGAGGAGGAGCGCTTTTTTCATGGATGCTTGCATTTTGTGGCGGGAAAAATAGGGAGAGTGCGGGGATACGCTCGGTTTTTTGTCGTCCGCCAGTAGGCGGACGACAAAAAACCGAGCGTATTCTGGACTTGCTCTCCCCATATCAGCAAGCCGGGCATGGGGCGAAACATTTTATCTTCGCCCTATGAAAAGTATCGTTTCCACCGTTTTATGGGCATTTTTTATTGCAAAAATAGCAGCCCAGCCTACCGCCCGCCCCATCACGCTCGGCGAAAGTCTCGACATGGCGCTCGCCAACAGCCCCCAACTGAAAAAAGCACAACTCGACCGCCAGGGTTTTGAACTGCGGCTCCGGGAAGGCCGGAGCGCCGCATACCCGCAAATCAACGCAGGCTTCAATTACAGCTATGCGCCAGAGCGGCCCACCCAGTTGTTGCCGGGCGAATTGTTCGGCCAAACGGAGGGCACTTACATTCCGGCGCAGTTTGGCCGCCCGTGGCAATTGGCTGGCATAGTGACGGTGGAACAGCGGATTTACGACGAGTCGTTGTTTCGCGGCATTCCGGCCATCAATGCTGGGCGTTCTATCTCCGATTTGCTCGTGGCGCGCACGGAAGAAGAGGTGCTGTTCAACACGGCCACCGTTTTTTACCAAACCTTGCAAATGGAGCAGTTGGTGCGTGCCGTGAACGCCAATATGGAAAAGATAGATGCCCTGAAACGTATGGCCGAACTCCAACTCGCCAACGATTACGCTATTCCGACCGATGTGAAACGCATCCGTGTGGCGCGCACCAACTTGGAGACGCAGCGCCAAAACTTGCTCACAGGCATCACGGCGCTCCATCAGGCACTCAAATACCTGTGCGGCGTGCCGTTCGAGGAGCCGTTCGACCCGGTGGAGGAAATGGAAAACCCCGCCGGGGATTCGCTGCGCTGGCAATCGCTCACTTTTGAACCAGAAACTACCACCGACCACCAGCTGATTGTGAACAACCTCGTCCTGAACCGCATCCAGACCCGCGCGCTGTGGGCGCAGGGGCTGCCCAACCTGAGCGCCTATGCCACCGGTTTGTTCCAAACTTGGGGAGACAAAGCCAATTTATTCGGCACCGATGGCACTTGGTACGGGGCCGTCACTTTTGGGCTGAAAGTGGATGTGCCGATTTTTGACGGCTTCCGGCGGTACCGAAAGGTGAGGTTGTTAAAATTGGAAGCACAAAAACTCGAGGAAGACCGCCGCCAATTGGACGGAGCAAAAATGCTGGAATTCCGCCAAGCCCAAGAGCAACTCCAAAATGCGCTCCGCGCCCTCCAAACACAAACCGACAACGTGGCGCTTGCCCGCGAAATCACCGACAAATTGTTGCTTCAATATAAGGAGGGAGTAGTGTCGCTCACCGATTTGCTGAATGCGCAAACAGCCCGCTCAGAGGCCGAGACCAACTATTGGCAGCAGGTGTTTAGTTACAAACTGGCGGTGCTGAAGTTGCTGAAAGCATCGGGGAAATTGGAGGAGTTGAGGAAGAAGTAATGCTTTCTCTAAAGTGCATTGCGTTTCGCTCAGAGCCCAAAATCTTACACTTTCAAATCCAACAGCATTTTTCAGACACACCCTAATCAAAATCAATCTCCGTGTTGTCGCCGATATTCAAGCTCAGGTTCATGCCCCGGATGCTCGCGTCGCTGCCGACAACGGAGTGTTTCAGCACCACATCTTGCAGCGCGGCGAAGTTGCCGATGATGCTGTCGCGCACGATAGAATTGTTGATGCTGGCATTGTCGCCGATACTCACGTTCGGCCCGATGATGCTGTTGACAATGTTGCAATTCGCGCCGACGGCGACAGGATGAATGAAAATCGTGTTGTCAAATGTCGGCAAATGAAAATCGTCGGTCGCGTAGCCCCGACGGCTGAGCAGCATGGCGTTGGTTTCGAGCAGGACTTCTTTGCGCCCGCAGTCAAACCAATTGGTGACCGGCAGGGTCTGAAATTTGACACCCTGTTCGAGCAGTTGTTGGAGCGCGTCGGTGAGCTGGAATTCGCCCATCGTACGCAAATCCTTCTGAATGATGTGGTCAATCGCCTTTAACAGGGCCGACACTTCTTTTACTTTGTACAGCCCGACAATGGCCATATTCGACTTAGGGATGCGCGGTTTTTCGACCATCCGGGTGGCAAAACCTTTGTCGTCAATATCCACAACACCAAACTCGCGCGGGTCGCTGACTTTTTTTACGCCAAGACAGGAATATTGGCAATCAAGCAGTTGCTTCAAATCCACGTCGAAAATCGTGTCGCCAAATGCGATAAAAATTTCGTCCTCGTCCTCGATAGCCTCGCGGGCTGTCCAAATCGCGTGTGCCGAACCCTCGCGGCTTTCTTGATAGACGAATTCTGTCTGCAAATCCGGGTACGTCTGCTCTATGAAGTTGCGGACTTTGTCGCCGAGGTAGCCGATGACAAACACAAAATCGGTGAGGCCGACATTCACGAGTTTGTCCACAATAAAGCAGATGATGGGTTTGCCGGCCACCGGCATCAGGGGCTTGGGCTGGGTGTAAGTGTGGGGGCGAAGGCGCGTGCCAGCGCCGGCAACGGGTATGACGACTTTCATGTGCGAGGGGGTGAAACGGCGCGCGGCGAGAGCAAAGGGTAAGGCTCGCCCGGCGTAATCCGCTCAAAGGTAAAAATTTTCGCCAAAGTGGGCACATGGCATTGGGTGGTTTTTGCAGGGCTGGTGCGACATGAATCGGGCAAAATCACCGAATAATTTGGACATTATGACGAAAAAATGTCGCCGTTTTTGTACCCCAGCCCCAATTTGCAGTGTCTATCCAAAGACTCCAATCAAGCGCAAATCAAGCGCTCCCACCTTTGACTTCCACATTATTCGATATGAAACAGCTACTTTACTTATTTGGCTTTTTGTTGCTATTGTCGGTTTTCGCTGCGCCCGCGCAGGCGCAAACAAGCCTTGACTTGATGCCCTCCCGCAGCCCCTCCGTTGGGCTTTGTCTCAGCGGCGGCGGTGCCAAAGGACTTGCCCACATCAGCCTGCTCAAAGCCCTCGATTCGCTCGGCATCCGGGTGGATTACATCACCGGCACGAGCATGGGCAGCATTGTGGGCGGGTTGTACGCCGTCGGTTATTCGGGCATTGAATTAGATTTTTTGGTGCGCGGGCTGGACTGGAGCAGCCTGTTGTCCAACAACGTGCCGCTCGACCGGGTGAACGCCGACGAAAAAGATGAACACGGGCGTTACCCGCTCGAATTGCCCGTGAAAGGCAGACGCGTGGAATTGCCCACCGGCATCATCGAAGGGCAGGAATTGACGGCCTTGTTGCAGGCCTTGACCTTTCGGGTGGCGCACATCCACGATTTCGACAGTTTGCCCATTCCGTTCCGTTGCATCGGCGCCGACATCGTGAACGGCAATCCAGTGGTACTCGACCATGGGAATCTGGCGATGGCGCTGCGCACCAGTATGTCCATCCCAACTATTTTTACACCCATTGAACACGGCGATTCTCTGCTGCTCGTGGACGGCGGTCTTTCAAAAAATTTTCCGGTGGATGTCGTGTGCGATATGGGTGCCGAAATAGTTATCGGCGGCTACACCGGCAGCAAATTGTATGGAAAAGAAGAGTTGAACTCGTTGGTCAAAATCATGTACCAATCGGCGAATTTCAGCCGCATCGCCGAAAGCGAAGGGCAAAAACAATCCTGCGACATCTTGGCTGATTTCAATGTCGAATTGGACGCGGCAGGGATTGAGGCCAACGATTTTAAAAAAGTAGAGGAAATCTTGGCTGCGGGCGACCGCATCGTGATGAAGATACTGCCGCAACTGCAAGCCCTCGCGCGGGCGCAACGCGCCAGCCGTGACCCGGCGACCAACGTATTCGGCTGGCGCAAAAAAGCCGCCGCGACGAACAGCACGGGTATCCCGGTGCGCACTATCGCCGTGAACGGCCTCGATGTACACCAATCGCCCGAGGTTTTTATGCTTTCGGTAGCGGAGACCGATTCCATTGTCAGCGAATATTTCGGCACGCGGCGTTTCAAAAATGTGTACTACGATTTGAACACTGCGCCCGACGGCGAACCAACATTGAGCATCCGAACCAGACGCCAACCGCGCACCGTGCTGAAAGGTGGATTGCACTACGACACCGAATTGGCCGCCAGCCTGATAGCCAATCTGACTTTGCGCGACTTGCTGGGCAGCGATTCGCGGGCGATGCTTGGCGTGGATATTGGCGACAACTATAAGGTGCGGGCGGACTATCACAAACACCTCCGTCATTCGCGGTGGTGGGCCAATGGCTATGGATATTTTGAAAAAATCACGGCGCCGGTGTATTTGAACAACATGGTGTTTGACGATTTTCACCGACGGTTTCTGCGGGTCGGCATTGGCCTGAACCACACTTTGAGCCCGTCGTCTTATTTTGGTGTCCATTTCATGTTGGAACAAACTGGCTATCGTCCGCGGGTGCGCGCTGACCGGCGTTCGTTGCCTTTTGTGGAAGGTGACACCATCATCGGCGTGTCCAAAGTTCGCTACCATGTACCGGGGGTAGAGTTTCGGTATAGCGCCCACACGTTGGACCACTCGTTGTTTCCGACGCGGGGAAAACGGATTTCGTTCAATGGTCGCATCAGTTTGGGCACATCGGTTCAATTTGCGACCCAAACGGTGAGCAACAACCGGATTCTGCTGGAAGATGAACGACTTGACTTGGTGCGCCCTTACGCCAAAGTGTTCGTGCGCTGGGAAAAGGTGTATTTTTTGAAAAAACGGCTCCGGCTTTATCCAAAATTTTACGCGGGCGCCCGCCTCACCGACCGGGAGCAGGAGATGCAACTTGACGTGATGGATCGTTTTTTTGTGGGTGGAGCCGACTGGCGCAACGACTGGGCATTTGTGCCTTTTTGGGGCAACCGCGATGGTTTTGTCCTGCATACGGCTTTTGTATCGGCGCAGGTGGGGATGCCGCTGCTTGTTTCCAAAAACTTTCAAATCGTGCCGCAATATTCGCTGTTGGCTGGCACTGGTTTGGCGAGCAACAATTCAACGCCCATTCTCGACATCGGCCAAGAAATCTACCAAAGTTTTGGGGTTATGTTTGGCCTGAATACTTTGGTCGGCCCCATGATGCTGAATATTGCCAAAGCCGACAACGACAAGGCTTGGCGGGTGTATGGGAGTATTGGGTTTCGGTTTTGAGATTGCGATTCGTCAGCTGCGGCACGACTGCTTTGATTTCATTTTTCAATAAAAAGCAAAGTGGTGGGGGGGGGGTGCGGGGGGGCAGCCCACAAAACAAAAAAAAAAAAAAAAAAAAAAAAA
>CAYZVM010000032.1:0-26912 GCA_964481485.1 uncultured Saprospiraceae bacterium | reverse complement strand
TTTTGGGTGTTTTGGGTTTTATAACACTTTTTTTAATAATTTTTAACATTTTTAAATAAAACCAAGGGGGGGCCACGAATTCGTGTCGTCCCACCACTAAAATGAATGAAAATCATTCAATCAAGCCGCTTTCAACCTTCCCATCCGCGAGCCTTCCAATTTGTCTTCCGCGTATTCCCGGTCAATCACCAATTGCTTTTTGTCGCCTTTCAGTGAAGTCGGCAAATCGAACATGGCATCGGTCAGGATGGCCTCGCAGAGCGAGCGCAGACCGCGCGCGCCGAGTTTGTATTCGAGGGCTTTTTCGGCGATGAAGTCAATGCCGGAAGGTTCCATCACGAGTTGGACACCTTCGAGCAAGAAAAGTTTTTCGTATTGCCGGATGAGTGCGTTGCGCGGCTCGGTGAGGATGCGGCGCAAGGCTTCGAGGTCGAGCGGTTCGAGGTGGACGACCACCGGCATCCGCCCCACGAGTTCGGGGATGAGGCCAAAACTTTTCACGTCCTGATGGGTCACATATTGGAGCAGGTTGTCTTTGTCTATGCGGTCAGTCTCCTTTTTGTTGTAGCCGATGATTTGGGTGTTCACGCGCCGGGCGATGATTTTTTCGATACCGTCGAATGCGCCGCCGCCGATAAAAAGGATGTTTTGTGTGTTGATTTTCACCAACTTCTGCTCCGGGTGTTTGCGCCCGCCCTGCGGCGGCACGAGCACCTCGGCGCCTTCCAGCATTTTCAACATTCCCTGCTGCACCCCCTCGCCCGATACGTCGCGGGTGATGGAGGGATTGTCTTGCTTGCGGGCGATTTTGTCAATTTCATCTATGTAAACAATGCCGCGCTCGGCAGCCTCCACGTCGAAATCGCACACTTGCAACAGGCGCGAAAGAATGCTTTCCACGTCTTCGCCGACGTAGCCCGCTTCGGTGAAAATGGTGGCGTCCACGATGGCAAACGGCACATTGAGGAGTTTGGCGATGGTTTTGGCGAGCAGGGTTTTCCCCGTGCCAGTCTGGCCGATGAAGAGGACGTTGGATTTTTCGATTTCCACGTCGTCATGGTCGGTGTTGCCGTGTTGCTGGAGGCGTTTGTAGTGGTTGTAAACTGCCACCGCCAGCACTTTTTTGGCGTCGTCTTGGCCGATAATGTATTGATCCAGAAAGGTTTTGATGTCGCGGGGTGGAATGAGGTGGATAGGCCCGCTGTACTTGCTGCTTTTGCCGGCGGGCTGCTCTTGCTCCGGCTGAACGCCTGCTTTGCGGAGTTCTTGGTCAATGATTTCCTGTGCTTTTTCGACACAGACTTCGCATATTTGCCCGTCCATGCCGGACACGAGTATCATCACTTCTTCTTCGCCGCGCCCGCAAAAGGAGCAGCGGTGCTGGGTGGGTTTGCCACGCTTTATCATGTGATAGTGGAGAAAGGGGTGAGCGTTGTGAGAGAAATTTGAAGTTGAAATTTTTCGTGGCGCAAAAGTACGCCATATTAGCCGTTCCCGAAAAATTCGGGTAAATTTGTCGCACTAATCGCTGTTACAATGAGTGCAATTGCCACTGCCGTTCCACCTGCTGCGCCAAAACGTGAAGTTCACATTGACCATGAGCGTCTTTCCGAACTGGCCCAACTATTTCCGGTGCTCAGCACCCCGCCGGTGAGTTTTGAGCAGTTCGTCGAGATAAGCCGCCGTTTCCCGGATTTGCGCATGGAGCACGAAAAAAATGGCCAAATCACGATTATGCCTCCAGTATTCTTTGGTTCTGGCCATCGCGAAAGCGAGGCCAATGGCTTTGTCTGGCAATGGAACCGCCAAACAAAACTCGGCAAAACTTTAAGCGCTACCACCGGTATCAAACTTCGCGACGGCTCCACCAAACAAGCCGACACGGTGTGGATTTCCAATGAAAAATTGGCAAATGCCGATGCTGCGGAGTTGGACGAGTCTTTCCTTTTTCTGGAACCGGATTTCATCATCGAAGTTCGTTCAAAAACCGACGATTTGGAAAAACTCAAGTCCAAAATGACCGATTCGTGGATTGACAATGGGGTGCGTTTGGCTTGGCTGATTGACCCCTATGAGGAAAAGGCATGGATTTATAGGGCCAATGGCTCAATAGACGTGGTGCAAGGTTTTGCAGGAAAAAAATTGAACGGCGAAAATGTGCTGCCCGATTTTGAACTGGATTTGGAAGAGTTCAAATTGCCGACGTAGGATTTTCAAACCGTTTAGAAAAAACAGCCCGGAACACACTCAAAACGAGCGCGATCCGGGCTGTTTTTTTTAAAATTCGAGGCTTGACTTTGAGCCGAACCTCGAATTGCACTATTAAAGTTGCTTCCCTTTCGGGTTGTTCCGGTCGAGCACTTCGTCCACGAGGCCGTATTCTTTGGCATCGGCGCTGCTCATCCAGTTGTCGCGGTCACAATCCTCTTCGATTTTTTCGTAAGGCTGCCCCGTGTGGTGGGCGAGGATATCGTACAGCGATTTTTGCATTTTCTTTATCAACTTGTACGAAATCTCGATGTCCGAAACCTGCCCTTGCGCACCGCCCATCGGCTGGTGAATCATGACATGGCTGTGATACAAAGCGCTGCGTTTGCCCTTCACGCCAGCAGCGAGCAACACGGCACCCATGGAAGCCGCCAGACCCGTGCAAATCGTGGCGACATCGGGCGACACATATTGCATGGTGTCGTAGATGCCGAGGCCGTCAATGACCGAGCCGCCGGGGCTGTTGATGAACATCTGCACATCCCGCTTGGGATCGGTGCTTTCGAGGAACAGCAACTGCGCCTGCACGACGTTGGAGACGTACTCCGTGACCGGCACGCCCATAAAAATGATGCGGTCCATCATCAGGCGGCTGAACACGTCGAGCGCAGCGGCGTTCATCTGCCGCTCTTCGATGACGTAGGGCGTGAACGCCTTGATGCCCGGCACCGTCGCGTCCATGTACTTTTCGAGGTGCATGCTACTCATACCGAGGTGTTTGGTAGCATACTTTTGAAATTCATTTTTGTCAAACATGATAATTTCCTTTTTGAGGCAAATGAAACAACTTTTCCGATGGCAGGTTGCGGCGTGAAAAAATGGAACTGTAATGCTCTACCAACCGGCGGTTTTCAATGATGAACGATAAACGATGAGCGATGAACGACAAAGGGGGGAAATTTCATCATTCTTCCTCCACCATGGCGCTTTGTTCGGCCTCGGCTTTTTTGGTGGCTTCTTCCAATATTTTATGGAATTCCTCCGACGAAACGGCTTTCTCGGTGAGCGTCACTTGGTCGCGGATAACTTCAAATATTTTGTCCGTTTCGAGGTCGCGGCGGGTTTTTTCCACATCGTCTTTGTTCTGCATCAGGCGCTCCACGCTGCTTTGGATGATATTGTCAGGTATTTCCATTTGGAAATAATTGCGCACCCGTTGGGCATAAGCATCATACACTTCCTCGTCGGTCACTTCAATATCTGATGCCTCTTTTATTTTGTCTTTTATGAGCGTCCAGCGCAGGTTGTCGGCAAAAGCGGGGAATTCGCGCTCGATTTGTTCGTCGGAAAGTTTGTCCTCATTGGAGACCCGAAGCCAACGTTTGAGAAAAGTTTCGGGCAATTCTACTTGATTTTGCGCCATCAGCCGCTCTTGGAATGAGCGCATGAGCAGCGCATTGGAGCGTACGTCGTAGAATTGTCGGATACCTTTTTTCAATTCCTCCTTGGCTTCCTCTTCGTTGCTCACCTTGCCCTCGCCGAAATAGCCTTTGTAAAATTCTTCATCAAGTTCGGCATCTTCCACCCGGCTCACTTCTTCGATGATGCCTTCGAACCAATCTCCCACCGTGCGGTCGTCGTCTTCGCCGAGGTTGAGGATGTATTTGCGGTGCATTTCTTCCTTCTCGTGGTTCTCGATGGTGCGGGCATTGAAGCGCAGGGTATCGCCTTTTTTGGAAAAAAGCAGTTGGGTTTTCAGCTGTTCGTCGCCCACGTTTTTCATAAAAATCGTCATCACCGTCTCCCAGCCGTCTTCTTTCACACCGCCTTCTTCAGATTCGAGTTCGCGGGCAGCGATGCGCACGATGTCGTTGTCCTGAATATCTGTTTCGGGATTGGTGCGTTTGCCAGCGCGTTTGCGGGCGTATTGGAGGTCTTCCTCGGCAAGTTCGTCGAGGTTCGAGACGGTAAGGCGTTCGTACACTTCGCCATTGCCCAAGCCATTTATTTCAAAAGACGGCACAAACCCGACTTCGTAATTGACGGAATATTCTGGCTCTATATCGCTGATTTTGAACGAATAACTGCGCTGGTCTTCGGTGGGGAGCGGCTGGCCGAGCACGTCGAGTTTGCTTTCGCGGAGGTAGTCGTACAGTTCGCGGGAGAGCATCTCGTTCAGCGTTTCGCCGAAAATGGCGTTGCCGTAGAGTTTTTTCACAAAGTCCATCGGAGCCTGGCCGGGGCGGAAGCCTTTGATGGGTGCTTTGGAACGGTACTTTTTGAGTTCAGCGTCGAGTTTTGGTTTCAGTTCGTCGCGGGTGACGGTGACGGTGAGAATGGTAGAGGTGTTGTCTATGTCGTTGCGGACAACCATATCGTGATTGGTTGATGAGTGAGTGGTGATTTCAGTTTTGACAACCAATCACCAAAAAAAGTGCGGGCGGAGGGACTCGAACCCCCATGCCTCTCGGCGCCAGATCCTAAGTCTGGTACGTCTACCAATTTCGCCACGCCCGCGGGTTTGTTGTTATGTCAAAAAAGGATTGCGAAATCTTTGCAGGTTCCGAAATCCTGCGTTGCAATCCGAACAGTTGGCAGATTTTTTGTAATTCTAATTTTTTAAAATACAAAAGACTGCCGAGTGGTTCCGAACAACGCCCTTTCAAAAAGGAGGGCAAAAGTAAGGCGTTTCGACAAAAAAGAAAGAACCCCGCGAAAACAAAAACCGTTAATGAGCCGCAAACAAATTTTGCCGCTGAAAAATGTCGCGCTATTTTTGTCAAATATCTTCTAAAAACCGATAAACAGGAGGGAATCATGGAGCAGGAAGAACTCATCACATTAGCACCGGAGGTTGTCAAAACCGAATCGCAGGGCTACGCAGCCCGTGCGGTACAAGAAGCCGTCATACCCGGCGAGCCGGAGGATAAGGCCATCATCCGGCGTGCCTACCGCAACCTGCTGAAATCCATCAAAACGCAGCTCGGCAAGGACGACCTGGAGTCTATCCGCGCCGCTTTTGAACTCGCCGCCGAAGCCCACCAACAACAGCGGCGCAAATCCGGCGAGCCATACATCACCCACCCCATCGAAGTAGCCCGCATCTGTGTGGAAGAAATCGGGCTTGGCCCCACGGCGGTCGTCTGTGCGCTCCTGCACGATGTGGTGGAAGACACCGACGTTTCGCTCAAAGACATCCACGACCGTTTCGGCGCACGGGTGTCGCTCATCGTGGACGGCCTCACCAAACTCGACGGCCTGCACGATTCCGAAAGCCCACAAGCCGAAAACCTGAGCAAAGTGCTCCGCGCGATGGTGGCCGATGTGCGCGTGGTGCTCATCAAAATGGCCGACCGGCTGCACAACTTGCGCACTATCAAGAGCATGGCGCACAACAAGCAGTTGAAAATCGCCGCCGAAACCACCTCCATTTACGCACCGTTGGCGCACCGGCTGGGGCTATACAAAATCAAAAGCGAGTTTCAGGACTTGTGCCTGAAAATCACGCACCCGGAGGAATACCACGAAATCGCCGAAAAACTTGCCCAAACCAAACGTGCCCGCGAAAATTATATTCGCGAATTTTCGGCCCCCATCCATACGGCACTCGAAGAAATGGGCATCAAAGCCCGCATCACTGGGCGGCCCAAAAGCATATATTCCATTCGGAATAAAATCAAGACTAAGCACGTCTCTTTTGAAGACATCTACGATTTGTTCGCCATCCGCATCATCGTGGAGGTGCCGCCAGAAGAGGAGCGGCTGAGCTGCTGGCAGGTGTATATGTTCGTGACGGATTATTACAAACCCATCCCGGAGCGCATCAAAGACTGGATAAGCACCCCAAAAGCCAATGGCTACGAATCGCTCCACACCACGGTAGTCGGGCCAGAAGGCCGCTATGTGGAAGTGCAAATCCGCTCGGAACGCATGGACGAAATAGCCGAGCGCGGTTTCGCGGCACACTGGAAATACAAAGGCATTCAGGGCATCAGCAAGCAGAAAAAAGACGTGTTCGAGAACTGGCTCAACCAAGTGCGTGAAACGCTGGAAAACAGCGATTCGGGCAGCGCGGTGGAGTTTTTGGCTGATTTCCAGAGCAATCTCTTTGCCGAAGAGGTACACATTTTCACGCCAAAAGGAGACATGAAAATCCTGCCCGACGGCTCTACTGCGCTCGATTTTGCGTTTAGCATCCACTCAGATATCGGCTGCACCTGCCGGGCGGTGAAGGTGAACAACCGCCTCGTGTCGTTCAACCATGTGTTGCAAAGTGGCGACCAAGTGGAAGTGATTACCGCCAAAAATCAAAAACCCAGCGAGGATTGGCTCAAATTCGTATCCACTTCAAAAGCCAAAAATCGCATCCGCGCGGCGCTGAAAGATGAAAAGCGCAGTCAGGCGGAGTACGGCCGTGAAATCCTCGAACGCAAACTCAACGCCTTCAAAGTGCCGGTGGAGGAAAACGCCGATATGCTCGCCCGGTGGTTCGGG
This sequence comes from uncultured Saprospiraceae bacterium, assembly GCA_964481485.1. Classification (GTDB taxonomy): domain Bacteria; phylum Bacteroidota; class Bacteroidia; order Chitinophagales; family Saprospiraceae; genus M3007. The sequence continues at coordinate 20,210 of CAYZVM010000032.1, read as the reverse complement.
TTCCCCAACCGCATGGAGTTCCTCAGCGCCATTTTTTTGGAACAGGTGGATATGACGGAGTTGAAACGTTTCCGCGCCGACGGGATTTATTTGGTTGAAATAGAGGACAAAAACGCCAAAACGGAGGTCGAAACGACAACTGATTTGGCACCGCGCAAACCCGGCGACAAACGGGAAGTCATCATCAACGACGAGCCGGGCAGTTATTACAAATATTCTTTTGCCACTTGCTGCAACCCCGTGCAGGGCGAGCCGATTTTTGGCTATGTCACTGTCAGTCAAGGCGTGAAAATTCACCGAACCACCTGCCCCAACGCCAACCACTTGCTCGCCAACTACGCGCACCGCATCCTGAAAGCGGGTTGGGGCAATACGGTGAAAGCCGATTTCCTCACCAACATCGTCGTCACGGGCATTGACAGCGGCCCGGGCGTCATCCAGCAATTGACCGACCGCATCGCCGGCATGGGCATCAACATTCGCTCCTTCTCCATTTCCGGCGAAGGCGGCTACTTCGAGGGCCGCATCGGCCTCATCGTGGTGAATATTGACCAACTCAACCACGCCATGCGGGAGTTGAAGAGTTTTGATTGGGTGTCGAATGTGGTGCGGGAAGAATGAAAGATAGACGAGGTGGGGAAAAGTAAACGTGGGTGGAGGCAATGTGCTTGAGCAATGTAGCACTCTATATCTCAATCAAAAACACCGTTCCCTGCGGCTTGTTGTCCGTCACCCGAATCGTGCCGCCGTGCGCTTTTACCACCTGATTCACAATATAAAGCCCCAGCCCCGTGCCGGTGGTCTGGCGGGTTTCTTCGTTGCCGAGGCGGTAGAATTTTTCAAAAACAGCCTTCTTTTCCAAGTCGGGGATGCCGCGCCCGTGGTCGGCTACTTGCAGCCGCAGTTTGCCGTCCGTTTTTTCGGCGGAAAATTCGATGGGCGCGCCTTCGGGCGAATATTTCACGGCATTTTCCAACAGGTTTTGCACAATCGCGGTCAATCCCGATTTGTCGGCCTGCACGGGCGGAAAGTTGTCGGGAAAATGCAGAAGGATGTTGGCCAGCGGAAAACGCACCTGCAAACCGGCAGCCACATCGCGGGCCAAAGCAGGCAGGTCAACGGGTTCGGGCAGTGGTCGCCAATTGTCCTCCAGCCGGGCGGCGAGCAATAAATCTTCCACGAGGGTCTGGAGGCGGGTAGCGTCTTTGAGGCCATTTGTGCAAAGTTTTTCGATTTGCTCGCGCGGCAGTTCGCGTTTGCCCAAGGTCTGCAACACGAGGCGCAGTGAGGCAATCGGCGATTTCAATTCGTGGGTGATGCTGAGCAGGAAATTGCGGCGTTGGCGCGCCAGCGTTACCTCGCGGTTGGCGCTGCGGTTGATGACCCAGAGGCCAAATATCAGGCACGCCGTAAAAAACAGCCCTTCGGCAATGACCATCCGATGGCCTTTGTGGAAGTTGCGCTCGATTTTTTTGTACTCGGCAGTTTCGTACAGTTGGGTCAGGTTGACGCCCTGATTTTTGCGGGTGAACCGGGTTTCGAGCAGTTGTTTTTCGACATTGAACAGTTTGTCATTTTGCTGCCACAAATGGTACGACCACCAGCCAAAGGCCAGCAGCATGTAGCCGATGACAAAATGCGACATCCGCCGGACGGGTATTTTTTCGAATGACATTTTTTGAAAAAGGCGGAGGATGACGCAAAATTTTAAATATCCCTTCCTTTTACCTTCTGCCAAATATTTCCCGCAAATTCCAGTAGAAAAGGGAGGCCGCCACTCCGAGCCAAAGATACATCCAGACTTGGGAGGAGAAAACGCCCACCGTTTTTTCGTACATGATTAGGTCGCTTTTGGGCCCCACCCTGAAATCCTGGATGATGTAAAGCACGGCGGCCAAGCCGAGAAACATGAGCACGTCTTGATCCCAATTGCTGCCGCGCGCAATAAAAAACAGCAGTACCGCGAACCCAAACAACAACCCCGTGCTGCTGAACGTCTCGAACCAAACGATGCCCGCGAGCGCCATGAGACAGGCCAAGGTGATCAAAGCAGCTTGTGTAAAGGAGCGATGTTTGGCGCCGATATAGAACATGACATTGCCTAAAATGGCACTGCCGAGGTAGCCGCCCATGAGCACGAGGGCTTGGCTCCCGCCGCGCGTCACGGTGTAGCCGCTGCCGTCGGCGTTGATTTGCATCCTTTCCACGCTGCCCCCGCTCAAGATGGCGCCCAGCGCGTGGCCAAACTCGTGCAAAAACGTGACGAGCAAGGTGACGGGGTACAAAACGAGATTGCCGAAAGAGCCGCCGAAAAACCGAAGGATAACATACACCAGTACCATCACCAGTGCCCGAACATGTAGGCTATTGTCCATTGTCTGAAAAAATATCGGGCAAAAGACGGGCTTTGGCGCTGAATTTCAAACTATCTATGTCGGAATGAAAAAAATACGCCGCCGGGAGCATAGGCGCTGTCCGGCGGCGTGAATTGGCCTGAAAGATTGGTAGTCTTGGAGAGTTGGTTATCTTTCCAATGTAATCTCGACAGCCGTGCCTTGGTAGTTACCTTTGAGCACCAGGTCGTCGCCATCAAATTCGTCAATGTCCCATTCAAATGTCAGAGCCGGGGCAAAAATATCGGGCATTTCAATTTCGTCGCATTCTGTGTTCACGGAATAATCGCCATTTATCGGCGTGCCGGCGGGAAAGCCGTACAACTGGTAAGTGATGCGCACGTCGCCGTCTTTGTCAGCATCGCTGAAGTCAGAAAGTTCTATTTCAAATTCGTTGATGCCGCCATCGCCCTGGAATCCCAAAGCCTCCTCGCCATCATACTTGAAAGATGTCGCGCGCCAGTCGCCTTCCAAACGTACTCCGCAAGAAACGGAATCGTCGTCTTTGCAGCCCGAGCCACCGATGAATGAGATAGAAAGGAGCAACAACAGGATGGCGCTGATTCCAATGCGGAGTTGTAAGAGATGTTTCATAAATGAAATTTTTTGACGTGAAAAAATGTGTTGAAAAAAATGCTTGCCGAACGGGTATTTCGAGATTAATTTCAGACCATTTCAAAAACAGGAAATTGCCGATTGAGGAGCCTGTTCGATACAAAGATACAGTGCAGGCTTTGACAAATGGTAGCCATACAGCCCCCAAAAAATTTCAATAAAAAAAGCCGGAACGATGACGCCCCGGCTTTTTTGTCTGATTTTCAATGTTTTACTTGGGATTTATTCTCAGCAGTTCTACCTCGAATATCAACGTCGCACCGGGTTTGATTTTATCACCGGCGCCGCGGTCGCCGTAAGCAAGTTCGGATGGCAAGAAAAATTTGAACTTGTCGCCTTCTTTCATGTACTGCACACCTTCTGTCCAGCCTTTGATGACCCGATTGAGGGCGAATGCGGCGGGTTGGCCGCGCTGCACGCTGCTGTCGAACACATCGCCATTGATAAGTGTGCCGTGGTAGTGGACTTCTACTTTGTCGGTTTCTTTGGGCGACACGGTGCCGGTGCCGCGCGTCAGCACCTCATATTGGAGGCCGCTGGCAGTGGTGGTCACTTCTTTGCGTTTTTTATTTTCTTCCAAAAATTGTTTGCCCTCTTCCCGCACCCTTGCTGCGGCTTTGGCTTGCACAGCACGGCTGAAGGTGTCAAAAATTTTGGTGGCGGCTTCCTGTGTGAGGAGGGTTGCGTCGCCTTTCAGCGCCGTGTTCAAAGATGCGATGAAAACCTCGCGGTTGAGGTCGCTGCCAAGTTGGCGTTTGATGCTGTTGGCCAGCACGATGCCGTAAGCATAGCTGGCGCTGTCCTGTTGGGTTTTTAATGCCACAGTCGCTTGGGCAACAAGACCGTTTGCCATGGCGGCAAATACGAGCAGCAAAAGTGTTTTTCTCATGATTGAAAAAATTATAATTGTTGAGTTTGAGTGAGTTGAAAAAAGGGGTTTCGGGTTGCTGGTTTCGGGTTGCTGGTTGCTGGTTGCGGGATTTTTCTCAAATGAACAACCAGCAACCCAGAAACCCCAATACCTTATTTCTTCTTTTTCATTTCCGCGTAAAACTTGTAGAAATACGGGATGGTCTCGATGCCTTTGTAGTAGTTGAACACGCCGTAATGCTCGTTGGGCGAGTGGATGTCGTCCGAATCGAGGCCGAAGCCCATGAGCACGGATTTGGCATTGAGCACTTGGTCGAACATCGCCACGATGGGGATGCTGCCGCCGCCCCGCTGAGGGAGGGGCTTTTTGCCGTAGGCAAGTTCCATGGCCTTTTCGGAGGCTTTGTACTCTACCGAGTTGGTCGGCACTACCACCGGCCAGCCGCCGTGGTGGGCGCTGACTTTTACTTTCACAGACTTGGGCGCGAGGCTCTCGAAGTGTTTTTGAAACATCTTTTCGATTTTTTTCGGGTCTTGGTCTGGCACGAGGCGCATGGATATTTTGGCAAAAGCCTTCGAGGGCAGCACCGTTTTCGCGCCTTCGCCGATGTAGCCGCCCCAGATGCCGTTCACGTCCAAAGTCGGGCGGATGCCGGTGCGCTCGATGGTGGTGTATCCTTTCTCGCCCATGAGTTCGGTCACGCCGAGGTCTTTCATGTATTGCTTTTCGTCGTAGGGTGCCTCATTCATCATTTTGCGCTCTTTGGCGCTCACTTTTTGCACATCGTCGTAGAAGCCTTTGACGGTGACGCGACGTTTGGAATCATGCAGCGAGGCTATCATCTGGCACAGCACGTTGACCGGATTGGCCACCGCGCCGCCATACACGCCGGAGTGGAGGTCTTTGTTCGGGCCCACTACTTCCACTTCCATGTAGCAGAGACCGCGCAGGCCGACGGTGAGGCTCGGCGTATCGTTGGCGATGACGCTGGTGTCGGAAATGAGCACCACGTCGCAGGCGAGTTTTTTCTTATTTTCTTTGCAAAACTTCTCCAAATTCTTGGAACCCACTTCTTCTTCGCCTTCTATCATAAACTTCACGTTGCAGGGCAAAGCGTTGTTTTTCAGCATCATTTCAAATGCTTTGACGTGCATGAAAAACTGGCCTTTGTCGTCGCAAGAGCCACGGGCGAAGATGGCGCCCTGTGGGTGGAGTTTAGTTTTTTTGACCACCGGCTCGAACGGCGGGCTATCCCACAAGTCGAGCGGGTCGGGCGGCTGCACGTCGTAGTGACCGTACACGAGCACCACCGGGGCTTTTGGGTCAATCATTTTTTCGGCATAAACGATGGGATGGCCGTCGGTTTCGTGGATTTCCACGGTGTCGGCACCGACATGGCGCAAATGCTGGGCGGTGGCTTCGGCCATGCGGCGCACGTCGTCGGCATATTTTGGGTCGGCGCTCACCGATGGGATACGGAGAAGTTCGAGAAGTTCGTCGAGGAAGCGTGTTTTGTTGGCGTCCAGATACTGTTTGAGTTCTTTCATGGCGTGACTTAATATTCGGTGATTTTGAAAATGGCGGGCAAAGTTCCCGAATTTTTTGAAGAATAGGTATCTGGCAAAAAAGGAAAGCGGCCCAGCGATGTGAAATCAGCCGGGCCGCTGGAATTATTTGTGGGCGGCTCCGCCATCTAGGCGGATGTCAAAAAAGCACGGGATTACAACCGCTCGAATCTGATAAGGATAATATCGCTTCCTTGCAGGGTTTCGACCGTCATTTCTTCGTCGTCGAATTCGAGCACCTCGTAAACTTCGGTCTCGCCGGTGTCGCTGTAGGTGAGTTCAAATTCTTCGCTGGCATTGTCGGCCTCCCATTCGCCACGGGGGTTGGAGGTTTCGCTTTTGCCGGTGACGATGTTTACGGTTTTTAAGGTGGCTTTGAAGTCTTTGTCGGCTTGCAGTTCGATGTCGAGTTGGAAGTAGCTGGTCACGTCGTTGCCGTTGAGTTGCACATTGACGGATTGCCATTCGCCGGTGATTTTTTCTTCGAACGTTTTTTCGTCTTTTTTGCAGGAGGTGAAGGACAAGGCTGCGAGGAGGAGTACGGAGAGATTGAAAATTGACTTATTCATTGGATTGTGACTGATTGAAAATGTGATGAAGAACAGGTTTCGGAAAACAGCCTGTGCACCGGCAGTTTACGGTGCAATAAATGACGAATGGCGCTAACTTATTGCTGCCCAATATGGGGGTTTAACTTTACCGTAAAATCTGTATGTTTTGAACATTTAACTATAGGGGGCTTCCAAATTTGGCAAAAGGTGTAACTTCGCAGACGAATTTCGTCCGAATCCAGCATATTTTTTGCTGCCTTTAATCCCGCGATAGTCTTTGGTGAAAAGTCGAATTGCTCATCATTTCACCTTTTTTTAACAGCCATGATACTTAGGAAAATCTCTACCACCGCAGTTCTTTTTTTACTCCTCGCTCAAGCCGCAACTGCCCAAAACCTGAAAGTGAACATTGGAATCAACGGCGGGATGTCCCAACTTTTTCACGACACCCGATTTGAAACGACTCCATTGCACGACCTCTACGCTTTTACCGCCATTTCACACCGCCCGGACGAGTACACTTGGGAAGAATTTGAAGAGGATTACAAGATTCGCACGTCCTATATCCAGCCGCGTTTTGGCATTTCGGCACATTTCACTTACAAAGATTGGCCGGTGCTGGTTTCCGTGGAAGCGATGAGTTCGCCTTCTTCTTACCAAAAAATGGCCTACGGCTTAGTTGCTGGCCTTGGCAAAGAGCTGTACGCACCAGACAGCGACTTCTTTTTCAATTTTATGGGCGGGTACAAGTTTGTGCGGGACAATGGTTTTGGCGCATCCACTATTGTAAATAGTATCGGCCAGGGGGAAGCCCGCGAATATGCCTCTACTTTTTTCAACCCAGAGCAGCCGCTCGGCTCCAAAATGGGTCATTTGTTCACCTTGCGCGGGGGCGTTGGTCAAGAATTGGGAGAAGCCGACCTGATTCGGGTCGGGGTGGAAGGATATGGCGAATTGGACTTGACCGCCAAAACTAAGCGCCAGTCGCGCATGACGAATTTCGGGGCGCAAGTTTTCGTGCGTTTCAAAATAAACTGACAAAAAAGAGAAAACAAACGTCAATCCGCCCTGCGACTTTGCGCCGCAGGGCGGATTTTTATTTTTTCAGCACCGGCTGCGGCAACTTCATGTCCAATTTTTCCAATCGCTCCACCATTGTTTTTGCGATAAAATAATCGCGGTACCAGCGTTTGTCCACAGGGCAGATGTGCCACGGCGTGGTGCTTTGGTTGAGGACGTATTCGTAGGCCTCCATGTATTTGGGCCACAGTTTGCGCTCTTCCCAGTCGGCATCTTTGTGTTTCCAGAATTTGGAGGGGTCTTCGAGCCGTTCGCGGAGTTGCACTTCTTGCTCCTCCTCTGAGATGTGCATGAAGAATTTGAAAATCAAGGTGTTATTGTCAAATTTCAACAGATCCTCGAAGGCATTGATGGCCGCCATGCGCTTTTCCACACGCTCCATGTCAATCCAGCCGTGCACACGTTGAATGAGAATATCCTCGTAATGGCTGCGGTTGAAAATGGTGAGGCAGCCTTTTTCCGGCACCCATTTGTGGACGCGCCACAGGAAATCGTGGGCGAACTCTTGCTCTGTCGGTTTTTTGAACGATGCCAAATCGAGGCCAGCGATGGTGCATTCCGAAAAAACCCTGCGCACCGCGCCGTCTTTGCCGCTCGCGTCCATACCCTGAAACACGACCAGCACGGAGTGTTTGGCTTCGGCGTACAACAGGTGCTGGAGTTCGCCGAGGCGTTTCACGAGTTTTTTGGTTTCGTCTTTCAAGTCATCTTTTTCGATGCCCTTTGGCGGCAGGGCGGATACTTCGGAGAGGCGGATAAGGTTAGGTTTTGACATTGATTTTTAATTTTGTGAATTCATTGCAGCCATATCTGGCGGCCAATTATTCTTTCTGGCGTGTTGAAACCAAGCAGTTTTATTGTCGCCTCTCCAATTGTTGATTTTGGATAAATAACCCCGGATTCAACCTCAAAATGGTCGCTCCATGAATCCAAGCGAGGGTTAAAAATCCGAACGATGATTTCTTGTTCAGTCAGAACAGTTGTGAGGTCACTTCCTTTATTTCGATTGCAGCGAGAACAGCAATAAGCCAAGTTTTCCAGTTTGGTTTTACCTCCATGCCGTATCGCAACGATGTGGTCAACCTCAAAAGGGTAAATCGCCAATGCTTCAGGGAGCAGACAATACTCACGGCAGAGGTTCGCTCGTCGTGCGACCTGCTTGCGCAAATCAGGTGGAATTTTGCGACTCATGATTGAGTGAGACGCATTTTAGCGCGGGCTTTGGCAATAATCATCAAATCTTCCTGAATTAAATGCCGTTCGAGTTCAGCTTTTTCCTCTGGGGTTATGCTATTTTGCTTCTCTTTTTCAATGAGTTTTTGAACCCTGAGAATAGTAGCGTCGGAAGCGCGAAATGCCAACACTTCTTCCGGGGCCATTTTGGCCAGAAATTCAATCAGGTCTTCAAAAGGACGGCTTGCTGTCATGTCCGGAGAGTTTTTACAACAGTAAAGAAATTCAGTTTCAGTTCATCCGCGCCCGTTTCACCATCCAAGTCTGCAAAATCTGGTGGAAACCTTTGTTGATGTCGGCCTCCACAAAGTCAATTTTGTATTGCAGGCAGCGGAGTTTGAGTTGCTCGGTGAACGCCGCCACTTGTTTGACGTAGTAATCTTTGACTTGATTGGGCTGCAATTTCACCTGCTCGCCGCTTTCCATGTCCACGAAAACATAAGGGCGGTTTTCAAATTCAAAATCCAATTCTTTGCTCTTGTCGGTGACGTGGAACAGGATGACCTCGTGCTTGGCGTGGCGCAAATGCTGGAGTGCGGCAAATAGCGCATCGGCCTTGTCGGGCTGCTCCATCACGTCAGTGAAAATGACCACCAACGAGCGGCGGTGAATCGCATCGGCTACTTGATGGAGGCTGGTGGCGAGGTCGGTCTGTTTGTTAAGTTCCGGGTTTTCAATACGTTGTGCCAAATAAGATAGCAACAGCCGGTAATGCATCGTGCTGGATTTCACCTGCGTATTGAGCCGAATATCGTCGTCGAAGAGCGTGAGCCCAAAAGCGTCGCGCTGTTTGCGCAAGGCGTTCATCAGCACGGCAGCGGACTGGGCGGCGAAGCAAAACTTGTTTTTGTACTTGAGCTTGTCGGGCTGCTTTTCATCCCACGGAAAATACATCGTGGAAGAAGCATCCACTACGATTTGGCAGCGCAGGTTGGTCTCTTCCTCGAATTTTTTGGTGAACATCTTGTCCGTGCGGGCATACACCTTCCAGTCAATATTGCGGGTGCTCTCCCCGGCGTTGTAGAGCCGGTGCTCGGCAAATTCGACCGAAAAACCGTGAAACGGGCTGCGGTGCAAACCGACGATAAAACCCTCCACCACCTGTTGGGCAAGCAGTTCGAGGTTGCTGCCGAGAGAGCGAATGTCTTGAGATTCTAATACTTGTGTCATAAACTTTGTTTGGCAAACCTACGGAAAAACCCCGTAAAGCAATATGAAACGCAACAACAGGTATTTTGATGTGGGGGAGTGGAGGGAATGGGATAATGGATGAAATGACTTTTAATGACCCTAATGACTCCCTCCTCACCCACCCCACTTCCGCAACTGATTCAGCACCGCCGCAAAATCTTTCGGCATCTCGGCCACGAATTCCATGCGCTCGCCCGTGGCTGGGTGGTCAATGCGCAGTCGCGCTGCGTGCAGCGAAGTCCGCTCCATGAGCGGTCGTTCGTCGTCGCTGTATTTGCCTGATTTATAGGATTTTCCTTTTATTTCGGAAAGAAAAAACGCTGCGCGGCAACCATACAGCGCATCCACCGCCAAAGGGTAGCCGATGCTCTGAAAATGCACCCGTATTTGGTGCGTCCGCCCGGTTTTGATGAGCGCCTCGGCCAGCGTAAAACGTTTGAACCGCTCCAGTACGCGGTAAAACGTGAGCGAGGGTTTGCCCGAATTTTTTATCGCCATTTTGCCCGGAATAGCCGGATGCTCGCCGATAGGCTTGTCTATTTCGCCCTCGTCGTGGTGCAGCACCCCGTCGAGCAGGGCAAGGTAAAATTTATCTGCCGTGTGGTGCTCAAATTGGAGCGAAAGATGGCGGTGTGCCGCTTCATTGCGGGCAAAACAAAGAATGCCGCTCGTCTCGCGGTCGAGGCGATGCACGATAAACACTTTACCGTACTTACGTTCGAGCAGGCCATGCAGACTGTTTTTGTTGCCAGCCCGGTCGGGGATAGTGAGCAGCCCGGCGGGTTTGTTCACCACCAGCAGGTGTTCGTCTTCGTGCAAAAGTTCGTAGGTCGCCATGGTCGAGGGAGGTGACACATTTTGAAAAAGTGTCACTTCTTAAGCATTAGTTTTGAAAACTCCTTTACCCGCCGGAAATAGTGCGCTATGATGATGCTGCCGGGGTAAGTGCCGGCGCGGTTCTCGGGCTTTATTTTTTGTTGGTCAATCAATTCCGCGGCTTCGCGGCGTTTGCGCAGCGTTTTTCCAAAATTGCCATAAAACGAAAAATGCGCCCGCACAATCGCCCAAATCGCCCGGAACTGGCCTTTGGCAGCAAACCTTGCACCCGCCAAACCGTCGAGCAAAAAACGGGCGGGAATGAGCCAGAGCAACTTTCGGAACGGCTTGTTTTTCAGCAACGAATACAAACTGTTGCGGAAATTGAGAAACACCTTGCGCGGGTTTTCGTACTCCAATGTGCCGCCGCCGAGGTGATAGACGACCGACTGCGGGATGCACCACACCGAGTAGCCAGCCCGTTTGAGCCGCCAACACAAGTCAATTTCCTCGTTGTGCGCAAAATAGTCGCCATCGAAGCCGCCAAATGTGTGGTAAAGTTCGGCTCGGATAAAAAACGCCGCGCCTGCCGCCCAAAAGCATTCCTGCGCGTCGTCGTATTGACCTTTGTCCAATTCGCGCTTGCTGAAAATTCGCCCCCGGCAAAAAGGATAACCGAGCGCATCTATCCAGCCGCCTGCTGCGCCAGCATATTCAAATCGGTCTTTTTCGTTCCACGCCAAAATTTTTGGCTGCGCGATGGCAATCGCCGGGTCGTTTTTCATGGCCGCCAACACCGGCTCCATCCATCCGGGCGTCACCTCCACATCAGAGTTTAGAACGACGTAAATATCGGCCTTCACCTGCCGGAGCGCCTGATTGTAACCCTCCGCAAACCCATAATTCTGTTGCAAATCAAGCACTTCAACCGTCGGATAATTGTCCCGGAGAAAAGTGACTGAGTCATCCGGCGAGCCGTTGTCGGCCACAATGACACGCGCACCGGGGCTGTTCGCAACTACCGAGGGCAGGTATTGTTCGAGATGGCGGCGGGTGTTGTAATTGAGGATAACAACCGCGACGCTTGGGGACTTTGGGTTTGGGACTGGGGACTGGGGATTGGTGTCTGGGAGCTTGGAAAGTCGTTTTCGGATTTCTACGCTGTCTTTTTCGATCTGCTTTTTCAATGCCTCCAAATCGCCCATTTTTTTGTCGGAGCGAACAAAATCGAGTACTTCGACGGTAAGGGTTTGGCCGTAAAGGTCGCCCGAGAAATCAAGAACATGAACTTCAATCGTTTGATGTTCAACGCCTTCGAGCGTGGGGCGATTGCCAATGTAGAGCATGGCATCCCACTCTGCCCCCGATGCCACCACCACCCGCGCCGCATAAATCCCCGGCGGCAGCACCAACTTGTACGGGTCTTCGATTTCGATATTGGCCGTCGGGAAGCCGATACTACGCCCGATTTTGCGGCCTTCCACGACTTCTCCGGAAAAGGAAAAGGGGTGGCCGAGCAGGCGGTTGGCCAGCAGGATATCGGCAGCGTCGAGGGCGCGGCGGATTTTGGAGGAACTGACGGCGATGTCGTCCACTTCCTGAGCAGGGATTTCCACCACTTCAAAACCCGCCGTTGATTCATATTTTTTCAGGAAAGAAATATCGCCCTCGCGGTTGTTGCCAAAGCGGTGGTCGTATCCGATGACGATGTAGCGCGGCTGGAATTTTTTCACCAAAAAATCTTCGACGTAATGGCTGGCATCATGGCGAGAAAATTCGAGCGAAAATGGCACAACCGCCACGTTGTCAATGCCGCAAGATTCGAGCAGGGCGATTTTTTCGGCAGTCGTGGTCAGCAATTTGAACGCCATATCGCCCGGTTGGAGTACGGTGCGCGGGTGCGGGTCGAAGGTGATGACCACGCTTTCGCCGCCGCAAGCGTGGGCGAGTGTTTGCACTTGTTCTAATATCCGCCGATGCCCGCTGTGCACGCCGTCGAACGACCCGATGGTGACGACGGCATTTTGGAACGGCGGCAATTGAGATAAATCGGTAAAAACCCGCATAGGGCGCAAAGATAGAATTTGGGAATAGGGAGTTCGGAATACGGCGCGCAGAATTTCCTCGTATCTCACGCTTCAAACCTCGCTCCCTGTTTTACCGGCTGACGACGAACTTTTGGGTGCGCATCCCACCCGGCCAAGTGATTTTAGCAAAATATATGCCCGACGACATTTGTGGCAATACCATGCTGCCAGCGTGTTCGCCGTCGCCGAACACCACCGATTCATTGTGGAGCAAGGAGCCTTTTTCGTCAATAATCTCTACATAAACTTCCGTGAAGATGCAGTTTGACACCGAAAAGTTAAGCACGTCGGAAGGGCTGGAACTGTGCCAAACGCCAAACGAGCAATCGGGTGTGCCCCAAGTATTCACGGAGTTTTGAAAAGTCGCAGTTGCCCAATCGCCATGCTGGATTTCAGCAAGTTGGGCGGCAGCGGCGAGTGTGGCCTGCACCACGCGGGACATAAAAGTAAAGTTCAGTTTTTCGTCCAATGTGTCGGCGGGCGTGTGGTAACATTCGTTGCGGAAATCGGCGCCGTCGGTGAGCATGAGCGCGGGCTTGCCGTTGAGCCAAAATGGCGCGTGGTCGCTGCGCAGGAGGTCGGGCGCGATGCTGCCGTTGCCAAACACGTTGAGCGTTATTACTTTCAAATCCGGCACATATTGCTGGGCAGAGGTACTAAAAAGCAACCCCAACGCCGACGAATTCGCGTTGGCTACATTGGTGATAAAATCGCCGCGATATTGGTTGGCCACTATCTGGCTGGTGGCATCTGGGAAAAGGAAGTCAAAACCAACGGGGATTTCCTGGCTGTTGGGCTGCTCGGAATAGTAGCCAATCATCTCAAAATTGAACACGCCTTCGATTTGCTCACCTGCTGGGATGCCGTTTGAGACATATCGGGTGCTGCCAATGAGGCCGTCTTCTTCCATGTCGAAGCCGATGAATCGCAAGGTTTTTTTGGCCGGATAACGACTCAGGAGCCGGGCGACTTCCATGACTCCGACGGTGCCGCTGCCGTTGTCGTCGGCGCCGGGAGAGTTGTTCACCGAGTCGTAGTGTGCATCCACGATGACGACTTTTTCGGCACTGCCGGTGCCGGGCATGGTGCCGAGTATGTTGCGCCCCGTAGCCCCCGAATAGGCAAAAGTGTGCTCCTCCATGAAAAGCCCAAGTTGGGCAAAATGATTGCGGAGCGAATCGCGCACTTCGTTGAGGTGGGCGAGGCCGGTGCCGCGGTGGCGGATGCCCTGCACGAATTCCAGGTCGGCACGGAGGCGGAGGCTGTCCACTTCGTTGACGAGTTGTTGGAGGTCAAAGGGTTGTTTGTCATCAGCTACCAGCCGGACGGTGAACGCATTTTGGAGGGGAGCCAATGCGCTGATGTCGCAGGTGATACTGCGGCCTATGCCCGGTGTGACGGGAAATCCCACGTCGCCTGAAGGTGCTGGGACAAGATTGGTGAGGTTGTAGGTTTTGCCGCCATTGTCAGAAAATGCGAGCGCGATGTCGAGCGGGTCGTTTTCGGCATCGGCCACATCAAAGGTGAGGATGAGGGTATTGGTAGCCCAATTGGCGGAGGCATTGAAGTTGGTGATGATGGGTGCTTGATTTTGGGCAAAAAGGCTCGTAGCAAGCAAAAAGCAGATAGTTGGGAGCGGGAAGAATTTGTTGAGCATTGGCGAGTAGGTTTGAATTTTTTCGGCCTAAAAATACAAAAGGCACGCTGACAGCGTGCCCATTGCAACAAACAAAACCAACTAAAAAACCTGCTTTATTATGAAATGGCTTTTCAAGTGAAATCTTGCGAAGCCGCTTTTTGCGAAAAGAACAACATAGAAACGAGGAGGCTTCGCGGAACGCTGCCGGAAGTGGAAAATTTTTTTCAAAAAAATAAGGCACGTCTCGCGACGTGCCTTACTCATTGATTTTCAATATCGTGTATCCGCGTTTACCTTATTCTGGTCATTTCTCCCTTCAATTCTTTCATCACATAGGCATCGGGGAAACCACCCGTGCGCAGTTTTTCTTTGTCTTTGTTGGCCGCATCGAGGGTCGGGTATCCGGCCAGCATTATAGCTGTAAAGCCAGAATTCCCAACAGGCCATTTCTCCACGCTGCCGTCCACTCCGGCGGCTTCCAATTGGTCGGCATCGAATCCGCCCGCGTTTTTCAAGGCGCACACACGGACGTAGTACTTGGCGCCATCGCTCGAAGTAGCAGAATACACCACCGGGGTAGCCGTAGTATTGGAGCGGCTCACGCCTTTCGGGGCGGAGGAGGTGGCGGGTGCGGTATTGTTTTTTTCAGATGCCATAAATCCTTTCAATTTTTCATCGCTGGCCTTTTCGGTAACGATGATGGCGTCTGTAAAGCCGCGCTTCACGGCTTCTGTTTGAGCAATTTCGGCATCGGCGTAGTTCGGCCAAACACCGAGGCGAATCCTTGTTTTGTTGTTGCGCGATTTGCTGTACACTTGGCCGAGATCCGAAAGTGCCGCATAGTCTGTTATCGAAATCGCCTCTTCGTTGGAAAACGCCCCCAACTGCACGGCGTAACGGATTTCTTCGTTGCGCACTGGAGCAACTGTGGGCGACGTGGCGCCCGCCGACCTTGCCGCGTTGGGAGTGGAAGCAATGCCGTATTGGACGGGTGCTGCGTTCGACTTCCCGCCCAGCACCAAATCTTTGTCGGCACCGCGTTCTTCCACGATGAACGAGCCTTTGAAGCGAGCATCTTTGTTCACTTCTTTAAGCTTTTTCTGCGCTTCGTCTTTGGTCGGGTAGATACCGAGCCTGATTTTGTTTTTGTTGTCCTCGGCTTTTGTATAAATATTGCCGTGTTTGGCGAGCGACTCGAATTTCAACAGTTCGCTATCGTTTGCATATTGTGGCAATGCTGCGAGTTGGATGGAATATCCGTTAAACTCAGGCTCAGGTTGGGCTTGCTGCGCAGAGTAAATGGTGGTAGAGGATGTGGGCTTGCTACTGATGTTGTACTGGCTTGGCGTATAAACAACAGTGTTGTCTGGTTGGACATTATTGGCAGCTGGGGTGAACGACCTGCCTGCGCTTAAGTTGCTATTGTTGGCCTGAGCCGGTTCGAGCAATACCGCAGCGATTTCGGTGCTGTTGGCTATGGTTCCGGGACGGGTCTTCACCTTTGCGACTTTGTATCCTTCGTTGGAATATTCGATGTCATAGACGGTGCGGGGCGTCAGCATCAGGGCATATTTTCCATACGAATCAGTGGAGGTTTGGATGGTTTTGCCGTTGTCCGTGAATGCCACGATGGCACCATAAAGCGGTTGCCGGTTGCTGGCATCGAGCACAGTACCTGTGAATTCTTGGCGTGTATCTGTGCCGAGAGAAACGACGATGTTGTGCGCGCCAAATTCTTTTACGTCCACGCGAGCGTTTTCATAGCCTTGCCGGTCGAGTTCGATGGTACAATTCATCGGCCTTTCGAACGAGCCAAAATAATACTTGCCTTCTGTGTCCGTCTGGCCTCTCCCATTGTTGCAATTGGTCATGTCAATGTTTACTCCGGGTATAGGTCTTCCCCAAGCATCACTCACCAAAATGTAATAGTTTTTAATAGTGCTGCTGAAGTCTTGTGTGGTGCTATATGCGATTGGGTTTTGCGTGTCGCTAGCGGGTGTGGTGGTGGAGCGTCCGCCCATGGCCGATGCCAAAGAGCGAGAAGCGGATGCGCCTGCTTGTGAAAAGAGGCCCTCTCCTTTCTTCACGATTTGCCAGATGTCCTCGTTGCCACGTCCACCCGGTCGGTTGCTGGTGAGGTAGCCGACTTTTTGTTGGGTGTTGAACACAAAGCCGTAGTCGTCATAAGAAGAGTTGATACCGGGGCCGAGGTGTTGGATGCTTTTGATTTCTTTGTTGACGATTTCGGCGCGGAATACGTCCAATCCGCCGAGACCGTTGTGCCAATCTGAAGAAAAGTAAAAGTCCTCCCCATCATAATAAGGGGTTACCTCATTGCCCGGCGTGTTGAGCGGGGCGCCGAGGTTGCGCGGGGTACTCCATTCATTGTTGACGAGGTTGGAGACATAGATGTCCCAGCCTTTGCCTCCGGTGGTGCTGCTCGGGTTGTTGGAAGAAAAAAGGAGCATGGTACCGTTGGAAGAAAGCCACGGGAAACCGGTGGCGTAGTCAGAGCCGTTGAACGGGAAAGGCTGTGCGTTCACCCATTCGCCATCCACCACATCGGCTATGTAGAGGCTCATGTTCATGCCTTTTTCAGCGATTTGGCGGGTTCCGTTGACAAAATTGTTGCGGCAAAACGCCACTTTTTTGCCATCGCCCGAAAAACTCACCGGCCCTTCGTTGTAGTTGTTTTGAAGGTCGGCGCGAAAGAACACGGGTTTTTGGAGTGCGCCATTTTCTGGGCTGCGCTGGGTGATGAACAGCTGATTGTAGGCGCTGCCCGACCAGTCGGAGGTGGATTTGGACTGTGATGTTCGCACAATATCAGTGCGTGCCGAACTGTAAACGACCCGATTGTTCAGGAAAGTGGAGCCGAAATCGGCGGCAGTGGTGTTCAAAGCCTCGTTTTTGGCAATGAATGCTGGGTCTTTCGCAGCGGTTTTGATTGCATAATCGCACATATCGGCGAAGTAGCGACCTGTTTTTTGCGCTTCGTCGTTCAGCGCGGCATATTCAAGGAATTGCCTTCTCGCTTGGGCGTAATCGCCTTTGAGCATGAGCGCCTTCCCATAGCGCAGTTGTACGTCCGAGTTGGGTTCGCGCTGTTCCACGGCGCGTTTGTACCAGTTGAGCGATTCTTCCGGTTGGTTGAGTTGGAAGTAGCAATCGGCTACGCGAGCGAGCGCGTGGCCGTTGTTGGCATCGTTTGCCAACACTTGTTTGTAGGTTTTGAGGGCAAGGTTGTAAGCGTAAAGGTTGAATTGCTTGTCGGCCCGCAGAAGGTCCTCCGAGATGGTGTTTTGGGCAAAAAGTTGACTTGCAGCGCATATCAGCGCCATCGCCAACCACCCTGCACGAGAAGTCGTGTTCATAGCAGTATGGTTTAAAAAGTTACTGTTAGTGATGAACGTCGCGTTTCGGCCTGATTGGGGGGCAAAAAGGCGAAACAGCCTAAGTCGGAGGCAAAAACGGATGACGAAACATCCTTATTGCCAGACTTGGCATAGTGGAGAGACTATCTTTTGAATGAGGGACGGCGCAAAAGTAAGTACTTACTCAATACGGCGCTACTTCTTTTTGCATTGATTTTCAGCAGGAAACAAAAAAAGCCGAGAATGTCGCACAAGATTCACTTGCCTCTCCCCTGCATGAGCACCAGCACGGTGTAAAACAGAATTTTGAAATCCAGCGCCAGCGACATATTTTCGATGTAGAGCAAATCGAATCGGAGCCGCTGGAGCATTTGCTGCACATTGGAGGCGTAGCCGTATTTTACCTGCCCCCAAGAGGTGATGCCGGGGCGCACTTTGAGTAGGTGTTTGTAGTGCGGATTTTTTTCTAAAATCAAGTCAATGAAGTGCTTACGCTCTGGGCGAGGCCCCACGAGCGACATGTCGCCGCGCAGCACGTTCCAGAAATTCGGGATTTCGTCCAAACGCCATTTGCGCATCACCGCGCCAAAAGGCGTGCAGCGCGGGTCGCCGGCGTGGGAGAGCTGCGGGCCGAGTTTTTCGGCATCCACGTACATGGAGCGGAACTTGAAAATGGTGAACGGTTTGCCGTTTTGCCCCAACCGTTCTTGTGCAAAAAAGATGGGGCCGGGCGAGGAGAGTTTGACCCGAATGGCAATGTAAAGCAGCACGGGCGACAAGAGGAACAGTACGACGGCACTGACCACCACGTCAATCAGGCGTTTAAGCACGCGCTGCCATTTGGGCATGAGTTCTTGCCGGATTTCGATGAGCACGGCACCAAAGACGTGGTTCATTTTCACGGTGCCGAGCAGGATGTCGTACATATCGGGGATGATTTTCACCAGCACCTGTTCGCCAAAATCGAACAGCACGTTGAGGATGTCGCGCAATAGGTTGTGCTCTGAGGTTTCGATGGCGATGATGACCTCTTCTATCTCATGCTCGCGGATGATGGCGGCCAGGTCATTGATTTTGCCCAACTTAGGCAGGTGTTCCTGCAAGGCTTGGCTCTCGCCGCCATTGGTGTCTATGAACCCGACGAATTTATTTCCCAGCCCTTTTTTCCGCCCTTTTATTTCTGTGTAAAGGTCGAGCGCATTTTGGTTGCCGCCCACCAGCAGTGTATTGAACGTGACCTGCCCCGCCTTCAGGCGGCGACTGGCCCGCGTTAGCAATATCATCCGCGAGGTGGCTGTGAGCAGGTAATGAAGCCCAAACAGCACCAAAAACGAGCGGTAATAGGTGTGGTAATCCCGCACCACATCGTCGAGGATGAGTGTGAAAAAGAGAAAAACAACCCCAAAGAAGGAGAGGAAAAAAGTGCGGGTCAGCGTTGCCAAACGCGACAGCCGGTAAATATCCACATAATGGTCAAAAATGCTGTACAGCAGCACCCATCCTATCGGGATGATAAGAATACCGAGGAAAAATTTGGGGTCGCCGAAAATGCCGGGGCTGAACGGCACGTCTTCGACGCTCATTTTCCGGTACAAGAAAAACAATGCCCATGCCAGCATCGCCATCAAGAAATCGGCGACACCGTAGGCAAACGTATCAAGTTGGCGTTCTCTTCGCAGCAAGGTTGATTATTGATTGGTGTTACTTAGTCATAAAATTTTTTACGCTGTCTCCCTAAAAATGCACCAGTCGGATGTTGTCCAACATAACTGTGCCGCTATCCTGTGTGTATTTCCCTTGGTCGTTGCGCGGGAGGCTGGCACGGAACGCCAGTTGGTATTCTTCCTGCAAACTTACTACGAGAAATTCCGTGAGGTTCAGGTATATTTTGTTCCAGCCCTCGGTTTCGTTGAACAGGTAAACTGTTTGCGCTATTTCGCCTGAACTGCTCGTGGTGCTGAGCAGGGTGAGCAAAAACGGCATATCGGCATTGTAATGGAGTTCCAGCCAAACTTCCTGCGCGGCGGTGGTGGGCAACTCGACCTTTTCGCTGGCGATTGTGACGAGTGGGTGCGCTGTGTCCACTTGCATTCGCAGCGATTTTCCGGCAAAAGCACCGATGTCTGTAATAGTGTAGGTCGTAGCGGTATCACTGTCGCGGTTTTCAAACTGGAGCGTGGAAGCATCGTCGAAATCGCCCCGTCCGTTGAAAGGAAATATCGCCGACGGACTATACTCTGTGACCGGCTGCACCACTGCGGTAGCGGGTGGCACGGGGTTCAATGTCGTCTCGTATCGGAGCATAAAAGGGTAAATATTCGGTGTAAGCCGGAGGCCGTTTTCTTTCACGCCCGGAAACAAAATAACCTCACTCTCGCCCGCGGTGAGCACCGGCACGGTGGACGGAAGTGTGTACGCGCCGAGAAACTCGCCGTTCACATACAGCCAGCCTTCGGTTATTTTGTGCCAATTCGCGCCGCCCGGTTCGTTGATGACAAATGGCTCGAGGCGCAAATAAGCCGGGATTTGTTCGGGTTCGTCTTTGCAGCCGCCGAGAAACAACGCCGCCAAAAACATTAAAGGGAAAATAAGCCTTTTCATGCGTCTATTTATCTGAATGGTCATTTCGATGCGAAGTATTCGTTTCCGTTTCGGAAACGAAACGGAGGGCATTTTTGCCGCCTCGCCGGACGGTCAAAATTGTGCACAATGACATTTTCACTTCGCCCGCATATACACCTCCATCGTCACCCCCGTGAATTTGAAATTTTTGCGCAATTGGTTTTCCAAATACT
>CAYZVM010000031.1:0-37207 GCA_964481485.1 uncultured Saprospiraceae bacterium | reverse complement strand
GGAAAATGGAACGATGTGCTGGTGGCGACTTTCTCCGAATTTGGTCGGCGGGTGTCGCAAAATGCCAGCGGCGGCACCGACCACGGCACGGCGAACAACATGATGTTTCTGGGCGGCGGATTGAAACAGAAAGGCATTTTAAACCCCTTGCCCGACCTCTCGGATTTGGACGACGGCGATTTGAAATTCAAAACAGATTTCCGACAGGTATATGCCACGTTGTTGGATAACTGGCTGGGCGCGGACGCTACGGCGGTTTTGGGAGAAAAATTTGAGGCGCTGAAGTTTGTTTGAAAATTGGAGCGGAGACACTCCACGTTTTTGAAACATGGAATGTTTGAACTACCTACCGCCAAACTTCGAGGCAAAGGTCATCGAGCCAAAGTTTCTGTCCCTGGCTGTTCCAAACATAAATTTTGACTTGGCTGCCGGGGCCACAGCCGGGCGGCACACTTACAAAAAAAGCGGCTTCGCCCCATTCGCCCGCCTTGCCGCCGCTCCACAAAACATTCCCCGGGTTGCCGATTTTGGACGCAATCGTGATGGTGCGATATTGCAATATTTGTCCCTCGGAATCAGTAATGACCATCACAAGCTTTGCCAGTCTATCTATCTTGCGCTCATACTCATCGGGACTGACGAATGCGTGTATCGAAGCCCGTATCCAATCGCCCGGAAGAACACCCGACGTGTCGGCCAATACCCCGCCCGTGAAACAAAATTCGCCCGTGCAACGATACCCCCACGGTGGACTTAGGTAATTTGCCCGGGAGTGATGCTCTTCCAACGAGTCTGTTATTTCGTTGAAATACAGGGTTTTGATTTTTGAAATGGTTGATTCGTCGGGTTGGCTTTCACCAGATTCGTAGGCAATAAAAGCCGCACGGGTAGGGTGTGTTTTTCCGAATATTTCCCAAAAATAGGCGCGGTTGGCAAGTTCGGACCACAACACATAACGGCTGCTTTGCCAAGTCTGAAACACATTGAGCACCGCAAAAGCCACTAAAACGGCGGCCATCAACACCCGCGACCACACCCTCTCCCAAGCAAAAGCAATGAGCGCCGCCAGCGGAAAAGCCAGCAACGGGTACACGTCCACCATCGGCCTCGACCCAAATCCGTTGATGTACTGCCAGCACCACCAACTGTAAATAATGTACGTGTGGAGCGGCCACAACAACAGCACCGGCCAGAATGCAGGAGTAGCATACTGCCGAAGGAAAAAAATACCAGCCAAACTCAATCCCATCACAGGCGTATAGACGAGCCACCCGTTTTGAAAACTGAACAGTCCGTTCAAAATCTGTGGGTCAGACCAATAAAATTGTTCACCCTGATAACTGTTGAAAATCCACTGTCCGCTCATCCATTTCCAATAAAAAAGTTGCGGCAGCAAAGTCACTATGAACACCAACACGGCCAGCGCAATCAACGGGACGTGCCGCCGCCAAAGCGAAAAACGACGGCCATTTGCTACCCAAAATAGCGGAATCAGCACTGCAATCACCTCCGGTACCCGGCACATCACAATCATGCCGAGCGCAAAACCCAACAGCGCAGAGCGCCGGGCGGTGGGTTGCTCATACCATCGCTGTGTGGCGCGGATGAGCAAGGCAAACAGAAAAAACAGGTAAGGATGCGCCATACCCACCGTATAGGTGCCGAAAAAAAACAAGTTGGTCGCCAATGCAACGGTGGCAGTGGCGACCATTGAAACCGTCGGGGAAAAATGCTGGCGCAAGGCCTTTTCAAGCAAAAAAATGCCCCATAGCGCGAAAAACAGAGTAGATAGCCCCGCCAACAAAATGTAGGGTGTGCTGAATCCGTCGGCGGGCGCGATGCCGGTTACGAGGCAAAATGTGTGCGCTATTGAAAAAAATGGGCTTTGTAACAAGGCCACACCAACCGTGTATTTATTCACCGTGCGGCCAGTCGGCGAAGGCCGCAGACCATACGCATCGGCGAATGGGTCGGGGCCAGTCGGGTTGTACTCCCGCCACGCCGCCACGGAAGTCCGGTAATCGCCTGCATCGCCATAGAGCAGCACAGAGGGCAGGTGCAGGTAGTAGCCCCAAGAATCGGCATGATAAAACACGTTTTTCCA
Organism: uncultured Saprospiraceae bacterium; assembly: GCA_964481485.1. Lineage (GTDB taxonomy): Bacteria > Bacteroidota > Bacteroidia > Chitinophagales > Saprospiraceae > M3007. The sequence goes on along the minus strand of CAYZVM010000031.1, from coordinate 35,103 downwards.
TTGGCCGAAGTAGAAAAACGAGCCGATGTAAAACAGAACAATAAGAAGTATGGCGGGTCTTTTTGGCATGTTGTGTTTTTATCTCTCCCCTGCCTCGCCATAGCCCGTCGAGATGGGCGTAAATGTGTCCAACCAAGTTGCCAACAACGCCCGTTGCTCGTCGGAGAGCCTTGCTTCCGGGTGCATCCAAGTGTAGCTGCGCAGGGGCATTTTGCCTTCGCGGATTTCTTCGGCTGCCGTGCCGAGCGCCCATTTCAAATCCTCGGGCTTCAGAATACCAAGCGTGGAAAAGTTGAAATGTTCCATCGCCTCGTTCTTGTGGTTTTTGAGCCACCAAGATACTGGCGCGATATTGCTGTACCACGGGTAACTTGTTTCGTCCGAATGACAATCATAACATGCTCCTTTTATGAGTGCCAACACTTCTGCTGGCGGGCGGGCTGCCGCCTGAAAATCAATTTTCGGGTCAACCGGCGGGTTCGTTTTGTCAATCCTAACGAACTGTATCAAGATGAAAAGAATGGCAAAGCCAATCAAGATTCGTTTGCGCGTCATTTGAAAAATCTGTTTTGCGGGTAAAAATAGAGCGGCTGCCGCAAACGCAGGCTGGTTTGTATGTAACCATACAAAATTATTTTATCTCACCGCAAAGACCGCTAAGTGCGCTAAATATTTAGAAATCAATTTTTTGTGCACTTACACTTAGCGGTCTTTGCGGTGAGTTCTATTCGAACACTTGTGCAAAGCAAATTACACCCCCCGATTCTTGCTGTTCCAATAAAAATAAAACGGCACCCCGGTCATCATCAGCACAATGCCGAGCGCGGCCTCGCGCGGATGGTTGATGCAGGTGATGACAATCAGCGCCACGCAAAACAGCACAAACAAAGCGGGCACTATCGGATAGCCCCACACCCGGTAAGGTCGCTCCGTGTTCGGTTCGCGGCGGCGCATGATGAACACCCCGAAGGCAGTAGCGCCATAAAAAAAGAATGCCGCGAAAATCAGCATATCCGTCAATTGGTCAAAACTGCCGGAAAGCACGAGCAAACAAGCCCAAACACCTTGCATCCACAATGCCGGATTGGGCGTGTGATACTTGGGGTGAATTTCCTTTGCACGCGGAAAAAACAGCCCGTCTTTAGCCATCGCGTAATATACACGCGGCGGCATCAGAATGGTGGCGTTGGTGCAGCCCAAAGTGGTGATAAGGATGATAATGGAAATCAGCGTGGCACCCACACCGCCTGCAAAATGCCGCACCACCGCCACCGCCGCAATGTCGTTTTTCGCCTCATGCACACCCACAAGTTGGTCAATGGGCAGCACATACAAATAGGTGAAATTGACCACCGCGTATGCCCCGATTATAATCATCATCCCCGTGAACAAGGCCAAAGGCAGGTTGCGGTGCGGTTCTTTTATTTCGCCGCCGATGAAGCCCAGCGTGTTCCAGCCCTCATACGCCCAAAACGCAGCCAGCAACGCCGCAAACATTGCTTTTATGAATGCAAAATCCGTCCAATCGCGCTGCACATAAGTAATAGCCGGAGTCTGAAAATTTGCAAAACTGCCGCCCCCAAACAGCAAGCCGGACACCACGATGGCCAACAATGCCACGATGACCAGCCGGGTAATCCAAGTGCTGAGCGCCGCCGCGCCCCTTAAGCCGCGCGAGTTGATGAGCGTCAAAACTAAAATCAGAGAGATAGTAAGCGCCTTCACGCCCGCATTTTCGAAGGGCTTGAATACGAGAAATTCAATGTTCGCAATAGATTCGGGCAAATGCGGCAAAGGAAATATCGCATTGAACGACTGAGAAAACACATAAGCGATGGAGGCCACCGCCGCCGTTTTGATGACGGCAAATGTGCTCCAGCCCCACAAAAAGCCCATAAATCGCCCATAAATGCGTTTGAAATAAACATATTCGCCGCCCGAATCAGCCATCATGCCCGCAATTTCGGCATTGCTCAATGCCCCGCAAAGGCTGATAATACCGGCCAAAACCCAAGCCCACAGCACCAGGTCGGGCGACAATAATTCCGCCGACATGGGCGCGACTTTTTTGTACACGCCCGACCCAATGACCGAACTGACGACAAGAATGGTGGCTGCCCCCAAAGTGAGGCTGCGGATGAGTTGACCTTGTTGTTTCTCCATGATGGGAGCAAACGTAGGGAAGATTTTGGTAGTGATTTTCAGGGATTTTTTTGGCGGGCAGCATTTTTGACTCGCATAAAAACACCGAACTGTTCAAAACTGAAATTGCCTACCGCAAGTTATAAACCGTCAGGGGCTCTCAGAGGGTTTCTAAGAGGCCAAGCCTACGTACCCCGCACTTCACTGAGCATCGAACTGATTGGCGAGGCGGACAACACAACAACAGACGCACATCATCTGTAAACAGCCCATTCCTCACCCCTTATTCGCCAACTGCCCGCACGCCGCGTCAATATCCTTGCCCCGGCTGCGGCGCACCGTCACCGTCACGCCTTCTTTGGCGATGTGTGCGGCAAAGGAATTCAGCCGGTTTTCGTCGGATTTTTGAAAAACAGCGCCGTCTATTGGGTTGTACTCGATGATGTTCACCCGCACGGGAAATTTTCGGCGGCAGAGTTGCACCAATTTGGCGGCATCTTCGAGACTGTCGTTGAAGCGCTCGAAGGCGATGTACTCGTAGGAGATACGGTTTTTTGTTTTCTGATAAAAATATTCCAGCGCTTCCATGAGCGCAGCGAGATTGTTCGATTCGTTGATAGGCATGATTTCGTTGCGCTTCGTGTCGTCGGCGGCGTGGAGGCTGAGGGCGAGGTTGGAGCGGAAGCCGTCGTCGGCCAGTTTTCGAATCATCTTGGCGATGCCCGCCGTGCTGACGGTGATGCGCCGGGCGGCCATGCCGAGCCCGAGCGGCGGCGGTGAGGTGAGCCGGGCGACGCTTTCCATGGTGTGGGCGTAGGTGAGTAGCGGCTCGCCCATGCCCATATAGACGACGTTGGTGAGCGGGCGACCAAAGGCTTCGAGGCATTGGCGGTTCACGCCTGCCACTTGGTCGAAGATCTCAGAGGCTTCGAGGTTGCGTTTGCGACCCATGCGCCCGGTGGCGCAAAAGGCGCAGGTGAGGCTGCAACCGACTTGGGTGCTGACGCAGACGGTATAGCGCTCGTCGTCCTGCACAGGGATGAGCACGCTTTCGATGCGGTGGCCGTCGTGGGTAATCCAGCGTGTCTTGATGGTGCCGTCGGCACTGTGTTGGGTTTTGTCTTCAAAAAGGGCGTTGAAGGTGAAATTTTCCCGCAGCCGCTGGCGCAAATCTTTGGAGAGATTGGTCATGGCATCAAGATCGGTCACGGCTTTTGCCCAGAGCCATTCGTAGAGTTGGCGGGCGCGAAAACGCGGCTCTCCCCACGCTGCGAGCATGGCTTCGAGTTCGGGGAGAGCGAGCGAGCGGAGGTCGGTCATGTGATGGTTAAGAATGGTTTAGAGTGGGTTTAGGAGGTTTGAGGACAAGGATTTGCCTCAACCAACAAAACGCTTCAAATCACTCTAAACAATAAAAAAAAGCGACGCATTACGCTCCCGCGCAACACCTCGCTTTCTGAATTTATTGAATCGCGACGCAGCGGGATTACCACTTCACGTCGTCTTCGTCAATTTCGTCTTTGACCTCATCTTTGACTTCTTCTTTCTTCTTGCGCGATTTTTTCTCTGTGGGTTCTTCTTCGCCTTCGGTTGCGTCGTTTTTGACGCTGTCTTCTACTTCGTCACGTTCTTCATCGCGGAAGTCTTCGTCTTCCATTTCGCGGTTTTGCGCTTCCCACTCGGCCTGACGGCGGTCGAACTCTTCATAGTCGAAGTCCGGCATCAGTTCGGTTTTCACATGGTTCACCACTTCATTGAGCGAAGCGACAAAACGGTTGAAATCCTCTTTGTAGAGAAAAATCTTGTGCCGCTTGTAGCCGTAGCCGTCTTCGCGGCGTGTGCTTTCAGTGATGGTGATGAAGTAGTCGTCGCCGCGCGTTTTTTTCACGTCGAGGAAGTAGGTGCGGCGTTTGCCGGCGCGGACGCGCTTGGAAAACACGCTTTCTTCCTGTTCACGGTCGCCCCGGTCACGGTCACGAAAATCGCCGCCACCGCGGTTGAAGCCGCCCCTGTCTCTGAAATCTCCTCCCCGGTCACGGTTGAAGCCCCCCCGGTCACGGCTGTCGCCCCGGTCGCGGTTGTAGCCGTACCCGCCCCGGTCGCGGTTGTCACCTCGATCGCGGCTATCGCCCCGATCTCGATTGTCGCCCCGGTCGCGGTTGTCGCCTCGATCCCGAAAATCTCTGTTGTCTCTCCGTTTAAAATTCCCGTATTCCACCTGTCAAAAATGTTTAGTGAAAAATTTTGGTTGATAATTGCGAGCAAAGGTAGATTTTCCATTGAAACATCCGCCACCTTCTTAAAATAAATAATCGTGGCGCTCAAATGCCGGTATCTCATTGATTGAACCGCACCTTGCCGCCAACGATGGTTTTCAGCACCTCAGCTTGCAAAATTTCTTCGGGCGCACAGTGCAGCAAATCTTTGGAAAGCACCACGATGTCGGCTAATTTGCCGGGTACGAGCGAGCCTTTTTCTGTTTCTTCAAAAGCCGCATAAGCATTCCAAATCGTATAGGAAAGCAGCACCTCTTCGCGCGTCATTTTTTGTTCGGGGAAAAATTCCAATCCCGTATCAGCGCGTTTTCGTGTCACGGATGCGTACAGGCAGGGCAACGGGTTCACGTCTTCCACGGGGGCATCGGTGCCGTTGGCGAGGTGCGCGCCGGAGTCGAGCAGGCTGCGCCAGGCATAAGCACCGGTACGGGCGCGTTCGGTGCCGAGGCGTTTGACGACGAACGGCGCGTCGCTGGTGCAGTGGATGGCCTGAAAAGAGGCGATGGCGCCAAGTTGGTGGAAGCGCGGAATGTCTTGTGGATCAAGGTGTTGAGCGTGTTCGATTCTCCACCTTGCCGCGTCACCCCCCCTCCCAGCCCCTCCCCCGCTGGGAGGGGAGACACGCTCAAAAATATCCAACACCTCGCGGTTGGCGCGGTCGCCGATGGCGTGGACGCAGAGTTGGAGGCCATGCTGTTTGCAGGCGGCGGCGAGGGTGGCGATGTTGTCCACGGGTGTGGTGTTTTGGCCGTAAGAGTCGGGTTTGTCGGCGTAGGGCGCGAGCAGCCAAGCACCGTAGGAGCCGAGCGCACCGTCGAGATAGGCTTTCACGGCGCGGACGGTGAAGTAGCCGTTGCCGAGGCCTACTTGTGGGAAATCAGTGAGTTTTGGCAAATCTGCAGTGTTGGGCTGGCTGAGCATGGCCCAAAGGCGAAGATCAAGTTTGCCGGATTCGGCGAGGCGGCGGTATTGCGCGATTTCCCAAAAATCGCTGCCCGCATCTTGGAAGGAGGTGATGCCTTTGACGAGACATTCCTGCGAAGCGAGTTGGACAGTTTTGTCGAAAGCAGCTTGGCGCTCGGCATCGGAGCGGCGGTTTTGCCAGTCAGAAAATGGTTTTTCTATCAGGTTCATCGCGTTTTCCTCAAACACGCCGATTGGGTTGCCCCGCGCGTCGCGCACGATGTGCCCGCCGATGGGGTCGCTGGTCTCGCGGGAGATGCCAGCGAGTTGCATGGCTTTTTGGTTGGCGACGAGGCCGTGTCCGCTGGCGTGGTACAGCACGACGGGGTTGTTTGGCGCGGCGGCACTGAGGGCATCGTGATAAGGGTAGCCATTGACGGTAGTGCCGGGCGATTCGGTCCATTTTTCTTGGTGCCAGCCCCGGCCTTCGAGCCAGTCGCCGGGCTGAGCGGTTTGCGCTTTTTCGGCCACGAGGCCGGTGATTTCCTGCCAACTTTTGGTGTTCAAAAGGTTCAGGTTTTGCAGACTCCTGCCCAATCCTGAAAAATGCCCGTGCCCTTCAATGAAGCCTGGCATGGCAAAAGCACCTTGTAAATCAATGATTTCAGTTTTTTCATCGGCCAATTTTTTCATCTCCTCATCCGAGCCGACAGCCAAAATGCGCTCGCCCTGTATGGCGACGGCGGTGACGTGGGGGTGGAGCGAGTCGGCGGTGAAGAAATTGCCGTTTATCAAGAGAAGGTCGGGGGCGGGCGATTGGGAGCAGGAAGCGAGGAAGAGGCAAAACAGAAGGAATGAGAGAATTTTTTGCATGGCGTGGGCAGTTGGAAAAAGTGCGCCAAAGGTCGGAATTGGAAACAATTTTATCTCAACTCCGAATGCCCTAACCATATTTACTGCCATGTATTCTTTGATATCTAAAAAAACGAGTTGCGCCCAAAGTTGGAAAGCAGTATTTCAAAATGGATTAGGGCGAATTCATTTTCATCTATTTTTACCCCACCCAACCGCACAAAAATATGTCTCCCACTTTCTACTACCAGCACGTCCGCGACATCTTCCGCGAAAAAGGCAACCCCGATATAGCCCAAAAGCAGATGTGGTATATGCGCAACCAATTTGAATTCTTCGGCCTGAAAATGCCGCAATGGACGGCTCTGACGAAGGAAATCCACAAAGAACACGGCTTGCCAGAAGGGGAGGATTTGAAAACGCTCGCCCGACTGTGCTTCGAGGACGACTACCGCGAAATGCACTATTTCGCGCTCCAAACGGTAGAAAAGGCACTGAAAAAACAACCGCCAGAGTTCGTCGAGTTTTTGGAAGAACTTATCCTGAGCCGCTCGTGGTGGGACACGGTGGATTGGGTGAACAAATTGGTCGGGCTGCATTTCCGGCGTTTCCCCGAACTGACCAAGCCCGTCACGGAACGCTGGATGGCTTCCGGCAACATCTGGCTGCAGCGGGTTTCCATGATTTTCCAATTGACCTACAAAGACAAAACCGATGCCGCGCTGCTGTTCGACTATGTGCAGCGGCTTTCTGGCTCGAAGGAATTTTTCATCCAAAAAGGCGCAGGTTGGGCGCTGCGGCAATATTCAAAGACCGACCCGGAAGTAGTGCGGCAGTTTGTGGAAAACACACCGCTGGCGCCATTGACACGGCGGGAGGCGTTGCGGCTGATAAAAAAATAGGCTTGAAAAGGCCTATTTGTCAGCCGCAACGACCACGACGGATAAAATGAGGTGATAGAGCCAGCGCAAAATGGTTTTGAACAACAGATGGTGTGTGCAATGGACTGAAAATCAAACATCTAAACCATCTAAACTTTCTAAACCACTCTAAACCGATTACAGCTCTACCCTTTTACAATCTGCACCTGCTTCATACCGACTTTCCCGTTTTGCGTTTTCAGCTGCACCCAATAAAGCCCGGATGGCAATTCGGGCAACATGACCTGCTGGATGGCAAAACCGGAAAGGCGCAACGTGGAAACCTGGCGGCCATTTTGGTCAAAAATGCTCAAGAAGGCGGGCGGGTCTTGCTCGTCGGTGTATGCCACGGAAAACTCGCCATTGCTGGGGTTTGGGCTGATTTTGAAATCTATGGCTGCCGATTTCGTCGTCCGCGCCAGCTGCTCCACCTCTTGGGCGTCAAACAATTTGGCTAATTCTGAAATATTGCCCAGTTCGAGATTGCCGGCAAAACAAATCAACACAAGTTCATCGGGCGCGCCGACCAAAAGAACCAAGTCCGTGACCATGTCTTCTTCTGATTTGACCCAGATACGAACGTTGTCTTTCCCATCCCGGACGGTCAGCAACTCATCGAATTCATCGGTCGGGACGAGTGCCAGCACTTCTTTGTACAGCGCCAACCCAGTTTGAATACTGTCTGCGGCCAAGATGCTCAGGCTGCCAATGTTTTTGACGACGTTGTGCATTTTCTTCCAGTCTTTATCCTCCACATTCAGTTGGGTAGCCACCTCAAACAGGTCTTTGCTGAGAAAAGCGTAGGTAAATGCTTGGTCGTTTTTGTGTTGTTCGATAAAGCCATTGAGCGCATCATGTTGGGCAAATGCCAAGCGCGTCGTCAGCAATATTGCTAAGAGCAAAAGGGAAAAATGTTTCATAGCTTAAGTTTAAAAAAGTGATGTGATCAGGGCAAAGACGATAGCATCGCTCAAGATGTTACTGACATCTGCCGGAAATTTTCGGCCTCGGATTTAATGGGCGGGTTCGAGGTTCAAATGCAACAAAACGGGGTAAATTTGTTGACTACACTTGCACTTGCGGCGAGTTGAAAAAGGAGGAATAGTTGGCTGTTGATTTTAGTCAATGTGGCACGATCCCACTATTGATTAGATAGGGAGTCAAACTCTGAAAAGCTAACTTTCAATATAGAATCTCCACTGGGCAGTTCGGCAGAAAATCCAAACCAAGATTGTATGAGTACTCGCTCACAATTAGTGATGCCTATTTGGCAGAGGAAATTGTGAGCGAGTACTTATCGCCAATAGGGCAATATTTGTCCCCAAGTTTTGAGCCAGTAGGAGAAAGGCGTGATATGAATGTGTTTCGATCCATTGGTATGAATCCCACACCTGTGAGGCTCGGCTTTCTGCCCTATGTTTTACAGGCGATTAAAAAATATAACTCATTCATTTTCAAAGCGCTGCGAGCCTAACAAAAAATTTGTCCAAAATACCCGGCAGATCTAATAACGACTCCATCAAGCCATCGTTGTCTAAACCCGCCAACTCCGCCCGGGAGTGCGTACCGTTTGTCACGGCGAGTGACAAAGCACAGCCAGCATTGCGGCCTTCTGCCAAATCTACTGGCGTGTCGCCGATTTTGACCACTTGTTTTGGGTCTTCAATTCCAAAAACACGCATGGCTTTTTGAATCATGAAAGGCGCGGGACGGCCCTGCGGCACTTCGTCACTCGTCACAGAAAGGTTGATGATGGAGCCGGTGCCGCCTACATATTCGGCATTCAGCCCAGCCAACCAGCCTAATTTATTGAGAATGATGTTCGTAACGGCGCGATAAAAGCCTGTGTTCAAAGCAATTTTAATGTCGCGTTCATGCAGCCAATTGAATACTTCGAGCGCGCCGTCGGTAGGCTCCACAGGGTGGGTTCGGTAATAATTTTCAAGGATGTCGCGAAAGGTTTGGAATGACTGCCGCGATTTTTCGGCGATGATTTCGGTGGCGGTTTTTTCGCCCAATTGCTCGCGCCAAAGCAGTTGGAACACTTCGAGTTTCGACACGCCCATGAGCGCGTTGAGGCGTTTTTTGTCGGCACTGATGCCTTCTTGTCGGCAGGCTTCAGTGAAGCAGTGGAGTACTTCGTTGTCGTCGCGCACCGTGGTGCCAGCCATGTCGAACATCACGAGACGGATAGGGAGATGGGTCATTTTGTTTGCTTTTGCAGCGAAGGTAGCGGGCGTGACGTTAAGTGGGCTTTAAGTTTGAACGCGGTAAAAAAACCTTTGTTTTTCAATAAATTTACTTTGAAAAGACAAACAACGAGCGGGGTTTAAATAATCGTTACTTCTGCGCAAACGACTCATTTTCAGGAAAAAGCGATTGTAAGATTGTGGCCATCATGCTGCACTCCGAGTCTTTTGCCCGCCGAATGGCCGCCGCTTCTCCGGCTGTTTTCATCGCCGTCGCCGGGCTGTTCGCCTTCCTCGCCTACTGCTGTGTATATGCCTTTCGCAAGCCGTTCACGGCTGGCACCTATGCGGGTTTTGATCTCTGGGGCATCCAGTTCAAAATCGTATTGGTGATGGCGCAAGTGGCGGGTTATGCCCTTTCAAAATTCATCGGCATCCGGGTCATTTCGGGCATGACAGCGCAGCGCCGTGCGACGATGTTGTTGGGCATGGTTGTGGTAGCAGGTGGCTCGCTACTGGGTTTTGCGCTCACGCCGCACCCTTGGAACGTGGCTTGGATGTTTGTCAACGGGCTGCCGTTGGGTATGGCTTGGGGCTTGATTTTTAGTTATTTGGAAGGGAGGCGTGTGACCGAGGCGCTGGCGGCGTTGCTGTGCGTCAACTTTATCATTTCCTCCGGTTTTGTCAAAACGACGGGGCGCTGGCTGCTCATGGCGCAGGGCGTGAGCGAACAATGGATGCCATTCGTGGCCGGGCTGTTGTTTCTGCCCGGACTGCTGCTGTGCCTATGGGTGTTGGAACATTTGCCGCCACCGTCGGAAGCAGACAAGGCACAACGTACGCCTCGCTATCGCATGACAACTGCCGATTGCCGGGGCTTGTTTTTCCGCTATGCGTCGGGCTTGGTGTTGTTAGTAGGCGCGTACCTCGTGCTGACGATTGTGCGCGACGTGCGCGACAATTTTGCTGTAGAAATCTGGGACGAACTCGGTTTTGCCGGTCAGGCTGCGATACTGACGACTGCCGAAATCCCGGTGGCCGTTTTGTCACTGCTGGCCGTTGGCGCGATGATGTTTGTAAAAAACAATTTTCGGGCGCTATGGCTCAATCATGCGCTCACGGTACTGGGGGCTGTGCTTTTGTTCGGCGGCACCTTGCTTTTTCAAAAAGGGCTGATTTCCCCCATAATATGGATGATTTCGTCGGGTTTCGGCCTGTTTTTACCCTACATTTTGTTCAATGGCGTTTTATTCGACCGGCTGATGGCGAGTTTCCGTGAGCGCGGCAACGTAGGGTTTTTAATGTATGTAGCTGATTCGGTGGGCTATCTCGGCAGCGTGGCAGTGTTGCTGTGGCGCAATTTCGGAGCAGGCGAAATGAGTTGGCTTAGATTTTACATGGACTTATGCTACGGCGGCGCGGCGATTATCTTAGTATTGACGGCAGGTTCTTATTTCTATTTTTTGAAAAAACGGTGGATCAAAATTGACACGAGTTTATGAAATTGATATTTTACGCTGCGATTATCAACCCGCATCAACTTTTCTGAAAAAAATGAACGACAACAAATTTGACGTAGCCGTCGTCGGCGCGGGTATTGTAGGCTTGGCGGTGGCTTACACGGCGGCCAAAAAAGGCCAAAAAGTGGCTGTCTTCGAGCGCAGCCCGCGTGCGGTGGGCGCATCGGTGCGCAACTTCGGCCTCCTCTGGCCAATTGGCCAACCGGCGGGAATATTGCTCGACCGTGCCATGCGCAGCCGCGAAATCTGGCTCGAAATCGCCCAAGCGAGCGGCCTCTGGCTCAAGCAAAACGGCTCGCTCCAACTGGCTTATCACGACGATGAACTGGCTGTGCTGCATGACTTTTATCGCAATGCCGGCGAGGCGGGTTATCGCGTCAATTTGCTGACTGCCAATGAAGTGCCCACTTATTCGCCTGCCGTGAAAACGCAGGGTTTGAAAGGCGCTTTGTGGAGCGCAACGGAATGTACCGTGACTTCGCGCCAGGCGATTCCGCAGATTGCCGAATTTTTGGAAAAAGAAATGGGTGTTGAATTTCGCTTCGGCACGGCGGTGACGCACGTGGAGTCAAAATGCCTGTCTGATTTTTACGAGACTTGGGAGGCCGAGCGGATTTTCATTTGTTCAGGCGCTGAATTTGAAACTTTGTACCCGCGTGTTTTCCGCGAAAGCGGTATCACAAAATGCAAACTGCAAATGTTGCGCACGGCCTCGCAGCCCGACGATTGGGATTTGGGCGCGTCGCTTTGTGCCGGGCTGACACTGCTGCACTATTCTTCTTTTGCGCATTTGGAAAGCCTCGCTCCTGTGCGCGAGCGTTATGAGCGGGAAAATCCAGACTTTGCCCGCTTCGGTGTCCATGTTTTGATGTCGCAAAACCGCTTTGGGGAAATCATCCTCGGCGACAGCCACGAGTATGGCTGGGATGTGTCGCCGTTCGACAACGGGGCTATAAACAACTTGATTCTCAATTATTTGAACACGTTTGCCCAGCTCCCAGATGCTTCGATTGCCGAGACTTGGCACGGCGTTTATCCAAAAATTCTGGGCAAAACAGACTTCGTTCTGGAGGTCGAGCCGGGCATTTGGATTGTCAACGGTCTGAGCGGAGCAGGCATGACGATGAGTTTCGGGCTGGCTCAGGAGGTGGTTTGAGTTATGAGGTTTTAGAACTTTCGATTACCCACAAAGTCACGATTCCTATAACCCGGCGTTTTAACGCCGGGTTATAGGAACGATGACGATTTTATGGGTAATCGAAAGGGTTTTAGCGGGCAACTTCACAACCCATCTCTCATAACTCAATTCCCGCCACTTTTTTCCCGAATAAAATCCTCCACGTTGTCCAACTTGGGCGATTCCAGCAGCGATTTCCAGTCGAATTTTGCGTCGAAAGGCGTGAGCAATTTCTGCGGATCAAGCACACGCGGGTCGGCTGGTAGCGCCGAATAAGGCGTGAAATCAGGTTGGTTGGTAAAAAAGTCGCTCAAATCTGCCGCCGCCGCGTCGTATTGGTTGAGGTAGGGTACGCCGAGGATGTTCCAGAAGGTTTTGAAAATGCTGCCGAAACTGGTGTGCGTATGGCTGACGTGGTTCTTTTTCGCGTAAGGAGAATAGACCATCAGCAGGCTGCGGTGCGCGTCCACATGATCTTGGCCGTCCTGCGCGTCATCTTCCGTCACAAAAATCGCCATGTCTTTCCAATAAGGCGTTCGGGAAAGAAACTCCACTACCCGGCCCAATGCGAGGTCGTTGTCGGCCATGTAACTTTCCCGGAACGGATAGCCCGCCTCCGGGCGTTCGCCCGCGCCGTGGTCTTGCGGCAGCATGAGGGTCAGCACTTGCGGCATTTTTTCTTTGCCCGACAGCCATTTTTCTTTGAACTCTTGCATGAACACGTCTGCACGAAACTGGTCGGGAATCGCCATGTTGTAGGTCGCGTATTTTTGCGAACTGCGCCCGTAGAGCGGCCCCGGGATTGGGAAATTGACCAGCACTTTTTGGCCGTAATATTTCATGGTGGAGTCCGCGAAATTCGACCCCATTTCTGTGCCGAAGCCGAAGTTGTAGAATGAAATCCCGTTTCGTTCGAGGTGGTCCCAGAGCGACCCTGCCTCGTTGTAGTCTTCCGGGAAAATCGCGCCCGCGCCGCCTGTCCATGCGTATTGGCCTTTTGCTTTAGTGCCTGATTTGACTTCGCGATGGCCGCCGTAACCCGCCGACACGGTCGTTTCCATCCACTCGTTTGGGTAGGTGTTCGCGAGCCAGCGATGCCCGTCGGCACTGTGGTCTGCGTCCACATAAAAATTGTCGCTAATGCCAAACCGCTGCGCCAGCGCGAGGTGGTTGGGCATGATGGCAGCGCCTTCCACTGTCACAGTTTTGGCCTTGTTGGAGAAGCTGCGGTTGTAGCCGTAGCGGGCAATTGCCGGGTCGCCTTTGCCATTTTTGATTTGACCGAATACCTCATCGTAGGTGCGGTTTTCTTTAGAAATGAACACGATATGTTTAATCGGGGCTTTCTTTTCCCCCGGAAAAAGGGGGACGGGATTGTCTTTGCGGGCCGCCAGCGCAGGGTCGTTCGTCGGCTCGATCTTGAAATTGTTGTCTAAAACCTGCTGCGTCCACTTTGGCAAATCCGCGTCCGCCGGGATGTCAAGCATTGTAACAGAGCCGTGCATCAGGTGGCCGACATAACTGCCTTCCGGCCCTTCTTTAAAGGTGTAGCCACCGTTCGGCCCGCTGCCGTAACCCTTTGCGTTTGCCACTACGAGTTTTTTGCCGTCGGGCGAAACGGCCAATTTTGAGGGAAACCAGCCGACGGGCAAATGACCAATAACTGTCAGCGAAGCTACATCAATCACCGCCACCGCATTGATGCCCGATTCCGCAACGTAGAGCCGTTTTTTGTCGGGCGATAAGGCCAATCCAAATGGGATCACACCGCGATGCCGGGCAAGTTGTGGCAAGGGTTTCAGGAAAATGTTTTGCACGACCTTGACTGCTTTTGGGTCAATCACCGACACGCAGTCGTTGTTGCCATTACTGACAAATACAAACTGCTCTGTAGCAACCAATGAGTTGGGGCTTGCACCGCCCACCGCCGGGATGCCTTCGATTTTTTCACCTACAAGGAAGCCCGTTTTGATTTTGTGCGTCACGCTGGGAGCATTTCCCGACATATCTACTGCCCATACCGAGAATGATTCCGGTGCATTGGGATCGCCTAAACCCGGCACGTCAAGTTGACCTTTTTTGTAGCCTTCGCGCATTTCTTTTGAGCCAAATGCGGAGGTCGGGAAATCTACCCCTGTGCCTTTTAAATCCTTTTCTTTCAAATTGTTGAGTGGGCTGTACTCGAACATCCCGACGTTGGCGACATACGCGGTTTTTTCGTCGGGCGAAAGAGTCACCCCGAAAGGATAGCGCCCGACCGGAACATAGTGCAGCACTTTACGTGCGCGCGTGTCGGCCACCACGAGGCGGAAATTGCTTTGGTCGCAGGCGTAGAGCGTGTTGCCGTCGCGGGTAAGGGCAAGGTCGCCAAGATAGCCATCCGGGTTGTCGGCTTGAGCGCAAAGAATGGAGTCGAGTTTTGCGCCGGTACGCAGATCGTAGCGGAAAATTTTATTCGATTGCCCGCCAGCCACCCACACCGAGCGGTTGTCGGGCGTGACGGCAAGACCCATGAATACGTCTTCGAGCAGGTTGGGGTCGTTCATCGCACCTTCTGGCACTTGGCGCACGTTGGGTTGGCCGGAAGTGGGGTTTTCCAAAATTGTGATAGAAAACGGGCGGTTGCCGGAATTGGCTGTCACTGCTACAGAGCCATCGGGCGAAAGCGCCAGCCCGTAGGGGTGCGGTGCGGTGCGGACGGTGTTGCCCATGGGTTTTATTACCCGGCCATTGGGAATAATGGTCTCGCCGTCGAGGTTGATTTGACAGTAGCGGTCGCCCGCGGGCGGCTGGACGAGCCATTGGCGGGCGGATTGAAGCGAAGATTTAGAGGATTGGCAAGCAAGGAGCAGGAGGGTGCTGAGCGCGAGCAAGGCAAGTGTTTTCATGAACAATTGTTTAGGACGAAGGTCAGGAGAGCGACCGATTCCAAGACGGAATTGAACATGAAATCAATGTGAAGTGACCAACCTGCCATTTAACCTTCTCTTAATCTGCTCGCTTTTACCTTCGCGCCAAACAACCGACATATATGCGCGTCTTTGCCCTCCGCTCCACGCTCGCCCTGATTTCCCTTTCCTTCTCCCAACGACTTTGCGCTCAAATGTTGCACGATTCCGTCTCGATGGATTCTGTCTATGGGCGCACACTCACGGAATTGGTCGTGACCGCCCAACGAAGCGCGGCTCCACGCTTCGGCACCCCGGAGGCCATCGAAATGCTGGGAGAAAAAACCATCCGTTCGCTGCAGTTTCGCACCGCGCCAGAAACCATGTCCGCTATGCCGGGCCTATTTGTTCAAAAAACCAACCACGGCGGCGGCTCGCCTTTCCTGCGCGGCCTCACGGGCAATCAAACCCTGCTACTTATAGACGGTATCCGGCTCAACAACGCCACTTTCCGTTACGGTCCGAACCAGTATTTCAACACCATTGACGCGTTTTCAATAGAAAAGATAGAAGCCTTGCGCGGGAGCGGCTCGGTGCAATATGGCTCTGATGCGCTGGGCGGCGCAATTCAGGCGTTTAGCCGCGATGTGGCGTTTTCCGAAAAGCAAGATTGGGGCGGCGATGTGGTGTTGCGCGGCGCTACGCAGGGTATGGAACAAAGCGCCCGCACAGGCTTGCAATTTGGCAGCCAGCGTTTCGCTTTCACCGGGGGGCTGACTTGGCGCGACTTCGGCGATTTGGTCGGCGGAGACACAACGGGAAAACAGTCGCCAAGCGGATACAAGGAATTTGATTTTGATCTGAAAGGAAAAATCGCACTCTCGGGCTCGGCTACGCTGACATTTGCGCACCAGAATGTACATCAAAGCCACGTCCCGGTATTCCACAAAGTGCAGTTGGAAAACTTCGCCGTTAACGAATTCGACCCTCAACACCGTGCTTTGACCTATGCCCGATTGGAACAAACCCTGAACCGGGGAGTCTGGAAATCCTTGAGCGTCACCGCTTCGCTGCAACAAACCGAAGAAGGCCGCAGCAGCCAGAAAAACGGCTCGTCGGTGTTGCGCTATGAAAATGACCAGGTGCGCTCACTCGGTGCTATCGCACAGATAAGCAATGCGTTCGGCAAGCGTTGGTCAGCCAACAGCGGTGTGGAAATTTACCACGACTTGGTGAACAGCACGCGCACGGACACCGACCAAAGCACGGGCACAGCGAGCGAAAAACGCGGCCTCTACCCCGATGGCGCCGCCATGGCGAGCATCGCAGCATTCAGTTTGCACGAGTTTGACTTGCCAAAATGGCATTTCACAGCAGGCGCTCGCTGGAATCATTTTATCATCACTGCTGACGAGGAAGCCATCGGACAAGCTCGGCTCGAACCTTCGGCGCTCGTGGGCAATGCGGCAGCAATGCGCAAATTAGGCCGGCATTCCAATCTTTTTGTTTCCGTAAATTCGGCTTTTCGAACACCAAACATTGACGACCTCGGTACGCTCGGCATCGTGGACTTTCGATTTGAAACACCGAACTATGAACTGAAACCGGAGCGCTCGGCCAATGCTCAAATCGGCTACAAGTTGTTGACTGCCAGACTGCAAGGCGAAGTTTATTTATATCGAAACGAATTGCGCGGCCTCATCGCGCGCATCAAACAGGACACGCAGACCGTGCAGGGCTATCCGCTTTATCGGAAGGAAAATGTCGAACGCGCTTATATTCAGGGCATCGAAACAGCTTGGACATATTCTTTTGCCCGCGACTGGTCGGCGCAGGGCAGCCTGACTTACACCTATGGCCAAAACGTCACCGCGAACGAACCCGTGCGGCGCATTCCGCCAGTTTTTGGCCGGTTCGCGTTGGACTATACGCCCGGTGCGTGGTCGTTCAATGCAGAATTTTTTGCCGCAGGGAAACAAGACCGCCTCGCAAAAGGGGACACGGAAGACAACCGAATCCCCTCAGGCGGCACACCCGGCTGGAATGTGCTGAACCTGCATGCGGGCTATGAATGGCGCTTTTTGAGCTTTCGCCTGACGGTGCTCAACCTGTTCAACGAAGATTACCGGACGCACGGATCGGGTGTGAACGGGTATGGGCGGTCGGTGTTTGCGACGGTCGCTGTTGCGTGGTGAGTACCGGCTTCTCTCACCTTTTTGTCATTCTATCGGATACTGTCTCTCGTAGTGCGCCCGTGCAAAGCAGACAGCTCCGACAAAACAACCCCAAAAAGCCCTTGGCGCTGCTGTTGCAAAACATTCAATCTTTTTCCCCCTCTTCGCCCTCCTCCTCAGTATATTTCAAAAACGCCCCCCGTCTCGGCGCAGGCATTTCCGAATGCTCGCCCTTGATGATTTTCCACAGCACTTCGTTGAACTCCAGATCCGGCACCCGGTCTTCCCCTGTGAGGTCGAATGCATCGGAACGGCGTTGCAAATCGCTGTCCACAGCGGCATTTCGGTCGTCGAGGTTAACGTTGGAGGGCAAAGCTTTGAATGGCGTATAGTCGGCATTTTCTGTAAAACAACGCCACAGTGGCGTAGCCGCCGCGTCGTGCTGGCTCATGGGCGGCATACCGAGGATGAGTTCCATGGTGCGCAGCATCGAGTTGGTGGAATACAGCGTGTGGTCAACGTATTTTCTTTTGACGAAAGGGCTGATAACAAATGCGATAGAGCGGTGCGCGTCCACATGGTCAGCGCCGTTTTGGGCATCGTCTTCGAGCACGAACACTACCGATTCCTTCCAAACAGGGCTGTTAGAGAGATGTTCGATAAAGAGGCCCAGCGCAAGGTCGTTGTCGGCCATTTGGGCATAAGGAGTGTACGAACCTTTGCGCAAACCCTCGGTGTGGTCGTTGATAAGCCGAAGGGTGCTGAGGCGTGGCAACGCATTGATTGTCACCAGCGAATCGAAGTCGCGCTTCCATTGGCTCACCCGCGTCGTGTCTTTCACCGAAGTGTCCCAAGAAGTAAAATAAGGGCAAAAATGGCCTTCCAATGCTGGGATACTCGCTTTGTAGTCGTCGGCAAACTCGCCATAGGTGCGGTAACTGATGCCCGCCCGGCGGCAATGGTCCCAAATAAAACCGTCTTTCGGCCAGGCGATGCGGTTCTGACCTTCATAGACATAATCGCCGCCGCGGCGGCCGTAACTTGTCACCCAAGTTTTTTCTGTATAATCGTTGGCGTAAGCCGCCGTGCTCCAGTTGTGGCCGTCTGCACTGACTTCAGCACTGACGTAGAAATTGTCGAGCAGCACAAAATCGCGGGCGAGCGCGTGGTGGTTGGGCGTGATTTTTTCGGGAAAAAGACAAAGCGAAGTGTCGCCATTGCCCTCAGGCATATCGCCCAGCACTTGGTCGTAGGTGCGGTTCTCCTTGATGATATAAAAAACGTACTTGATGGGTGAGGGGTCGCCAACGCGCTGGGGAATGGGGTTCCCGGGCTCGCCTTCGGCCAATTTTTCGCGCTCTTTCGTATAAGGCGTGTTGCCATACACCTGCCGCGTGTACTCCGCCAACTGGCGTTCATTGGGCGCAGCGACGATGCTCATCGTTCCTTTCATCAATCCGCCTATATATTGTTCTTCCTGTTCGCCCTTTTGATAATCCACTTTTTGCCTTAGACGGGTAGGATTAGGTCCATTCGGGTTGGGGAACGAGGAAAAACCTTTGCCGTTGGCGACAAAAATCTTTTTGCCGACCGTGCGCACACAGGTTGGATACCAACCCGTGGGGATAAAGCCGAGTGAGCGGCTTTGCTTGGGAGCGGACACGTCGAACACGGCGAGGCAGTTGTTGTCGGCGTTGGCGATGTAGAGCGTTTTTTCATCGGGCGAAAGGGCGACGCTGTTGGAGGTGGAGCCGGTGGGTGCGTCGGGATAAAGCGTAGCGACGAGCGTTTCCACGACTTTGTTTTGGGTCAAATCCACCACGCTCACCGAGTTGTCATCGGCGCAGGCGACGTAGGCAAGTGTTCCTTTTTTATTGATTGTCAAGTCGTTGGGGTTGTCGCCGACAGGTATCCGTGTTTTTATTTTTCTCAATTCGGTGTCCCATACAATCAACTCGTTTCCGCCCCAATGCGTGAAATAAAGTTGTTTTCGGTCGGGTGAAAGGGCGCAGGAGTAGAGCTCCTTACCGATGGAATCGCGGTGTACGACGGCCTTTGTGCGGGTGTCCACGACGTAGAGGCTGTGGTTTTCTTTCGTGACGACGTATAGCAGGCCGCGACGGTCGTCTACACACATCCCAGCGGGTGAGATGCGCGTCGGCCAGGGTTTGCCCAGAATCATGGTATCGCGCAGCACCAATTTTTCTTTTTCAACCACGTAGCGTAGGATGGCGTTGCTGTTGCCGCCCGAAACGTAGAGCGTTTTGGAGTCGTCGGCAAATGCGAGCCCAAGCCAGGCGATGGGAATTTCAATCGAGTGAAGCAGCCGCCCTTTTTTCGCGCTGATGAGTTGCAGGGAGTGCTTGCTCTGGCCGTTATTGGTGACGGCTAGGTATTTTTTGTTGGGCGAAACGACGACGTTCAGCGGCAAGTCCCCCAATGGCAGCGAGGTGCCGGCGGGCGTGAGCGACCAACCAGTGGGCAACAACATGGATTGATTTCTAAGTTGTTTGCCGGGTTTTTGGGCGGGAAGAGCGGCGCAGCAAAGTAGCGCGAAGAGGAGGCAGAAATTTTTCATAACTACGGGAGGGAGGGTTTCGGACAAATTCTTGTAAGGTGTTCTCGCATCAAATTTTCCAGCCAAGATAAATCGGTCATGGGTTGTCCTGTTAATTTAGCCTGTTCGTCGAGGCGGCGCAGAGAGATGTGCAATTCAAAAAGCGGGTCTTGCTCGAAATCTTTTTGTTCTTCAGAAGAGAGCAATCCGCCTTGTTTTTCCAAAGTGATTTTGCTGGCTTCGGAAAGGGCGGCATAATAGGCCGGGTCGGTGCTGACGAGGTAGCGCTTGGCCTGCACATGGCCGGCGATGAGGCGGTGAATTTTTTCGGAAAAACCGAGGCGGCGAATCACTTGGGCGCCAACGATTTCGTGTTGCACTACGCCGTAACCGTCCATACTGTCGTCGCCAAAAACGGAACCACAGAGATGGCCGAAGTCGTGCAGGAATGCGGCGAGGATAAATTCGGGGTCGTTGGGATGACCTCTTTGCGCGAGTTCTGCCGTCTGTACGGCGTGTTCTAGTTGGCTCACGGGTTCGCCGTGGTACTCTTCGTGGCCGCGCTCGCGGAAGACCGAAAGAACGGTGGCGATGGTTTCGTTTGTGTTGTGATGTGTCATAGCGCCATTCAGGTCATTGAAGTCATTATTTTTCAAAAAAATGCGGAAAAACGGCATTGCGCCGTTTTTCCGCGCTACCTAAACTCATATTGTATGAAGCGTACTTTCTTAGACCTTATTTCAAATACCACATCTTCGAATTCAAATCGTCTGGCCCTTGACGTTGCACGGCTGCGTTGTAACTGGCAGAATTGAGCGCCTGTTCGATGATAGGGTAGCGGAAACGCACCGGAATCATGTCATTGTTCTGGTTTGACACGCCCGGCTGAAGTGCCGGAATACCAGTGCGCCGCCAGTCGAACCACGCTTCCAAACCTTGGAAGTACAATGAAACCCATTTCTGAAAGCCGATTTTCGAGAGTTTTTCCTGCTGGGTGCCGGTGTATGCGGTTTCCTGCCGATTGAGGTAATCCACGGGTACTGTGAGGCCATAAAACTCAAAGGAAGCATTTACGCCGTTTTCATAAAACGTCTTGGCATCACCGGAAATCCAACCTTTTTCGGCAGCTTCGGCGAGCAAGAATTGCAGTTCAGCGTATGTCATAATCACGCCTTTGGCGATGTTAAGCCCTTGGGCAGACACAGCTTGTTCGTAGTAGAACGCTCCGATGCGCGATTGGAATTGCGGCCCACCGTTGTAAGTCAGTGCGTCCACGTCGTTCATTCCGTTGGGGATGCCGACGTATTTAGGATTGGGCTTGCCTTCAGTATCAGGGGTAGGGCGGAAGAAGATGGGCATACGCGGGTCGTTCAGTGTTTTCAAGGTGTCGAGCAGGGTTTTGCTGGCGCGGAACTCATTGAAAGAACCGATACGTGCGGAATAGAGAGGGAACTGGTCGGGAGAAGTTGATTTGTAGGAATAAACGGCATTGTCGGCGTTGCTCTCAAAAATCGGATTGGCAGCCGGGTTGTCCAAGATGGCTTTCAAATCTGTGCTCACGTCGCGTTTGCGCGAGATGCGCAGGAGCGCACGGATGCGCAGCGAATTGGCGAGTTTTCTCCATTTCAGGAATTGATCGGCTTTGGTCTCGTTGTCTGCGAAAATGACATCTCCGGTCACAACTTCAAGGCTAGTGCCAAGCAAATCGTTGGCCTCTTTCAAGTCCGCTAAAATGCCGTTGTAAATATCTTCCTGTGGGTCATAAGCAGGGTAGTTTTCACCTTCTTTTGCCTGAATAGCCCTTGAGTAAGGCACGTCGCCGTAGGCATCGGTCGCTAAGGAGAACATCCAAGACTTCATCACGAGCGCCACGCCTTTGTAGTTGTTCTCGCCATTGGCTTCGCTTTGCGCGATGATCGTGTTCACGTCGCGCATATTGTCGTACACGTTGTTCCAGATACTGTTCAGTTCGCCCCAGAGGTAGCGGTCTTCATTCACAAACTGGTTTTTGGCCGTGTGTTGGATAACGATGTTGCCGATGCCCCAAGTTTCGCCCATCAGCGAATTCATCATATCGCGCTGGATTTGTGGGAGCAGGAGGCTCGAACTGACCACAAGAGGTGCATTGGGCGTAGTGTTGATATCGTCAAAATCTTTGGTGCAGCCAGAAGAGAGGGCTATGAAACCAAAGACAATCAATGATTTAAGAAAAATATGTTTCATCGTGTGTGTTGTTAAAATGAATGGAAAATGGGTTAAGAGGGGTTTAGAAGGGTTTAGATAGTTTAGGCCGGCGTTTTTCTAAACCCTTCTAAACTATCTAAATCCTTCTAAACCTCCTTTTAAAACCTGAAATTCAAATTTACGCCCCAGCTCCGCGTGGAAGGCAGTGCCACCGATTCTACCCCTGGGATGACCGTGCCGCCCGATGTGGACGACGTTTCAGGGTCAATGTGCGGCACGTCGGTCCACAGCGCGAGATTCCGACCCACAAGGCTGATGTTGAAATCGCGGAGTGAAGTGTTCCCGAACAATCTGTTGGGCAAAGTGTAGCCGAGGCGTACTTCGCGGAGTTTTACAAAAGAAGCATCGTAAATAACACCCTCAATGAGGCGGCGGCCCAAAGTGTAGGAAGTGTGCCATTCGCGCGCACTGAGTTTCTTTGTGTTGGCGCTAAATGTACCGTCGGCGTTTTGTACCACACCTTGTCCAATCACGCCGTTGCCTTCCACGCTCAAATCGTAACCATCTGCGCGACCTTCGAGTGTTTCGATGATTTGGCCTCCTTCGCGGCCTACGGTTTGTGTGTGCGAATACACCTCGCCGCCGGAGCGGATATCGAACAGCACACCGAGCGACAAACCTTTAAAAGTGAAAGTGTTGCCAATGCCACCCAGCCAGTCTGGGTTGTAATTGCCGAGCAAAATACGGCTGGGCGTCTCGACTGGTTTGCCTTCCGAGTTGTACACGATTTGCCCCACAAACTGACCGCTTGCGTCGTAGTAAGGGCTATTCGGGTCGCTGCTCACGCGAGCATAACCGATGCCGTACATATTGCCCATTTGTTCGCCAACACGTGCTTCCACAGTCACATAGCGGTCAGCCAATACATAGTTGGTCACTTCTTGGCCTGAAACCGGGTCGGTGAAAAGGTCTTTCACCTCGCTGCGGTTGCGAGAGAAGTTGAGCGCAATGTCCCAAGAGAAATAGCGTGTGCGAACCGGTGAAGCATTCAGTGTCAGTTCGATGCCTTGGTTTTGAATCAAACCCGCGTTGATGATGCGGGCGCTATAGCCTGTTGTGCTTGAAAGTTGTATTGGTAAAATCTGGTTTTTGCTCTCCGTATTGTAGTATGTGAAATCAAGGCCGACGCGGTTGCCAAAAAAACGCACATCGAAACCGGTCTCGATAGAAGTACTGATTTCAGGTTTCAAACCAGGATTGATCAGAACGCTCGACTCGCTGAAAGACGGGCTGCCCTGCACGGGCGTTTGCGCGTTGAAAATCGTCGCCAACTGGTAAGGGTCGGTGTCGTTGCCAACCTGCGCAACACCGAAACGGATTTTTGCAAATGAAAGCACGCCGTTGGTGTTGATTTTGAAGGCATCGGTCAAAACGGCGCTGACGTTGGCAGCATAGTAGAGGTAACTGCGCGAATCGGTCGGCAGCGTGCTCGACCAGTCGTTGCGGGCAGAAAGGTCGAGGTAAAGAAAGTTGTTGAACCCCAATTGGCCGGTGGCGTAGAGCGAGTTGATGCGCTTTTCGGTGTAAGGCGTGTTGGTCAGGTTTTGCAAGGCCACGCGGGAGTTGCTCAGCGTGAAAATACCCGGCACGGCAAGTTCTGGCGCGATGACGTCAGAAAAACGCCCCACTTGGCGCATGGCATTGCCACCAAAACCAAGATTAAGATCGAGTTTTTGGCTCAACGGACGTTTGTAGTTCAACAAGAAATCGGTGTTCGTTTCAGAAAAATTGATGCGCTCCTCGCGGTAACTGCCGCGTTGAAAACGTTGCGTGCTGTAAGCCCGGCGGCGACCGCGAAATTCGCTGTTCACATCTGTGCCGCCGCGTACCATAAGGCTGAGTTCCGGCGTGAAATCGTACGTCACCGAAAGGTTGCCATACACCCGATCGTAATCCTGGCTGTTCGTGTTTTCATACACGTTGAAGTAGGGGTTGTCGTGATAGTTGTAGTTGAAATTGAACTGGTTGAGGTTCTCCCGACCCGCCATCCAATAGTCGCGCAAGGATGCCATGTTCACTTGGCGGCCCAGCCAGCAGTTGAACAGGTACATGATATTTTCCGTACCGTAACTCAGGTTTGGGCGGTTGTCGCTCGCCCCGTTGAGGTAGTTGATGGCTGTGCGTACCCGGAGTTTGGGGCTCAAATTGAGCCCGCCTGCGAAGGCGACTGTGTTGCGCTTCAAATCGGTATTCGGTACCGTGCCTGTTTGGTCGAGCCAAGTGTAAGAGAGGCGGAAATCGCCTTTCTCGTTGCTGCCCGACACGGCCACGTTGTGGGTGTTGGTCATGCCAGTTTCAAAAAAATCCCTGACGTTGTCCGGATAAGCCACAAACGGGGTAGCAGTGATGTCGCCGCGTGTCGCCAATTGCTGGTCGAGGTCCACAGGGCCAATAGTATTGAACAAATTGCCCACATCGCCGCCCCGGAAACCATTGGCGGTGGGCGAGTCGAATTGTTTAAGGAGTTGGCCCTGCATTTTTGGTCCCCAGTTTTCGTCCACACCGTCTCTTGTGCCGCCTCCGTTGCCATCCTTAAACTCAAATTCGCCGTTCAGCCCTTGGCCATATACGTTTTGATAGTCTGGCAGACGAAGTACGTTTTCAACCGTGAACGTAGAATTGACAGAGACACCGATTCCTTTTGTGTTTTTGCCCGATTTGGTCGTAATCAAAATCACCCCGTTGTTTGCCCTTGAGCCATACAAAGCCGCTGCGCTCGCACCTTTCAGCACGGTGATGGATTCTACGTCGTCGGGATTGACCACACCCGCGCCGTTGCCGTAGTCGGCATCTTGGTAACTGTTGCCGGAAGCCCCCCGAAACTCGTTGCTGATGGGCACACCATCCACCACAAACAGCGGTTGGTTGCGGTTGATGTTCAAAGAACGCTCGCCGCGAATCGTGATGCGCGACGACGAACCGATGCCCGAAGGGTTGCCGACGACGGTGAGGCCAGCGACCTTACCCGACAACGTATTGATAATGTTTGTCTCGCGTGCCTTGTTCAGGTCGTCGCCTTTTACTTCCTGAGCAGAATAGCCCAGCGATTTTTTCTCGCGGCTAATGCCCAGTGCGGTCACGATGACCTCCTTCAGTTCTTCACCCTGCGAAAGCGCGATGTTGAGAACCGAAGCATTGCCGACGGTCAGCGTCTGCACGGTATAGCCTACGAGCGAAACGGTAAGCACGTCACTTGGGACAGCATCGAGGGCAAATTTGCCTTCAGCGTCCGTCACGGTGCCGCGTGCCTGATTTTGCACGGCAATCGTGGCCCCGGGTAAAGGTTCATTGGTTTCGGCATCGGTCACGATACCACTAATGCGTTGAGCATCAGTCGCTACAACGCACAAGAAAGTAAGCACAAGGGCACAAAGCGCACCCTTGAAGGTTTGGAAAAAAGCCTTCATAGATGGAAAAAAGTTTAGTGATTTAAAAAACGATTAGGCCAATTGGCCGGAATTACCCGATGCGCAGTGCGGGCAGGAAAAAATCGGGAAACAAAAAGAGGAATGCTGAACCATGTTTTTCCAGCATTAATTCGCGGCAAAAGTAGCATCGCACTATACAGATGATGAAAAACAAGGGTTTAAGTTTGAGTTAAGTTGCTGTTTTTCAAAAAGTTAGATTAATTATTTGTAATGTAAAACCAAATTGAGTGTAAAGCCGTCTGCGCAGTTTCTGTACGCTAAGTGAGGATGCCTTATTTTGCCAGTTTTAGGCACAAATCACGCTTTTGTTTAGGTTTGCCTCGCCCATCCTTAAACACAACTCAAGTAGCCGTGTTAAGTCCCGCAATTACAGAAACAAACTTTCACCAACCAATCTCCTTTTACGCACATGAAGAATTTAATCACGACTTTTTGGGTACTACTGCTTTCGGCAGTGACCGCACAGGCACAGTTTGCCCGTCTGCAAGTCATTCATAACTCCCCCGACCCTTCGGTGGATGTGTATGTGAACGGCGCACTGACACTCAATGACTTTGCTTTCCGCACTGCCTCGCCGTTCATCTCGATACCGGCGGGTATTCCCCTCACCGTAGCGGTGGCGCCAGCGAGCAGTGCCTCGGCAGCAGAGGCATTTTTCACGACGGATTTGACCCTCGAAAATGGCAAAACCTACGCCGTCACGGCATCGGGTATTGAGGGCAACGCAACCACTCCTTTCACGCTTATCGCGGACGATGCGGCGCGTGAAGCCGCTACCAATCCTGCGAAAGTGGATTTGAACGTGCTGCACGGCGCACCCGATGCCCCCGCAGTGGATGTGGTGGTGCGTGCTGGCAGCAAAATCGTGTCGAATTTGGCTTACGGCCAGTTCACGCCTTACCTGAGTGTTGACCCCGGTGTGTATTATTTGGATGTGAAACCCGCTGGCAACAACGCAATTGTCGGCACTTTCAAAGCAGATTTGACAAACTTGGCTGGCGGTGCGGCGCGTGTTTTTGCCAGCGGTTTGCTCGGCGGAGTGCCGGGTTTTGGCCTCTTTGCCGCGTTGCCCAATGGCACGGTCATCGAACTCCCGCTGACTCCGGTGGCGCGGGTGCAAGTCATCCACAATTCGCCCGGGCAGGCGGTGGATATTTATGGCAACGGCGATTTGTTGGTGGATGATTTGGACTACCGGGAAGCCACGCCGTTTGTGTTTTTGCCGACTGGCCCGACCAATATTGGCGTGGCATTGGACAACAGCCTCGAAGTGAGTGACACCATCGCAAATTTTCAGGCAACTTTGCTCAACGGCGGCACCTACATCGCTGTCGCCAATGGCATCATTGGCGACCCAAACGCTCCTTTTGAATTGATTATCAACGCGGATGGCCGCGAACAGGCCAGCGACACGGCGAAGGTGGATGTCACCGTTTTTCACGGCTCCTCGGATGCTCCGGCGGTAGATGTAGATGCGATTTTTGTTGCCAATGACGCGATAACAAACCTCGCCTACGGCAATTTTGCTCCCGGATATTTGAGTGTTGACCCTGAAAAAAATGACTTCACGGTGCGCGTGGCGGGGACGCAGAATGTGGTGAATACTTACCGCGCCGATTTGAGCGCGCTGAAAGGGCAGGCGGCCACGGTACTCGCCAGCGGTTTTGTGACCAGCGACCCGGCCTTCGGGCTGTTTGCGGTACTCGCCAACGGGACGGTGATTGAACTTCCGTTGACACCGTTTGCCCGCTTGCAGGTGATTCACAACGCACCCGACCCGACGGTAGATGTGTATGCCGGCAATGTGCGTTTGCTCGACAATTTTGCCTTCCGCACAGCCACACCTTATATTGATGTGCCTTCCGACCGCAGCTTTGGCGTGGCGGTAGCACCGGACAATAGCACCTCGGTGGCCGACGCGATAGCGACGTTCCCGGTCAGTTTGGAAACTGGCAAATCTTATGCGGCGTTTGCTTCCGGCATCGTCGGCGGCAGCCCTGCGTTCACTTTGCTGGCTGATGAGTCGCGCGAGGCAGCTTTGAACCCTGCCAATGTGGAGTTCAATGTGTTGCACGGCTCGCCCAACGCTCCTGCGGTGGATGTGGAAGTCGTTGGTCTTGGCAACGTGATCGAGAATATTTCCTACGGAGAATTTTCACCCTACTTCAGCGTTCCCCCGGCCAATTATCAGATTCAAGTGAAACCGGCTGGCTCGCCCGATGCGCTGGATACTTATCAGGCGGATTTGAGTGGTTTGGCGGGCGCAGCGGCACGAGTTTTTGCCAGCGGCCTGCTCAACGGCACGCCCCGCTTGGGGCTATTCGCTGCCTTGCCGGATGGCACGGTGGTGGAATTCCCCCGTTTGCCAGCACCAGCCCGGGTACAGATTATCCACAATTCGCCAGCCGGCATGGTGGACGTGTACGCCAATGGCGCGTTGCTGCTCAATGATTTTGAGTTCCGCACCGCGACGCCGTTTATTGAAGTTCCAACCAATGTAAATCTTGATATTGCCCTTGCACCCGCCAACAGTACTTCAGCGGCTGACGCTTTTGCTAATTTCCCCGCTATCTTCGAAGAAGATAAAACCTACATCGTGACGGCGGTGGGTGTGCTGCCCGGCTCTCCGGCGTTTGACCTTGTGGTGAATGACATGGGCCGCGAGTTTGCCGTGAACAGCGGCAAGGTGGATGTAGCCGTATTGCACGGCGCACCCGATGCTCCAGCTGTGGACGTAGATGCCGTTTTTGTGGCAAATAATGTGGTCAGCAATCTCGCCTTTGGCGAATTCACGCCTTATCTCGAATTGGATCCAGGTGTGTACGATTTGGCCGTTCGGGCGACGGGTTCGCCCAATGCGGTGGCTTCTTACCGCGCCGATTTGAGCGGTTTGGCTGGTGGTGCAGCTTATGTTTTTGCCAGTGGCTTTTTGGCCGACACGCCTGCTTTTGGTTTGTTTGCTGCTTTGGCTGACGGCACGGTGTTGGAGCTGCCGGTCACGCCAACTGCGCGGGTGCAGGTGATTCACAACTCGCCCGACCCGACGGTAGATGTGTACGCTGGCAACACGCTGTTGATTGATGATTTTGCATTCCGCACGGCTACGGCGTTTATTGATGTGCCAGCGGATAGGAGTTTCAATGTGGGGGTCGCACTCAACAGCAGCACCTCGGTTTTGGATGTGATTGCCTCGTTTCCTGTCAATTTTGAAACTGGAAAAACTTACGCGGTTTTTGCTTCTGGCTTGGTTGGCAGCGCACCCGCGTTCACTTTGCTGGCCGATGAAGCTCGCGAGGCGGCACTCGACCCAACGAAGGTGGAGTTTGCGATTTTGCACGGCTCGCCCGACGCTCCGGCTGTGGATGTTTCCGTTTTTGGCGCTGGGCCTTTGGTCAATAATATTGCTTACAGCGAATTCACGCCTTATCTGGCGGTGAATCCTGCCAGTTATTTGATTCAAGTAAAACTCGCTGGCACGAATACGCTGGTGGGCACATATCAGGCTGATTTAGCTGGGCTGACTGGTGGCGCAGCGCGTGTGTTTGCCAGTGGGCTGGTGGGCGGACTGCCGGGTTTTGGTTTGTTTGCAGCACTGCCCGACGGCACGGTAGTAGAATTCCCGCAGGTGGGCAATCCATCTTCGGCGCGGTTGCAGGTGATACACAACTCGCCCGAGCCGACGGTGGATGTGTATGTGAACGGCGATTTGCTGCTGGATGATTTTGAATTCCGCACGGCCACACCGTTTATTGATGTGCCGGCAAATGTCTTGCTTTCTATTGCGGTGGCACCCGCCAACAGCACCTCAGTAGCTGACGCGATTGCGACGTTCCCCGCGCAATTTGACGAGGGCGAAACGTATATCGCTACTGCCTCTGGTATCGTGGGCGATTTGACTACGCCATTTACTTTGATTGTCAATACCAATGCCCGGGAGGCATCTGTCGCGCCTGATTTGGTGGATATCGCGGTGCTGCACGGCGCTCCGGGTGCTCCGGCGGTGGATGTGGATGCCGTTTTTGTGGCTGATAATGTGGTTGAAAATTTGGCCTATGGCCAGTTTACACCCTACCTGAGTTTTGAATCGGATGTGTACGACCTCGCGGTGCGGGCCAATGGCTCAGCCGATGTGGTGGCGACATATCGCGCGGACGTGACAGGGCTGACTGGCGGTGCGGCTTTTGTATTTGCCAGCGGCATTTTGGGCGGCACACCGGCATTTGGTTTGTTCGCGGCGCTGACAGATGGCACGGTCATCGAACTGCCTTTGACGCCGACGACGCGGGTGCAGATTGTGCACAACTCGCCAAACCCGACGGTGGACGTGTATGCGGGCAATACTTTGTTGATTGACAATTTTGAATTCCGCACGGCAACTCCATTTGTGGATATCCCTGCCGACCGCAACATTTCGGTCGGCGTGGCTTTGGACAACAGCGTCTCGGTGGCCGATACGATTGCTTCTTTCGCTGTCAATTTTGCTTCCGGCAACTCGTACACGGTATTCGCCGCGGGCATAGTGGGCGACCCGTTGTATCCGTTCAATCTTTATGCGGACGGCAACGCCCGCGAAACGGGTGCGCCCGGTTTCATTGGTGTGAGTGCTTTCCACGGGCTTTACGCGCCGTTTACGCTGAGCATTGACGTGAACGAACGCCTCGACGGCACACTGTTCGACAATGTGGTTTTTGGTGCTTACACGCCTTATTCAAATTTGACGAACGAAGAGCATTACATTGATGTCACGTTGGCGAATTTCAATGATTTGCTCGGTACGCACCGGCTCGACCCGGCGGTATTTGGCGGCAAGGTGGCACGGCTTTTCACCAGCGGTATTTTGGCCGATGTCAATTTGAATTATGGGTTGTTCGCCGTGTTTCCGGATGGCACGGTGGTCGAACTGCCCAACTCGCCAGTGGCGCGGGTGCAAATTATCCACAACTCACCCGAACCCACGGTGGATGTGTACGCCGGTGATGATTTGATTATTGACGATTTTGAATTCCGCACGGCCACACCGTTTATTTATGTCCCGGCGGAGGTACAGATTCCGTTGGGTGTTGCTCCGGGCAACAGCCAATCGTCCGCCGATGTCATTGCGACGTTCCCGCTGACGTTTGAAAACCGCAAAACTTACCTCGCGGTAGCGAGCGGCACAGTAGGCGGCACACCGGGTTTTGATTTGATTGTAAATGATATGGGCCGCGAACGCGCCTTGGACGGCACGAAGTTGGAATTGGCAATTCACCACGGGTCGCCCGGCGCTCCCAACGTGGATGTCACCTCGGCGTTTGATGGTTCGCCTGTGGCGACAAATGTGGCTTATGGCACATTCACGGACTACCTGAGCCTTGACCCCGATTTGTACCTGCTCGACGTGGCTGCCACTGGCAACCCGAACGCATTGGTGGGTACTTGGGGTGGCGATTTCTCTACATTGGGTGGTTTGGTGGGCGTGGTGTTCGCGTCTGGTTTGTTGGGCGCTGACCCCGCGTTTGACCTTTGGATGGCATTGCCGGACGGCATT
The DNA here is from genome assembly GCA_964481485.1 of uncultured Saprospiraceae bacterium. GTDB lineage: Bacteria > Bacteroidota > Bacteroidia > Chitinophagales > Saprospiraceae > M3007. Next base: position 4,306 of record CAYZVM010000031.1, on the reverse strand, counting down.
ACTTTCCCGCTGCCCGCATTCGCACGCGGTCAAGCTATCCACAACGCACCCAGCCCGACAGTGGACTTGTATTTTGACGACATTCAGATTTTAGATGATTTTGTGTTTCACCAAGCGACCGGCATCGGCTTTTTTCCGGCGAGAACGCCCTTCACACTCTCGGTAGCACCCGCAAACAGCACTTCGTCGGGTGATGCGATTTACAGCTTGCCTGTCACAATGGAAACTGGCAAAACGTATATTATCATGGCTGCTGGCGTCGTGGGCGGCACGCCGGGTTTTGGTTTGTTCCTCAGTGAAAATGGCCGCACCCGCGCCCTGAACAGCGCCAATGTGGAGGCCTCGCTTTTCCATGGCTCGCTCGATGCGCCGGAGGTGGACGTGCAGCTACCGGGCGGTCCCGTCATTTTTGACAATGTGGAATTTGGCGAATACGCAGACTACATCAGCGTGCCGCCGACCGAATACACGGTGCAAATCACACCGGCGGACGACAACACTACGATAGTGAAATCGTACAAAGCCGATTTGAGCGCACTCACGGGTCAGGCAATCACGCTTTTTGCATCGGGCTATCTCAGCGGCGGTCAGCCGGGCTTCCAAGTGTGGGTGGCCGAAACGGACGGCGACACTTATCCGCTGGACGAACTGGTGAGCACGAACGAATTGGATGGCAAGCTCAGCGATTTGCAACTTTCGCCCAACCCGACCGCTGACGATTTGTTCGTGCGGTTCAACCTGAACGATTCCGAAGCGCTGCGCTATGGCGTGCGCGACCTCACGGGGCGGCTGATGCTCGAAGGAGATTTCGGCACGGTGAACGCGGGCGAGTTTGTGCAAAAACTCAACGTCGGCTCATTGCCCGGGGGGATGTATCATTTGGAAATCCTATCTGACGGAGGTGTGCAGGCGATGAAATTTGTGGTGCAACAATGATGATGGATTAATGAAGGATTGATTTAAAGAAAACGAGGCCGTCCCACAGGTAACAATGTGGGGCGGTCTCGTTTTTTTATTTTCTGGCATATACAAGACAGAAATATTGGTAAAACGGCTTTTTGATACAGCGCGGCGAGGTAAAACTATTGTTAGGTATGGTTTTTGGTGGCGGCGGGTAGCCTCAGGTTTGCAGGCCGGTATTTTTTGTTTCAAATTATTACTAAGAAACATATACCTTAATTTACCTTTGTGCAGTTGCCACTAATCCATAAGCAACATTTAATCCCGCCTTTCCAACATCCGGTTTCTCTTTCCTCTACCCGATTCTTATAGTTTTTCAAACCGAGCCTTGGCTTCTGGTGTCGTTCACACAGAAGGAGGTGTTGTTTCGTTTTTACCTTCCAAAACCCGGTTTCATATCGCCACTCACAGGGATTTTTTCTGTGGATACTGTAACCGAATAAAGAAATCGAATATGCGCGACTTGGTCGAACTTGCTGATTTACTGGAGAAAACTAAACTAAAAAGGAACGGAGTGATGCAATGGATTGTGGAGCCCGGGACTAAAATGGAGCAAATTTTCAACGCTGTCACCGAAAAAGACTCGTTTTCCGAAGAAGATGCTTTGCGCGTGTTTGGCGACAGCGACTCGGATATCGCTACCCTCGCCGCCGCCAAAAGCAACCTGAAAGAGCGCCTGCTCGACGCATTTTTCCTACTTCATTTTAAAGAGTCCAACTTTTCGAGCCGCCAAAAAGCGTTCTTCGAGTGCTATAAAAAATGGGCTACGGCGATGACCCTGCTCAGCCGGAACGCGAAAGTGAACGGGATTGACTTGCTCGAACGCCTGTTGCGGCAAACCACCCATTTCGAGTTCACCGAACTGACCCTCGATATTTTGCGTGTGCTTCGATTGCAATACAGCATCGTAGACGGCGACGTGAAGAAATACGAAAAGGTGCGCGAACAATACGAGCAGTACGAGAAGATTTGGATGATGGAAAATAAGGCGGAACACCACTATTCCGAACTGATGGTCCGATTCACCAACAGCAAAGCCACAAAGTTGGAAGTAGTGGAGGAAGCCAAATTGCGTTATGAAGAATTGGAACCGTTCATGGCCGAATGTACCTCGTTCAAACTCCACATGTTTGGCCGTTTGGTGCAGATGATGATTTACAATGGCGAAAACGACTACCCGAACACGGCCCGCCTCTGCGAAGACGCTATCCGATTCTTCGACCAAAAAGACTACGACAGCGGCCTGCCTTTGCAAGTGTTTTACTACAACCTGATTGTCTGTTATTTGCAGCTGCGCGAGTTTGAAAAAGGCCAAGCCGTCGTCAACCGTTGCAGTTATTATTTTGAAGAAGGTTCTTTCAACTGGTTCAAACTCCAAGAACTGTTTTTCCTGCTCGCCATGCACAGCGGCCACTACGAAGATGCTTATTGGCTCTACGAGAAAGTGACCAACTACCCGCGTTTTGAGGAAAAAGGCGTGCAAATCACAGAAATGTGGCGCATCTATCAGGCATACCTTTACTTCCTCATCAAAATCGGCAAAATCCCGCCCGGCATCTTGTCCGCAAAAATTTCCAAGTTCAAGATAAGCCGCTTTCTCAACGAAATCCCGCTTTTTTCAAAAGACAAGCGCGGCATGAACATCTCCGTCCTCATCGTCCAGATTTTGCTTTCTCTTGCCGACAAAAACTACGACCAGGCATCAGACCGCATCGAAGGCATCGAGAAATATTGCAGCCGCTACCTGCGTGACAGCGACACCTTCCGCAGCAACTGTTTCATAAAAATGTTGCTCCAAATCCCGCTGGCCTCTTACCATCGGGAAGCCGTGGCGCGCAAAACCGAGCGCTACTATAATATGCTCACCTCTGTGCCGCTCGAAGCGGCGCAACAGGCGCACGAAGTCGAGATAGTACCCTATGAAGCATTGTGGGAAATCACCGTCGCGGCGCTTGATTTGAAAATCCATAAAGTGAAATCAGCGCGTCCATAAATCCGCACCGGCCTCCCCGCCACCATAATATTTGAACGGTGGCGGCGCAGCCCTCCCGAATTCGTCAGCCGACGGGTTCGGGAGGGCTTTTTTTTGCCCCTACTCGCCGTTCGGAGGGGTGCGGAGACGAGCATTTTAGGCTGTTTCAGGTTTCAAAAAGACCTTCCACATTTCTCATAAACAATTGATAATCATAGAATAAGATTGGAAAACCAAGCACAGTCCGTGAAAACTACCGGACTTGTGAGGCTGTGTTTCTGTCCTTAGCCAGGGGTGCGCATGGGCTGACCTTTGACCTATCAAAAGGACGAAAAAACAACAGAACGCAGTCATGGAAAAGCACCTCTACAACTACTCAAACATCACAGGCCTCGACCTGATTGGAGCTTGAAAAAGCGCCATCGCGGAAGCCACCAGGAGGCGGTTTCCAATGACTCAAAAACCCCGATAAACTTGAAAACAAAACGCCGTTCATCGGCTCCCCAAAATCACAAGAACAAATATCAATCACCCATTGTCACAACACATTTTTCTGCTTCAATTTTTCACTATGGAACGCACAATGACCACAATCGCATACGGCACCATCAAAAGGCACGAACTCCCGAAAGCAAACTTGCTGCTGCACGGGTATGCAGGAGTGAACCTGCCCAAGTCGCTCCGTTGCGACGTGGTATTTGGCTCCCCGAGCGTCGGCTGCCGTGGCACAGGCATCTGCAAACTCAATGCGCACAACAGCGCGAGAGCAGTGGCCTTAAAGCACAACTGCCGCGGTGCCGGGGGGCTGCTTATCTCTTCCAATGAAGGAGAAGGTGTGTCGCTCATATTGCCCCGCGAATTGCTTTGTACCCACATCGTGCGCAACCACCTGCGCCACGGCGTGCTGCAAATGGACGAACCCTGCAAGATACCGAGCAACATCGTGGCTGCTTTGGGATTAAAAATAACAACCCTCGCTCCGGGCAATTATCCGGTGGAAAACCTGCACAGATATTACCGAATTGATTTCAAATGAGCTTTCCCAGCCATGGGCGAGGGGGCGGCTAACCTAAGTGAGCCGGTCGTCTCCTCGCTTCCTGGCTGGAATATAATCCACAACTCAAATAATAAGGAACGGTGCTGGAATAAAGCACCCAATTGATGCCCATCTTTTGCTGCCAGATTTCCTCTTTTTTCGCTCAAATAGCACTGCTATGCTCGCTCAAAAACAGAAAATCTGACTCCAAAATCTGTAGCCTGAATTTGATACTTTATTCCAGCACCGTTCCTAAGACTTCCCCCAAACTTCTTCAGCCCCTCCTTCGGCAACGGAAGAAGTTGACTTTCAACATTCTTTTTAACTTTTAAAGTTCG